>CAZNQK010000021.1:34683-35857 GCA_964575165.1 uncultured Aquihabitans sp. | reverse complement strand
GAGGCGATTCGGGACCTGCTTCGGGCCTGGCTGGAGGCGTCGTGACTACCCCGGCCAGCGCTCGATCATCAGGCGTAGGAACGCCGCCCGGGTCAGGTCGCGGCGGGCTGCATCGAGCTTCACGGCGAGTTCGGGCGGGAGTTCGAGGTCCGGACGCCGTTCGGGCGGTTCGGCCGGCCCTGTCCGAAGGGCGGACTCAGGGGAGTCCCGCGGAGATGGTTACGGCCGGAGCGGGACCCGTCGCTCCGCGGGCCTTTCGTCGCGGCCGGACACGCCTGCCGGCAGTGCCCCCTCCCGAGGGCGGCGTGTCCGGGACACTCGGCCGGTGCCACCGCCTCCGAGGCGACGTGGGAAGGATCCCGATCATGTCGCCGCCCCTGACCGTGAGTCGGAGCAGTGGATCGACGAGGGTCCCGTCGAGGACCGTCGATCATCGAAACGCAGCTCGACATCCGGTGGGGTGAAGCGTCGCTCGAGATCCATCAAGGTGCATGCTCCACGTCTGGTGGAGCTCGTCGGCGCCCGACGCGCCGAACGGATCGAGGAGATGTTGTCGGAGGCAACGACCGCGTATGCGGCTGAACGGTACCTCGATGCCCGACGCGTGCTGTCGACGGTCGTCGCCGAGGTCCCCGATCTTCCCGAGGCGCGAGAGCTGTACGGCCTGACGCTGTACCGGCTGGGGCGCTGGCGAGACGCGGCGAGGGAGCTCGACGCATTCGTCGAGCTCACCGGCGGTTCCACCGAGCAGCACCCAGTGCTCGCAGATTGCCGTCGGGCCCTCGGCCAGTACGCCAAGGTCCAGGAGCTGTGGGAGGAGCTCAGGGCAGCGTCGCCGTCGGGACCGTTGGTCGCGGAGGGTCGGATCGTCGCGGCCGGAGCGCTCGCCGACCAGGGTGATCTTGCGGCGGCGATCGCTCTGCTGGGCAAGAGCTTCCGGTTGCCGAAGCGGCCGATGGAGCACCACCTGCGCAGGGCATACGCGCTGGGCGACCTCTACGAGCGATCGGGGGATCTGCCCCAGGCTCGGATGCTGTTCGGGCGGATCTCAGCAGTGGATCCGGACTACCTCGACGCAGCCGACCGCGCCGCGGGCTGACTGTCGTTGATCCCCGCCGAACTCGGGTCGTGTCGCGCCCCATGTCGGCGCGCGATGACCCGAGTTCAGGCTGGG
>CAZNQK010000021.1:0-34583 GCA_964575165.1 uncultured Aquihabitans sp. | reverse complement strand
GCTGGGGGTCCGGATGGGTCAGGCCTTCGAGGCGTCGTAGATGCTCTGGATCGACGCGTCGAGCGTTGCCGTGTAGTCCTCGTCGGACTGCTGGGCCGAGAGACCCTCGGTGAAGGCACGGGAGAAGCTGGCGATCACTCCCGGGTTGCGCGACAGCCGGGCGTTGGCCTCCTCGCGGGAGTATCCGCCCGACAGGGCGACGACCCGGAGGACCTTCGGGTGTTCGACGAGCTCGGTGTAGAAGCCGTCTGTCTCGGGGAGCGTCAGCTTCAACATGATCTGACCCTCGACATCATCTAGCTCCGCCAGGATCCGGTCCTTCAGCTGGACCTCGGCCTCGGCCTTCGACGGGCTGTTGATGTCGATCTCAGGCTCGATGATCGGCACCAGGCCGTGGCCCAGGATCTGCTTGCCGACCTCGAACTGCTGTGCGACGTTCGCCGTGACGCCGGCCTCGTTGGCCGTCTTGATGACCGAGCGCATCTTGGTGCCGAACACGCCGTGGGTCTTCGCCCGCTCGAGCAGCGCGTCCAGCTCGGGCATCGGCTTCATCAGCTGGCAGCCGTCGACCTCGTCCGCGAGGCCCTTGTCGACCTTGAGGAACGGTACGACGCCTTTGTCTTCCCACAAGAACTCGGCCGAGCCCTTGCCGTCGATCTGACGGTCCATCGTCTGCTCGAACAGGATCGCGCCGACGATGCGTTCGCCGTTGAAGGCGGGGTTGGTGATGATCCGGGACCGCATCTGGTGGATGAGATCGAACATCTCGTCCTCACCCGAGTACTCGTTCTCCTCGATCCCGTAGAGCTTCAGCGCCTTCGGAGTGCTGCCACCGCTCTGGTCGAGTGCGGCGATGAAGCCGGGATCGTCCTTGATCTTGTCGAACTGCGCCTGGTTCACGGGTCCTCCAGTGTGTGACCGCCCGATCCCCGACCATCGGGGTCGGGGGCCGTGCTGATCGAGGGTGTGCCGGCAGAGGGATCCGCCCGGCTCGAGAATCCGAACAGGGTGACACAGGCGCTGTGGCGGGAGCCAACACGGTCCGGGCCGGCGTCCCCGGATTGACCACCGGACGAGTCGCCGGTGTGTGCCAGTGTGGGGGGAACGTGGCTCTGTGGCTCCTGGATCTCGACGGCGTGATGTGGCGCGGCCCTGAGCCGATCGCGGGATCCGCCGAGGCGGTCGGCGAACTGCTGAGACGGGGTGATCGGGTCGTCTTCTGCACGAACCACGCCACGTCGCCCGAGCTCAAGGAGGAGCGTCTGCGCTCGGCCGGGGTGCCCCCGTGTCCGGTGGTCACGTCTGCCGATGCGGCGGCGACACGATGCCGTGATCTCGGTGCCGTGCTGGTGCTGGGGGACGCAACCCTCGTCGGTCATCTCCGATCGAGCGGCCTCGACGCCACCGGTGCCGCCGAGGCGGCCGAGCGGGGACGGGCCGTGTCATTCGGCGCTGTCGTGGTCGGGGCGAACGAGACGTGGGACAGGGTTCTCGCCGGTCTCGCCGCCGATGCTGTGCGTGACGGTGCCCGCTTCCTGGCCACCAACGACGACCCCACCTTCCCCACGGTCGGCCCCGCCGGCCCGCACCTCCTGCCGGGCAACGGAGCGCTCGTGGCAGCGGTGGCCGTCGCCGCAGGCCGTGGGGCGGAGGTCGTCGGCAAGCCGCACGCGCCGATGGCGGAGGTGATCGTGGATCGACACGGACCGGTGGACGTGGTGGTCGGTGACGTCTCCTCGACCGACGGCGCCCTGGCGACAGCACTCGGAGCGAGGTTCGGGCTCGTGCTCTCTGGAGTCACCGCTCGGACCGCCCTGCCCGTCGAGCCGACGCCATGGCGCGTGGCGGACGACCTGGCGACGCTCGTGGACACCTCCGCCGACGGCGGGCGTCGATAGCCTCGCGAGGGTGCGCCGTCGTCTGGATGCCGAGCTCGTACGTCGTGGTCTCGCTCCGTCGCGGTCCGCTGCCGCCCGACTCGTCGAAGACGGCAAGGTCCTGGTGTCCGGTGTCGTCGCCGAGAAGCCCGCACGTCTCGTCGACGGAGGTGAACCGGTCCTGCTAGCAGGCGAGCCACGGCGCTACGTCGGGCGCGGGGGCGAGAAGCTCGAAGGTGCTCTCGACGCGTTCGGCCTCGACCCGACTGGTCTGCGGGTGCTGGACGCCGGGGCGTCGACTGGTGGGTTCACCGACTGCCTGCTCCAGCGCGGAGCGGCGGTCGTGACGGCCCTCGACGTCGGGCACGGTCAGCTCCACGAACGGCTGCGGGCCGATCCCCGGGTCGAGGTCGTCGAGCGCACCAACCTCCGCCACATCGAACCGGACCAGTCGGACCCCTACGACGCCGTCGTTGCCGACCTCTCGTTCATCTCGCTGTCGGTCGTCATGGATGTGCTGATCCGATCGGCCGCACCGGGCGGGTGGTTGGTGCTACTGGTCAAGCCCCAGTTCGAGGCCGGTCGCGCGGCGGTCTCCAAGGGGCGGGGCGTCATCGGTGATCCCGAGATCTGGCGTCTGACGATCGGCCAGGTCGTCACCGCGGCGACGTCGGCCGGTGCCGTCCCGCTCGGACTGGTCGTGTCTCCGCTCCGGGGTGGTGACGGCAACGTCGAGTTCCTGCTCCACCTCACCCGCGTCGCGACGGGGAACCCCGCAGGATCGGTCGAGGTCGGATCCATGATCGACGCGGCGGTCGCCGATGCCGTGCGGATCACGGCGGCGGGGTCGACGGCGAGCCCGGCTGCAGCGACGGTGGTCGGCGGGCGACCCGGGGGCGCCGGAGCGAGCGGTCGACGATGAGTGCGTTCGGCTTCGTTCTGCACCGGGAGCGGGCGGGTGATCTGGCGCGGGCGACAGCGGAGTGGTTGGTGGAGCGCGGTCACGAGGTCCGGGTGTCGTCGGAGGATGCCGTGGCGCTGGGTGACACCCGTCTCGGGGTTCCCGCCGACGAGCTGACGGCCGGTGTCGATCTGATCCTCAGCCTGGGTGGTGACGGCACGATGCTGCGTGCCGTGGACCTGGCCTCCGCGGAGGACGTGCCGGTGCTCGGCGTCAACCTCGGCCAACTCGGCTATCTCACGGAGGTGGAACCGGCCGGTGTTCGGGTGGCTCTGAAGCGCTTCCTCGCAGGCTCGTTCGGCATCGAGGAGAGGATGCGGATAGAGGCCACCTTCGAGACGCCGGACGGGCCCCGGACGGCGGGGGCGCTCAACGAGGTGGTCATCGAGAAGTCAGAGATGGGTCACACCGTCCGTCTCGACGTCGGGCTCGACGGTCGTCCGTTCACGTCCTACGTCGCCGACGGGCTCATCCTCGCGACTCCGACGGGATCCACGGCATACGTCTTCTCGGTCCGGGGCCCGATCGTCGATCCGCGCCACAGGGCGGTGCTCATGGCGCCGGTCGCTGCACACATGCTGTTCGACCGCTCGATCGTACTGCGCCCCGACTGTGAGGTGCACGTGACCGTGTCGGGGGACAGGCCGGCCGGGGTGTCGGTCGATGGCCGCTCCTTCACGACCCTCGAGCCGGGGGCGACGGTCTGCTGCCGGGCGAGCGACAGGCCCGCCAGGCTGGTGACGTTCGGCGAGCGGGACTTCCACGCCGTCCTGAGAGAGAAGTTCCACCTGGGCCCGCGCTGAGGCGCCGTCCTCTACGCTCCGGGCCGTCATGCTCATCGAACTCGCCGTGCGGAACCTCGGGGTGATCGCGGAGGCCCGGATCCCCCTGTCGGGCGGTCTGACCGCCGTCACGGGCGAGACCGGCGCCGGCAAGACCATGGTGGTCGAGGCTCTCGGTCTGCTGTGCGGGGGGCGACCGGAACCGACCCGGGTCCGACCGGGCGCGACCGAGTCGGTCGTCGAGGGCCTCTTCGTGTCCGATCGGAGCTCTCGGGACGACGCAGAGAGGGGAGTTCCCGACCAGGGAGATCCCGACCTGGGAGCCGTGGACCGGGCCGTGTCGGGGGAGGCTGAGGGGGAGCGGGTCCTGCGTCGGGTCGTCCCGGCCGTCGGCCGTTCCCGTTCCTACGTCGACGAGAACCTGTCCACCGCGGCGGGGCTGGCCGAGGTCGGAGGTCGCCTGATCGAGCTCCACGGACAGCACGCCCAACAGGCGCTCCTCCGCCCGGCGCAGCAGCGCGACGCGCTCGACCGCTTCGCCGGGATCGACACGGAGGCTCTGAAGGCGGCCCGGGCGTCGGTCGCCGCGCTCGAGCGTCGCCTCGAGGACCTCGGTGGTGACGACCGGAGCCGCGCCCGCGAGATCGACCTGCTGCGCTACCAGGTGGACGAGATCGAATCGGTGGATCCGCGACCCGGCGAGGACGAGGCGCTCTCCGAGGAGGAGGATCTGCTCGCCGACGCCGTCGCCCACCGGGAGGCGGCGTCGGACGTGCTCGAACGGCTGGGAGGAGACGGTGGCACGCTCGATGCTCTCGCCGAGGCTGTCGGCTCCCTGCGTGGTCACCGGCCGTTCGAGGAGGAGGTCGAGAGGCTCGACGCTCTGACTCCGGAGCTCCAGGACGTGATCTCGGCGCTGCGGACCGCGGCCGAGTCGATCGAGCCCGACGACGAACGGCTGGCCGAGGTGCGCGACCGACGTCAGAGATTCGCCGAGCTGCGGCGCAAGTACGGCGACGACATGGACGAGGTTCTCCTCCATGCAGAACAGGCCCGCCGCCGCCTGGAGGAGTTGACCTCGCTCGACGTGACGAGAGCACTGCTCGGCGGTGAGATCGACGCAGCGCGGGCGGCGGCGAGGGAAGAGGGGCGACGCGTGGGATCGGCCCGGAGGGCCGCAGCACCGTTGCTGGCCGAGCGGCTGGTCGTTCTGCTGGGCGACCTGGCTCTACCCGGCAGCCGGGTCGAGGTCGAGGTGTCGGACAGATCTGCTGCGCCGGGCGAGGGCGACGAGGTGGAGCTGCTCCTGTCCACGAACCCGGGGGCGCCTCTCGGTGGTCTGGGCAAGGTGGCCTCCGGCGGCGAGCTGAGTCGGGTGATGCTCGCGCTGCGGCTGGTCCTGACCGGAGGCCCCGACGTCATGGTGTTCGACGAGGTCGACGCCGGCGTCGGCGGCGAGGCCGCGACGGCGGTCGGAGCGGCTCTCGCCCGACTCGCGGAGGACCGCCAGGTCCTCGTAGTCACCCACCTGCCCCAGGTCGCGGCCTTCGCGGACCAGCACCTGAAGGTGGTCAAGAGGTCGGACGGAACGACGACGGTGACCGAGGTCGAGGAGCTCTCCGACGAGGCGAGGGTGATCGAGCTGAGCCGGATGATGACCGGCCAGCCGGATTCGAGCACGGCGCGGGACCATGCTCAGGAGCTCCTGGCCACCTCGGCCGAGAGACGTCAGAGCTGATGGCCGGGATCTTCCGACGTCGTGACGCCGCCGAGGTGGCAGAGGCCGTCGCCGTCACCGGGACGGCGCGTGTCGATCGGCGCACCAAGGACCTCGTGAACCGACTCGAGCCAGGTGACATCGCCGTGATCGACCACGAGGACATCGACGTCGTCGCGGCGGAGAGCCTGGCGGCGACGCGCCCCGCTGCTGTCCTGAACGCTGCGCGCTCGTCGTCGGGTCGCTACCCGAACGAGGGGCCTCTTGTGCTGTTGCGCGCCGGCATCCCGCTGCTCGACGAGCTCGGGTCGCAGCTCATGGACGACGTCGTCGAGGGCGATGTGCTGGACGTCGAGGACGGAGAGGTGCGGCGTTCGGGCGAGTCGATCGCGTCAGGTCGGCGCCAGGACGAGAGCTCGATACTCTCCGTCCACGAGCGGAGCAGGGCGCAGCTGGGCAAGGAGCTCAACCGGTTCGTCGAGAACACCGTCGAGTACCTCGAGCAGAACACGGATCTCCTCGACGACGACCTGGACCTGCCCGACATCGACCAGGACTGGACCGGGCGGCAGGTGCTGATCGTGGTGCGAGGGGCGGGCTACAAGGAGGACCTCGGACTCCTGCGACGCACCGCCTACCTCCGCGAGATGAGGCCGGTGGTGGTGGCCGTCGACGGCGGCGCGGACGCGTTGATGGACGAGGGAGTCGTCCCCGACGTGATCGTCGGGGACATGGACTCGGTGTCGGAGCGTGCCCTCCGCAGTGGTGCGGAGCTGGTCGTGCACGCGTACCGCGACGGCAGGGCACCCGGTGCGGAGCGGCTCGACCCCCTCGGGCTGGACTACCACCTGTTCGTGGCCTCCGGGACGAGCGAGGACATCGCCATGCTGCTCGCCTACGAGAAGGGAGCGGACCTCATCGTTGCCGTCGGCACCCACACGTCGATGGTCGACTTCCTCGACAAGGGGCGAGCCGGGATGGCCTCGACGATGGTCACCCGCATCAAGGTGGGCCCGATCCTCGTCGACGCCAAGGGGGTGAGTCGGCTCTACCAGGGTCGAGTCCGCAAGCGTGACCTGTTGCTGCTCGTCCTCGCCGCCCTGTTCGCCATGGCCGTCGTCATCCTGATCAGCGAGCCGATCCGGTTGCTCATCAGAGCCAACTGGGTGCTGCTCACCGGCGTGGTGGACGGCGCCGGATCGATCCCATGGAAGGGCCTGTTGCGGTGATCAACTTCCGGTTCCACCTGATCAGCCTCGTCGCGGTGTTCCTGGCCCTCGGTGTCGGGGTTGCGATGGGAGCGTCGTTCGTGGACCGCGCCACAGTCGAATCCCTGCGCAGCCGGGTCGACGACCTGGACGGCGCGTACCGCCGCCGCGGCGGGGAGCTCGACGCGACGCAGGACCAGCTCGCGAGGTCCGATGCCCAGGCCGCTGCCCTTGCCGGAGAGGCAAGCGAAGCGCTGTCGGACCGCCTGCCGACGGTGCCCGTCGTGATCCTGGCGACCGACGACGTCGACGCGGACGTTCTCGACGCGACCCGCACGTCACTCGCAGCCGCGGGGGCCTCGACGGCTGGGACCGTTCGCCTGCAACCTCCGCTGTCGTCACCGGCGAGCGCCGAGCTCGACGCGATCCGCGCACGGTTCGGGGTGAAGGGGGACGCGGCTGCGGTGCGCGACCGGATCGCCTCAGATCTCGGAACCGCGCTCGCCCATCTCTCTGCTGCCCCGCCGCCACCTGTGGTGCCGACGACGACCACCACCGTGACAGGAGCTCCCGAGTCGCCGAGCGTCGCCCCGTCACCGGTCGACGCCGACACAGCACGCCTCTACGTGGGAGCGCTGTCGGATCTCGGCCTGCTCACGGTCGTCGACTCCGAGGTCGGATCCCAGGACAACTTCCCCAGGGGCTCCGGCTACCGGTACGTCGTGGTGGACGGTCGTGGCGGCACCACCGACGACGGCGTGGTGACGACGTTGGCCACCAGCGAGTCCAACCGTTCACCGAGGACGATGGTGGTCGCCGAGACCGCATCGGCGCGCCCTCCCGGCGAGGCGACGACCACGACCTCGGGGCAGGCGGAGCGGGGAGCCTCGCTCGCTGAGCTCAGGAAGGGTGACGTGGCCGACGCTCTCAGCACGGTCGACGACCTCGGGGAGTCCTTCGGGCGCATCGCCCTCGTGTACGCCATGGCGGAGCAGCGGGACTCCGGACGCGTGGGTCACTACGGAACGGGGGTGGGTGCCACGGCGCCGTTCCCGACGGTTCCACCTTCGTGATCCGCGAGGCAGCGTGACTCTCGAGGCAGCGTGAGCTCCGGACCAGCGTCCGCAGGTCCGCCGGCCGAGCTGCCCGACGGGGCGGTCGCGCCCGAGGAGGCCGGTCGGTCGGGCGTCGTCCGCCGTCGCAACCGCGACGCCACGGTCATGGCCGTCTTCACGGTCGTGAGCCGGGGCACGGGGTTCGCCCGCCTGATCGTGGTGGCCGCTGTGCTCGGCACCTCGTACCTGGGCAACACCTACCAGAGCGCGAACACGGTGCCGAACGTGCTGTTCGAGCTGTTCGCGGCCGGCGTCCTCCAGTCGGTGCTCATCCCGATCCTCGTCGACGCCGTCGACCGCTCCAGGGAGGAGGCGGAGCACACGGCGAACGTGATCCTCGGGGCCATGCTGACGATGCTCGCCGCCGTGGTCGCAGCGGGGGTCGTCACGGCCTCGTGGCTCATGGGCCGCCTCGTGTCGGGTGTGGACGATCCGTCGATCCGGGCGGCCGAGGTCGAGCTCGGTACCTTCCTCCTCTGGTTCTTCCTCCCGCAGGTGCTGTTCTACGCGGCGAGCATGGTGGCCGCCGCGCTGCTGAACGCCACCGGCCACTTCTGGCAGCCGGTGTTCGCCCCGACGGTGAACAACGTCGTCGTCATCGGCACCTACCTCCTCTTCGGCGCCATGCGCGGCGGCGCCGAGCCGTCGCTCGACCTGACGACACCGCAGAAGCTGGTGCTCGCCGTCGGAACCCTCCTCGGCGTCGTCGCCTTCTGCGCGGTCCCGGTCGTCGCGGTGTGGCGTCACGGCATCCGGTTGAGGCCGTCGTTCAGGCTCCGCGATCCAGTGCTGGCCCGCCTGGCTCGGCAGGGTGCCTGGGCCGCAGGCTTCCTGGCCTGCTCCCAGGCCCTGCTCGTTGTGGTCCTGTACCTGTCGAACAGCGTCGAGGGCGGTGTGGTGGTCTACCAACTCGCGTACGTGCTGTTCATGCTGCCGGTGTCGCTCTTCGCCGTCCCCATGTTCACCACGGCGTTCCCGGACCTCGCCCGTGACGTGCGCAAGGAGCGCTGGGGCGACTTCGGTGACGAGGTGGCGCGGACCACCAGGTCGGTGGCGCTCCTCACCATCGCGTCGGCCGGCGCCCTCGTCGCTCTCGGAGCGCCGGCGGCGCACCTGCTGGCCCTCGGCCACGCGTCGGGGCAGGTCGTCGAGGTGGGTGGAGCGATCGCCGGCTTCGCAGTCGGCATCCCGGGCTTCGCTCTCATCCTGCTCCTCACCCGGGTCGCGTACGCCTACCACGACACCCGGACCCCGACGTTGGTGAACCTGGGCGTCGCCGTCCTGGGGACCGGCTTGATGACGGCGTTCGTCGCCGGCGCGGCCGACACCGGTCGGATCACGGCGATCGGCCTCGGCTACGGCATCTCCCAGCTGCTGGGCGCCGGGGCGCTCGCGTGGTCGGTCCGGTGCACGGTGCACCGTCACGGGTCCCGGATCCCGGCGGTCGGTCGACCCCTCACGCGCTCCGTCCTCGCGACGGTCGCAGCAGCGGCCGTCACCTACGTCGTGGTCAGCCGCATCCCGGTTGACGGGGTCCCGGAGGCGCTGGTGGCCTGCCTGGTCGGCTCGGCACTGCTGATCGCCGTCCTGCTCGGGACCCTTCGCCTCCTCGGTGGTCCGGGACCGACGACCGTGATGCGGTCCCTCGGCGGTGATCCGGGGCGGATCGAGGGACCGACGTGACGACGGCGCTGCAACTGCTCGGTCCGTCGACCGGTGGCATCAGGGTCCACGTGGCGACCCTCGCCCGCCATCTGGAGGATCTCGGCGTCGATGCGCCGGTGGTCGGTCCGGCCGGGGTGCTCGACGGCCTCGGTGCGACAGCTGGAACCGTCGAGGTCCCTGACGGGTTGTCGCCCGCGCGGCTGCTGGCAGCCCGGCGTCAGCTGCGGACCTGGCGGAGGAGCAGCACGCTGGTGCACGCACACGGCCTCAAGGCGGCGTGGGTCGCGGTGCGGGGTCGACCGGCGCTTCCCCTGGTCGTGACGGTGCACAACGTCGTCCTCGACGGTCCGTCCGGGCCGGCACAGCGCCTGCGTCGCCGACTCGAGGCCGAGGTCCTGGCCAGGGCGGACCGCGTGATCGCTCCCACCCAGGACATCGCCGACGGTCTCAGCACCTCGGTCCGACGCGAGAGCGTCCGGATCGTGGTGCCGGCATCGCCGCCCCCGGAGATCGAGAGGTCACGCTCCGAGATCCGCCACACGCTCGGCGTCAGCGACGACACTCCACTGGTGGTCTGCGTCGCCCGACTCCATCCGCAGAAGGACCTTCCGACCCTGCTGCGCGCGTGGACGTACCTCCGACGTGTCGTTCCCGACGCTCACCTCGCCATCGTCGGGGAGGGACCGGATCGTGAGTCGCTCATGAGGTTCGCCGACGGAGAGGGGATCGGGGGGTCCGTGACCTTCGTCGGGTTCGACCCGCACGCTGTCGACTGGATCGCGGCATGTGACGTGATGGCGCTCAGCTCGGTCTGGGAGGCGATCCCGTTGGTGCTGGTCGAGGCCATGCAGCTCGGTGTTCCCGTCGTCAGCACCGACGTCGGCCTGGCATCGGACCTGCTCGGCGACGGCCGAGCCGGCCACGTCGCTGCCATCGGCGACCCCGAGGAGCTGGCCGAGGGACTCGGCCGATTCCTCGCGGACCCGGCCGCCGCTGCCGATGCCGGAGCCGAAGCACGCCGCCGATCGGCTGACCGCTTCGATCCGGTGGTGCTGTCGTCGCAGGTGGCCGAGGTCTACTCCGAGCTGGTCGGCCCTGTCGGGGCGACGGCGTGAGGAGGCGACGCCGCAGCGCGGCCTTCGGCGCCGTGTCGGCGGCTGCGTTGGCTGCGTCGGTCGCTCTGGCGACGGGTGGGCTCGCCGGGGCATCGGCGCCGGACGGTGGCGATGTCCGACGTGTGCTCGTCGTCAGCGTGCCTCGCGTGACGTGGTCCGAGCTCCGCGACGTCTCTCCACCCAGGCTCAGCGCCTTCATGGACGGCGCAGCTGTGGCGTCCATGAGCACGCGCACCGTCGGCCCCCGCACCGACGGAGCCGATGCCTACCTCACGATCGGTGCGGGCAACCGCGCCGACGCGATGGACCCGAGCACGGCTGGCTGGGCCTCGGAGGTGGGCGACGCGACGCCCTCCGGGACCGCCGGGGAGGTGTATCGGCGACGAACGGGGATCGAGCCGACGGGCGAGATCGTCGCGCTCACGATCGCCGAGCAGGTCGCGCGGAACTCGGAGCTGCTCTACGGAGCGGTTCCCGGGAGCCTCGCGTCCGCCCTGGAGGGAGCGGGCCGGCACATGGGCGTGGTCGGCAACGCGGATGTCGGCCTCCTCGACGTCGCGCCCGGGCGCGAGGTGGCTCTGGGTGCGATGGACCGGAACGGTCAGGTCGCCGTCGGCAACGTCGCATCGACGCTCCTCGTCGCCGATCCAGCGGCCCCGTTCGGCGTCCGGACCGATGCGGACGCCTTGGTGACGTCGGTGGAGAGGGTCTGGGACGAGGCCGACGTGCAACTCGTCGAGCTGTCCGATCTCGAGCGCGCCGAGGAGGCTCGACGTGAGAGCACCGTCGAGCAGGGAGACGCGCAGTTCAGGAGAGCTCTGGAGCGAGCCGACGCCGTGTTCGGCCGCCTCCTGGGGACGGTCGACCCGACCCGCGACCTGGTGATCGTCGTCGGTCCGACGGCGCCGCTCGACGCCGAGCAGTTGACGGTGTTCGGCATGCAGGGTCCAGGGATCGAGAGGGGTTGGGCGAGATCACCGACCACTCGACGTGCAGGGTTCGTCACCCTCACCGACATCGCTGCGACGGTGCTCGACGGCTACGACGTCGTTCCTCCCGAGTCAGTGAACGACACACCGATCGTGACGGCGGCGTCGACAGCTACGCGGTCGGAACGGGTCGACATCATGGTCCGCCACGACGAGCGGGCGCTGTTCCGCGACGACGTCACCGGCCCGATCACCGTCGCGTTCATCGTCACGCTCGTGGTCCTGTTGCTCGCCGTCATGTGGGTGATCGGTCGGGCGTCCCCGTCGGAACGGCTCGTGCACCTTCTGCGGTTCTGTGCCCTCGCCGTCGTCGCGACCCCCTCGATGATGTTCCTGTCGGGGCTCCTGCCCTACGACGCGTTCCTCACCGCGACCTTCGGAGTGGCGGTGGCAGCCGGGTCGGTCGCCCTCGCCGCGTCGGCGTGGGCGATCGGACGACGCGACCCGGTCGGTCCGCCGGTGCTCCTGTGCCTGCTCGCCGTGATCGTCCTCGTGATCGACGCCCTGACGGGTGCCTCGCTCCAGCTGAACACCATGTTCGGGTACTCGCCCATCGTCGCCGGCCGCTTCGCCGGCTTCGGCAACCAGGCGTTCGCGATCCTCACGATCTCCGCTCTCGTCGTCGTCTCGGGAGGGTGGGAGCTGTGGCGACGGCGATGGCCGGGTTCCGGCGACGGCCAGCGGGTGGTGGCGTCGGTCGCCGTCTTCGGTCTGGTCGTGGTCGTCGACGGGGCGCCGTTCTGGGGCTCCGATGTCGGCGGCGTGCTGGCATCGATCCCGGCGTTCGCCGTGTGCGTGCTGATCCTCGCCGGCGTCCGCATCCACGCCCGGATCGTGGCTCTGATCGGTGTGTGCACCGTGGGCGTGCTCGTGTTGTTCGCCGCCGTCGACCTGGCACGACCCGTCGACTCGCGGACCCACCTCGGCCGCTTCGCCCAGAAGCTCCTCGACGGAGACGGGGCGGTCATCCTCCAGCGGAAGCTCGAGGCCAACATGAGCATCCTGACCTCGACGGTCTGGACGTTGGTGATCCCCATGGCGCTGCTGTTCATCGGCTACCTCACCTGGCGACCGAACAGGATGCTGCGTCGACTGAACACCGACCACAGCGGTTTCAGGGCGTTCGGGATCTCGGGACTGACGCTCGGCGTCCTCGCCTGGGCCGTCAACGACTCGGGGGTGGCGATCCCCGCGCTGATGCTGACCGTCGCGCTTCCGTACACGGCGTACTTGGTCCTGGGGCTCGGTCGAGGTGACGAGGCGGAACCGGCATGAGGTCCCCACCGTGATCACGGTGGCCTTCGGTCTGCTGATCGGAGCCGTCACCTCCGCCTCGCTGTGGGTGCTGACCCAACGCAGCTTCGACGCCGAGGCCTTCCGACGCACCAACTACCGGGGTGCCGAGCTCGTCACCTCGGTCGGCGTGCTCATCCCCGTGACCGTTCTGATGGCGGCGGCGCTGGCACGGGTCGTGGTCGCCGCCGACGATGTGATCGCGTTCTGGGACCTGTTGACGGCCGGAACCGTCGTCGCAGCGACCGGCTTCACGCTGCTGGGCCTCTTCGACGACATCGGCGGTGTCGGCCAGTCCGGTGGTTTCCGCGGACACCTCTCGTCGTTGCGCCGGGGAGAGGTGACGAGCGGCATGGTCAAGCTGGCCGGAGGCGCAGCGGTCGGGGTGCTCACGGTGTCGGTCATGCAGCAGTCGAACGGCACGGTGGTCGGCCTGCTGCGAGACGGGGCGACGGTCGCGCTTGCCGCCAACCTCGGGAACCTCTTCGACAGGGCACCCGGTCGTGCGATCAAGGTGACCACGGTGCTGTTCGTCGTGCTGGCCGTCGTGGCGTGGAGCTCGGTCCTGCTGATGCCGGCCGTCGCCATAGGTGCGGGCATCGGACTCCTGACGGTCGATCTGCGTGAGCGGGTCATGCTCGGTGACGCCGGTGCGAACCCTCTCGGCGCGATGTGCGGAGTGGCGGCGCTGGTCGCGTTCAAGGACCCGGCCCAGCGCTGGGTGGTGGTCGCGGTGTTCCTGGGCCTGAACCTGTTGAGCGAGGTCGTCTCCTACAGCTCTGTGATCGACGCCGTGGGTCCGTTGCGCTGGCTCGACCGACTCGGATCCCGCCGGACCGGTTGAGTCGGCGGGGAGACGGCTGCCGGACGACGTCGCCGGTCGGTCAGGAACGGGAGCGGACCACCTCGAGCGCCGTGACCGGGTCGGCTGCGTTCAGTCCGTCCACCCCGAGGTCGAGCAGCTTCGCGTAGCCGTCGGCGTTCTCCCACTCGGCGTCGTTCGGCCAGACCCACAGCACGAGGCCGTCGGCATGGGCCCGCTCGACGAGCTCCTCGGTGACGACCTCGAGCCCCTCGTACTCGGGTGGCACCTGGAGGATCGTCCGGCCCGACGGTGGGAGCTGCTTGCTCAGCACGTAGGCCGTGGTCGCGCTCAGTCCAGGTGTGATGGAGACGCCGGGTGCGGCCGCCGCGTAGGCCTCGGCCACGTCGTCGTCGAACGACGTGACGACCATCCGGTCGGTCAGGTCGAGCTCCTTCGTCAGACGGGCGAGCTCTGCGGCGGCGGGAAGGGCGTCGGGTGCCTCGCCCTTGATCTCGACGTTCAGCACCCAACCCGGGTGGCTCTTCGCGATCTTCTCGAAGCCGGTGATGGCGAAGTCGTCGGGCTGGCTGCCCTTCGGTGCCGGACGGTCCCCGGTGCGGACCCCGCGGTAGATGTAGTCCTCGTTGGGACGGTCCTTGCAGGTGCAGTCCTTCGTGAACCAGTACGCGGCGTCGAGGGCGTTCAGCTCGTCGTAGGTCATGGACGCCACCTCGCCGGTGCCGTTCGTGGTGCGGTCGACGGTGTCGTCGTGCTGTACGACGAGCACGCCGTCGGCCGACATCTGGACGTCCATGTCGAGCGCGTCCACCCCGGCCTCGGCCGATCGGTCGAAGCCGAACGGCGTGTCGTGCGGGTGGATGTCGTCGCCGCCGGCGTGGGCGAGCACGATCGGGTGGTCGACGGCGAGGAGCTCCGTGACCGATGACGCATCGGGTCGGGGCGCCTTGGTCGTGGTCGAGCTCGTCGTGTCGTCGCGGTGTCCGCCGTCAGCCGATTCGGAGCTGCTGCACCCGGTCAGTGCGAGCAGGACGGCGGACACGACGGCTGTGGCGCGGATCACGCTCTCGACTGTAGTGACCCCCTCACCCCAGCGAACTCGGGTCATCTGACGGCCTATGTGGGCGCGAGACGACCCGAGTTCGTGCTTCGACAGTCCGATCGGACCGTTGGGAGTGAGGGTGCTCCGCGAACACCCCTCCATGGTCGCGATAGCCTCGACCAAACGACCCAGGAGCAGTTGTGGCCAAGCACATCTTCGTGACCGGCGGCGTCGCATCCAGCCTCGGCAAGGGGCTGACGGCCTCCTCCCTCGGCCGACTGCTGAAGGCCCGTGGTCTACGGGTCACGATGCAGAAGCTCGACCCGTACATCAACGTCGACCCGGGCACGATGAACCCGTTCGAGCACGGCGAGGTCTTCGTGACCAAGGACGGGGGAGAGACCGACCTCGACCTCGGCCACTACGAGCGGTTCATCGACGAGGAGCTCACCCACGACTCCAACGCAACGACGGGCTCGATCTACCAGGCGGTGCTCGCCGCGGAACGCCGTGGCGAGTACTTGGGTAAGACCGTGCAGGTCATCCCGCACATCACCGACGAGATCAAGCGCCGCATCTCCCGTCTGGCGGTCGACGGCACCGACGTGGTGATCACTGAGATCGGCGGCACGGTCGGCGACATCGAGATCCTCCCGTTCCTCGAGGCGATCAGGCAGTTCCGCCTCGACGCCGGTCGTCAGAACGTCTGCTACGTGCACGTGACGCTGGTGCCGTTCATCGGCCCGTCGGGTGAGCAGAAGACCAAGCCGACGCAGCACTCCGTGACCGAGCTGCGCAGTCGTGGTATCCAGCCCGACGCCATCGTCTGCCGCTCCGAGGAGGCGATCTCCTCGGACCTCAAGCGCAAGATCTCGGCTCTGTGCGACGTCCCCGTCGAGGCGGTCGTCAACGCGGCCGATGCCAGCAGCCTCTACGACATCCCGCTCGTGCTCCACGAGGAGGGCCTCGACAGGGTCGCCTGCGAGATCCTCGGACTTCCCGAGGTGGAGCCGGATCTCACGGACTGGCAGCGGTTGGTGCGCAGCGTCAACGAGGCGACCGCTCCGACGAAGATCGGCATCATCGGCAAGTACGTCAGCCTCCCCGACGCCTACCTGTCGGTCGTCGAAGCGCTGAAGCACGCCGGTTTCCAACACGGCGCGGACGTGCAGATCCGTTGGATCCAGGCCGAGGAGGTCGAGGGCCTTCTCGCCGCCGACAAGCTCCGCGACCTCGACGGGATCGTCATCCCCGGCGGGTTCGGCGAGCGCGGGGTCGAGGGCAAGGTTGCAGCGGCCGCCTACGCGCGCGAGCACCAGATGCCGTGTCTCGGTCTGTGCCTGGGCATGCAGGTGATGACCGTCGACTTCGCCCGCAACGTCCTCGGGATGACCGGTGCGAACTCGACCGAGTTCGACCCGTCGACGCCGTACCCGGTGATCGACCTGATGGACTCCCAGCGCGACGTGACCGACAAGGGCGGCACGATGCGCCTTGGCGCCTACATCGCCCAGCTCGAGCCGGGGTCCCGGGTCGCCGAGCTCTACGGCAAGGAGGTGGTGTCCGAGCGCCACCGCCACCGCTACGAGTTCAACCCCGTGTACCGCCGTCGTTTCGAGGGGACCGGGTTCCACTGCTCCGGAACCTCGCCCGACGGTCGGCTGGTCGAGTTCATCGAGCTCGAGGACCATCCGTTCTGGGTCGGCACGCAGGCGCACCCCGAGTTCACGAGCCGTCCGACACGTCCCGCCCCGTTGTTCGACGGGTTCGTCGGCGCCGCGCTGGAACGCTCCCGAGGACGCAACCCGCAGCTGATCCCGATCGTGATCGACGAGGCGGCTGGGGTTCCGGCGACGCCGGCGAGTCGCTCGTGACGGAGACGTCGTTCGGTGCCGACACCGACGGCTTCGTCCACATAGCCGATGACCTGATCCACGAGGGTCACGTCATCTCGCTCTACCGCTCGACGTTCCGTGCCCCTGACGGCGAGCGGTTCGACCGCGACGTCGTCCGGCATCCGGGAGCGGTGTCGGTGGTGCCGCTGCTCGACGACGGCACCGTCGTCCTGGTCCGTCAGTACCGTGCTCCGCTCGATGCGACCCTTCTCGAGATCCCCGCCGGCAAGCGCGACGTGCCCGACGAGCCTCTCGAGGTCACCGCCCGACGAGAGCTCGTCGAGGAGGTCGGGTTGTCGGCCGCCCGGCTCGTGCGCCTCGCCACCTTCCACAACTCAGTGGGCTTCTGCGACGAGGAGAGCCACGTCTTCCTGGCGACCGGACTGTCGCCCACCAGCAGGGACCGTCAGGGGATCGAGGAGACGCACATGGAGGAGGTCCGTGTGCGTCTCGCCGATGTCCCGGATCTGATCGCCGCGGGTGAGATCACCGACGCGAAGACGGTGATCGGCCTTCTCCAGGCGTTGCGACAGGTGGAGGGGAGCGCCGGCGGATGATCACCGCCCCCCGGTGTTCCGACGACGGCGTGCCGAGTGCCGCGGAGCCGTTCCTCACGCATCTCGTCGTCGAGAAGGGACGGTCGCTCCTGACCCTGCGCGCCTACCGCCAGGACCTTCGGCGCTACGCAGCGTTCCTCGCTCCCCGCGGTCGCGAGCTCGACGAGGTCACCGCCGAGGACGTCGCGTCGTTCTCGACGGAGCTCCGAGGGAGCGGACTCGCACCGAGCTCGGTGATCCGGGTCCTGGGCACCGTGCGCTCGCTTCACCGGTTCCTCGCCGTCGAGCGACTGGCTCCGTCGGATCCCACGACGGAGATCGAGCCGCCGCGGCGTCCCGCCGCACTCCCTAAGGGCCTGTCCGAGGCGCAGATCACAGCGCTGCTCGACGCGGTGTGCTCCGCGGCAGACACGCCTGGTCCCGATCCAGTCGCCCACGCGCTGGCGGTTCGTGACCGGGCCCTCCTGGAGCTCCTCTACTCCAGCGGCATGAGGGTGTCGGAGGCCTGCGGGTTGGGTTTCGGGGACCTCGACCTCGACGCGGGCTTCGCCCGTGTCCTCGGCAAGCGGGACAAGGAGCGGTTGGTGCCGGTGGGTCGTCCCGCGGAGGAGGCCCTGCGCGGGTACCTCGACACGGCACGACCGGTCCTGCTCGGCGACGGGCGCACCGATCGTGACTCTGCGGACGCCGTCTTCCTCGGTCGCCGTGGCCGGCGCATCGCGCGTCAGGCCGTGTGGGACGCGATCCGTCGCTGGGCGCGGGCAGCAGGGCTCACCGTCGAGATCAGCCCGCACGTGCTTCGTCACTCGTGCGCGACCCATCTGCTCGACAACGGTGCCGACCTCCGGACGGTCCAGGAGCTCCTCGGACACGCGTCGGTGAGCACGACGCAGATCTACACGCGTGTCGCGACCGAGCGGCTCATGCAGGCGTACCGCGACGCCCATCCCAGGGCGGTCCGGCGCACCGCTGTGGGGCCGTCGTGAACGAGGTTCCGTCGTGAACGAGAGGAAGCTGCGTCCGGCGCATCGGGTGTCACGCTTCTTCGCTTCGGTGATCGGGTCGGCGCCGTCCGCCGAGGACACCGAGTGGGCGGAGGGTTGGCTGAGCGACCACGAGGCCGTGTGCTTCCGCCGGATGTCGTCGGCCGACCGTCGCCACGCGGTCGGGGTCGCCCGTGCCGTCGATGCGCACCTCGATCGTGACGGATCCGACGACGACGCCGATCGGGGATGGGTGATGGCCGCCGCGCTGCTGCACGACGTCGGCAAGTCGGTGGTCGGACTGGGGACCTACGGTCGGGCCGTGGCGACGTTGTCGGGCTGGATCGGTGGTCACGACATGGCTGCCTCGTGGGCCGACACCCGGGGTTTCACCCGCAAGGTGGGTCTGTACCTCCAGTACCCGGAGCTGGGAGCGGACCTGCTGCGGGTGGCGGGGTCCGACGACCGCGTCGTGGCCTGGGCCGCAGAGCACCACCACCCGGAGGAGGACTGGACCGTTCCGGTCGAGATGGGGCGGATCCTCCAGCTCGCCGACGACGGTCGCCTCTGACTCTCGAAAGAGAGGGTTTTGTGTGTATCTCACGTCGTCAGACGACGTGAGATACACACAAAACGCTGGATCTGAAGAGGGGGAGTGGGTTCAGGAGCGTGGGAGGAGGCCGATGTGCTCGGCCGCCCGGGTGTACACGCCCGACGCGATCGCCCTTGCCTTGTCGGCTCCGACCCCCAACAGGGCCCGGGTGCCGTCAGGGTCGTCCACCAGCTCGGCGTAGCGGGCCTGGATCGGCCTCAGGAGCTCGACGACGGCGTCGGCGGTGTCGCTCTTGAGTGGGCCGTACTGCGTGTAGCGATCGGCGAGGTCCTCGGGCTTGTCACCCGTGACGGCTCCGAGGATCGACAGGAGGTTGGACACCCCGGGCTTCGCCTCGGGGTCGAAGCGGACGTCGCTGTCGGAGTCGGTCACGGCGCGCCTGAACTTCTTGGCGGTCGTCGAGAGGTCCTCCATCAGGTAGACCACCCCGGCGTCGGAGTCGGCCGACTTCGACATCTTCGAGGTCGGGTCCTGGAGGTCCATTACACGGGCGCCGGCGCGGGGGATGGTGGCCTGGGGGAGCACGAACGTCTCGCCGAAACGGGCGTTGAACCTCGTCGCGACGTCCCTGGCGAGCTCGATGTGCTGGCGCTGGTCCTCGCCGACGGGAACCCGGTCGGTGTCGTAGAGGAGGATGTCGGCGGCCTGGAGCGCCGGGTAGGTGAACAGGCCGGCGGAGATGAACTCGCTGCGCTCGGACTTGTCCTTGAACTGCGTCATGCGGCGGAGCTCGCCCATGCTCGTGACGCATTGGAGGAGCCAGGCCATCTCGGAGTGCTCTCGCACGTGGCTCTGCACGAACAGCGTGCAGGCATCGGGGTCGAGGCCGCAGGCGAGGAGCGTCTCGCCCATCTCGAGTGTCCGCTCACCGACCTCGCCCGGGGGCTTGGGAACCGTGAGGGCGTGGAGGTCGACGATGCAGTAGACGCTGTCGGACTGGTGCTGGTCCTCGACCCAGTTCCGGACCGCTCCCAACAGGTTCCCGAGGTGGAGGTCGCCAGTGGGCTGGATGCCGGAGAAGACGCGGGGCATGACCGGCGAGCGTACCGGCGGCCCGGCTCTACGCCGGACATGTTTGTGGAGCGCTCGGAGGCAGCTCTGCTCGACGGGGCCGGCGAAGGAGCGAGGAGCGAGCGACCGGTCGCCAGCGGGCCAAATCACACGGGTGTGACTTGGGGGGTCGTCGGGGTACTACGATGTCTCCCGTGGGCTACGCCGTCAGCACGCCGGTGTTCGAGGGGCCGTTCGACCTCCTCCTTCACCTGATCCTCCGCGAGCAGGTCGATCTGTACGACATCTCGCTCTCCACCATCGTGGACGCCTACCTCGTCGAGCTCGCCAGGATGGAGCAGCTCGACCTCGAGGTCGCCACCGAGTTCCTCCTCATCGCAGCGACGCTCGTCGAGCTCAAGACCAAGCGACTCCTTCCCGGCGACGACGACGTCGACGTCGACGAAGACCTCTCGCTCTGGGAGGAACGGGACCTGCTCCTCGCCCGGCTGCTCGAGTGCAAGACCTTCAAGGACGCGGCCGGGATGCTCGGCGCCCTCCACGCCGACGCCTCGCGCTCGGTGCCGAGGACGGTCGGCCCCGACGACCGCTTCTGGGACGTCGCTCCCGACATGCTCGAGGGCGTCACCCCCGACCAGCTGTTCGCCGCCTTCCAACGGGCGACCACACCTCGCCCGTTGCCCAGGATCGACCTGTTCCACGTCGCCCCGATCCGCATCAGCGTGGTCGACACCGTGGCGGACCTGTGCCTCGAGCTGCCACGCAGAGGTCGGGTCTCGTTCCGGGAGCTGACGTCGTCGCTGGTGGATCGGCTCGACGTGGTCGTGCACTTCCTGGCCATCCTCGAGCTCTTCAAGCAGGGGATGGTCGACCTCGATCAGCCCGAGACCTTCGGCGACATCCAGGTGGTGTGGATCGCCGGCGCCGACGCTGGGGCCACGGACCTCATGCTGGTCGATGCCTACGATGGCTGACATGCCCGAACCTGTGGACCCGACGCCCTCCGGTGAGCTGCCTGCGTCCGGACAGCCTGCCCCAGAGGCGCCCGCCCCGGCCGATCCGCTGGAGGTCCCGCCTCTCGACGACGAGTCCCGTCGTGCCATCGAAGCCGTGTTGATGGTCGCCGAGCATCCTGTCGAGGTCGGCATCCTCGCTCAGCTCGTTGAGCGCTCGACCCAGCAGGTCGAAGATCTGCTGGGCGGGCTCGCAGCGTCGTACGAGGAGGACGGACGCGGGTTCGAGCTCGTCCGGGTGGCGGGTGGATGGCGCTTCCAGAGCCACGCGGACCTGTCACCGTACGTGGAGCGGTTCATCCTCGGAGGCCAGACCGCCCGCCTCTCTGCTGCTGCACTCGAGACGCTGGCCATCGTGGCGTACAAGCAACCCATCTCGCGGGCGCAGGTCTCTGCCATCCGCGGTGTCAACGTCGACGGTGTCGTTCGCACGTTGCAGCAGCGTGGCTACATCGCCGAGGTTGGCAAGGATCCCGGTCCGGGCCAACCGTCCATGTTCGGCACCACCTCGCTGTTCCTCGAGAGGCTCGGCCTCGACTCGATCGAGGAGCTGCCCTCGTTGGGGGACTTCATCCCGGGTGCCGACGTGGTCGAGCTGCTCGAACACGGTCTGCGTGTCACGCCGGACGAGACCCATGCGGAAGGGGCGGCGCCGGACGGGAGCGCACCGGACGGGGCCGCATCCGACTGGGTCGCATCCGACGGGGCCGGCGAGGACGCGGGTGGCCCCTTGGATCGACCGGCCGTCGGCGGATCGCCCGACGACATCGACGTCGTGATCGACCTGGACGAGCTGACCGCCGAGGTCTCCGGAGTCGATCCGACGGCGGGCGCCGACGGGGTCGACGACCTGCATCGCTCCGGCTGACGGCCCGATGGTCGACACCGGATCGCGCGGCCCGGGCGGGGACGGTGAACGTCTCCAGAAGGTCCTCGCTCGCGCCGGGTTCGGCAGTCGCAGGGTGTGCGAGGATCTGATCGCCGATGGCCGGGTGACCGTCGACGACGAGGTGGCGGTCCTCGGCGCCAGGGTGCTGATCGACGCCCAGCGCGTCTCCGTCGACGGAACGCCGATCGGTGTGGCGCCGGGTCTCGTCCACTACCTGCTCAACAAGCCTCTCGGCGTGGTGACGACGGCGGCGGACCCGCAGGGTCGCCCCACGGTCGTCGAGATGGTCCCTGCCGAACCCAGGGTCCACCCTGTCGGGCGTCTCGACCTCGACACGGAGGGGCTCCTGCTGCTCACCAACGACGGGGAGCTCACCCACAGGCTCACCCATCCGAGCTTCGGAGTGGAGAAGGAGTACATCGCCGAGGTCGAGGGTCGGCCCGGCCGCGGTGCGTTGCGTGCGCTCAGGGAGGGGGTGGAGCTGGAGGACGGTCCGACCGCTCCCGCTCGGGTGTCTGAACTGCACCCTGGCGTGCTGCGTCTGACGATCCACGAGGGGCGGAACCGCCAGGTGCGCCGGATGTGCGACGCGGTCGGACACCCCGTGCTGCGGTTGGTGCGCACCCGTATCGGCCCACTCCGCGACTCCCGGCTCCGGCCGGGGGATTGGCGGGAGCTCACCCTCGACGAGGTCCGGGCGCTGGAGCGTGCCGCGTCCGTCGGCCGCGACGCTCGGAGCGGGTCGGGCCCGTCGGCCGAGTCTGAAGGTTCCGACGGACCAGACGGGTCAGACGGGTCAGGCGGATCGAGGAGCGGAAGGGGTTCGGGGGCCGACGAGGAGCACAGGTAATCTCGCCGCCGTGTCCATGACCTCGGTGCTGGCCCTCCGCGGCGCGACGACCCTCGACGTCGACGAGAAGGAGCACCTGCTCGGGCGTGTCCGCGTGCTTCTCGGCGAGCTGTTCGCCGCCAACTCGATCGAGCACGACGACCTGATCTCGATCCTGTTCACGGCGACTCCGGACGTGCACTCGGCGTTCCCCGCGCTGGCCGGTCGGCAGGTCGGCCTCGGCGACGTCCCGTTGATCTGCGCTCAGGAGCTCGACGTGGCCGACGCCAAGCCCCTGTGCATCCGGGTGATGGTCCATTTCAACTCGACCCTGTCACGCGGCGAGCTGCACCACGTCTACCTCGAGGACGCCGCCGACCTGCGTGACGACCTCCGACCGTGAACGCCGACCATGACCGCCGTCGCGCGGGTGTGATCGGTACGGGGCTGATCGGCGCGTCGATCGGCAAGGCGCTGCGCGACAGGGGCTGGCACGTCACGGGCAGCGACGTGGACCCGGCCTGCGCCGACGCGGCGTTGGCCGCCGGCGCGATCGACGAGGTCGGCTCCGATGCTGCTGCCGAGATCACCTTCGTCGCCGTTCCGGTCGGTTCGGTGCCCGACGCCGCGAGGGCAGCACTCGCCGACGGCGGCGTGGTCACCGACGTGGGAAGTGTGAAGACCCCCGTGGCGTCTGCGCTCCCTCACTCCCGGTTCGTCGGAGGCCACCCCATGGCGGGGTCGGAGGCCCACGGTGTGGCAGGGTCCCGCGGCGACCTCTTCGAGGGCTCGACCTGGGTGCTGACCCCGACGGATGAGACGGCCCCGGCAGCCCAGGCGTTGGTGCACGGAGTCGTCCGCTCCCTGGGGGCTGAGGTCGTGACCCTCTCGCCGGAGGACCACGACCGACTGGTGGCCACCGTGTCGCACGTGCCCCACCTGACGGCGGTCACCCTCATGGGTCTGGCCGCTCAGCGCTCGGAACAGGATGCGGCTCTCCTGCGTCTCGCAGCCGGTGGTTTCCGGGACATGACACGCATCGCTGCTGGTGATGCAGCCATCTGGATGGACATCTGCGAGGACAACCGCACGGCGATCGTCGACGTCCTCGACGACCTCGTCGACCGGCTCCGGGCCATGCGCGACGTCGTCGACCGCGGCGACGGAGCCGAGTTGCGTCGCCGGCTTGAGGGGGCGCAGGTCGCTCGCCGGAACCTGCCGACCGGCGCGCCGCCGGCGGATCAGCTCTCCGAGGTCCGCGTGGTGATCCCTGACCGACCGGGGGAGCTGGCTGCAGTCACAGCGCTCGCGACCGGGCTCGACGTCAACGTCTACGACATCGAGGTCGTGCACGCTGCCGGGGAGCGACGGGGCATGCTCGGACTGGTCGTGGCGACCTCGCAGGCCGAGGGCCTGGCCGACGCGCTACGGGGGCGGGGCCGGGTGGCCTGGACGAGCGAGTTGGCATGAGCAGCCGGGGGAGCGACGAGGGAGACGAGCCTCCGGAGCGTGCCGAAGCATGGGAGCAACGCACGCCGGACCCGCTGGCCGTCCATCCGGTGACCCGTCCTCTCGACGCCGTGATCCGTCCGCCGGGTTCCAAGAGCATCAGCAACCGGGCGTTGGTCTGCGCTGCGTTGGCACGGGGGGACACGTCCCTGGATGGGGTGCTCTCGGCCGATGACACGGCTGCCATGGTCGACTGCCTGCGCGGCCTGGGCGTGTCCATCACCGACACGACCACCGCAGGCGGACCAGGCTCCCTCCTGGTGTCGGGATGTGCGGGGCGACCGCCGGCGGAGGGAGCGATCCTCGACGCACGGTTGTCGGGTACCACCTCCCGGTTCATCGCACCCGTCGCGGCGTTGGCCCGGGGCACGGTCGTTCTCGACGGTGCCGAGCCGCTCCGGCGTCGACCGATGCAGGATCTGTTCGACGCTCTGGGCGGGATGGGCGTGGGTATCGAGCCCCTTGGCGTTCCGGGTCACCTGCCCGTTCGCATCACGGTCGCCCGGCGCGACGTGCTGGGGGGATCTGTCGTGGTCAGCGGCGACGTGAGCAGCCAGTTCCTGACCGGGTTGTTGCTGTCTGCGCCGTGTCTCGACGAGGGGCTCGAGGTAGCGGTGTCCACGGATCTGGTGTCCATCCCCTATGTCGAGCTCACCATCGACGTGATGCGGGCCTTCGGTGCGGAGGTGATCCATGACGACGGCTGGCGTTCGGTCCGCGTCGCACCCGGTGGGTACGCGGCGGTCCCGCGTTACGAGATCGAGCCCGACGCGTCGGCGGCGTCGTACTGGGCTGCTGCGGCCGTCCTGACCGGTGGCTCGGTGACCATCGACGGACTCGGACGAGCGAGCCGGCAGGGCGACGTCGGCTTCATCGACCTGCTGGGCCGCATGGGCGCCCTGGTCGAGTGGTCGGAAAGCTCCGTCACCGTGAGGTCCTCGGGGAGCTTGCGGGGTCTCACCGTCGACATGTCCGACATCTCCGACACGGCCCAGACCCTCGCGATCGTCGCCCCGTTCGCCGACGGCCCCACGACCGTCACGGGCATCGGGTTCATCCGCGGCAAGGAGACAGATCGGATCGCCGCCGTGGTCGCTGAGCTGCGCCGTGCCGGGATCGACGCCGTCGAGGAGCCCGACGGCTTCACGATCACGCCGGGTACGCCTCGTCCGGCTGAGATCCAAACCTACGACGACCATCGCATGGCGATGAGCTTCGCCGTGCTCGGCCTCCGGTCACCAGGCATCACGATCCTCGATCCCGGTTGCGTGGCGAAGACCTATCCAGGGTTCTGGGAGGACCTGTCGCGCCTGACCGGGTCGGTCCGTCCCTAGGATCGTCGCCGTGGAACCGAGCGACGTCCCAGTGATCGCCATCGACGGCCCCGCAGGGTCAGGCAAGTCGACCGTGGCCCGAAGGCTGGCCGAGCACATAGGCCTCTCGTACCTGGACACCGGTGCGATGTACCGAGCCGTGGCATTCGCTGCGATCCGCAGCGGCCTGGATCCGGTCGATGCCGAGCCGGTCGCTGCCCTCGCCGGATCGATCGACCTCCGGGTGTCGGACAACGACGTGGTGGTCGACGGGGTGGACGCCTCGGTCGAGATCCGCGGCCCGGAGGTCTCACGGGCCGTGAGCGTCGTGGCTGCGAACCCCGGCGTCCGTGAGGTGCTGCGGACGCTCCAACGGGTGTGGGCCGTCGAGCACCGGGGCGGGGTGATCGAAGGTCGGGACATCGGAACGGTCGTCTTCCCGGACGCGCTGCTGAAGGTGTACCTGACCGCAGATCCGGAGGTCCGGGCGGCCCGTCGGGCCAAGGAGATGACCGATCTGGAGTACGACACCGTCGCCGCTGACATCGCCCGTCGTGACGCTGCGGACCAGGGGCGCTCGAACAGTCCGCTGGTGGAGGCCGACGACGCGGTGACCCTCGACACGACCGGCCTGACGATCGACGAGGTCGTGGATCGGCTTGCGGTGATGGTGGCGGACCGCCGGAGGGATGCCGGGGAGAACGCAGCGGACGGTCCCGGGGCCGGTGGATCGCCGTCGGTGGAGGGCCGGGAGTCGTGAGCCGGGCGCTCGTGCACCGGGAGCGCGTCCGTCCCGTGTCGACGTCCGGCCGGTGGTCGTACCGGACGATCCGTCTGATCGGCTCGGTGATCCTGAAGCCGCTGTGGGGCATCGAGGTCGTCGGCCGCGATCGGCTGCCCGTCGGCGTGGCGTACGTCGTCGCGCCGGTCCACCGCTCCTATGCCGACTTCGCCATCCTCGTCGCGGCGGTGCCGCGCGTCATGCGGTTCATGACCAAGGACTCCGTCTGGAAGTGGCGATGGCTGGGGCGCTTCATCGAGTTCAACGGATCCTTCCCGGTCGATCGTGATCACGCTGATCGTGACGCCCTTCGCAGGTGCGAGGACGTCGTCATCGGGGGTGATCCGGTCGTCATGTTCCCCGAGGGCCGGCGCAAGGAAGGTCCGGTGGTCGAGGACCTCTTCGACGGTCCGTCGTTCGTCGCGTGTCGGAACCGGGTCCCCATCGTGCCCGTTGCGATCACCGGATCGGAGGACGCACTGCCACGCGGCTCCCGGATGATCCGCCGTGCTCGGGTACGCGTCGTCATCGGCGAACCGATATACCCGGATGTGCCGGCCACCGGCCGGGTCCCCCGTCGTGCCGTGACCGAGAACACGGAACGCCTCAGGGCTGCCCTGGAGCAGCTGTACAGCGGAGACGACTGAGAGCTGCGAACCCGTGCGGGGGTCGGGACCCGTCAGCCGGCGGTCGTGGTGATCATCACGCCGAGGTACATGGCGGCGACCGAACCCAGCGCTGCGACGGCGCCCCCGCCACCGAGCATCGCGGTCCGGATCGCGTCGTTCGTCGTCCTGGCGCCGACCCGCGTCGCCTGGGTGTGGGCGAAAGCGCCGGCGGCGCTCAGGAGCACGGCAAGGACGTGGAGCTCGACCCACGGGTGCGGGAGATCGGTCATCGGGATGGCCATCACGTTCCAGAGCCCGGTGAGCACGGTGAGCCCGAGCGCCGGCCAGGCGATGCGTCCGAAGGCACGGGCGACCCTGGCGGGAGCGTCCGTTCCTAGCTCTCTGATGGTGGGCACCAGTCCGGCGAGGACGAGTTGTCCCCCGACCCAGACGGACGCGGCGATGACGTGGATCGAGAGTCGGAGAGCTGTCACGTCGTCCAGCCTCGCAGTTCACGGGCCCTACCCGTGAACTCGGGTCGGCTCGCACCCCATGTCGGCGTCAGATGACCCGAGTTCGGGCGTTCGAGGTGCGAGCCGAGGATCAGGCGAGGTCTTCGAGCACCGCGCTCGCCGCCAGGGAGCGGTCGTCCGTCGACGGCCTGGACCCGGCGTCGGCGCCCAGCCCGAGTCCGCCGATGGCGTCGATCGCGACCAGCAGCTCGCGGAGGTTGCGAGGGGGAGGGAAGTACTCGTCCTCGTCGGTCAGGCGGATCTCCTCCACGCCGTCGGAGGGGTCGAGCGCCCGGATCACGGCCTCGACCAGCTCCTCGGGAGCGGAAGCTCCGGCCGTCACGCCGACCGTCCCCGTCAGGTCGACGGAACCATCGACACGACGGGGCAGCTCGTCCGCGGTGTTGATCCGGAGCACGGTCGCACACCCCGCGCCACGGGCCAGACGCTCGAGGGCCACGGTGTTCGAGGAGTTGGCCGAGCCGATCACCACGACCGCATCGCAGCGGGAGGCGATCTCCATCAGGGCCGACTGGCGGTTCGTGGTGGCGAAGCAGAGGTCGCTGCGGCCCGGCGTCCAGACGTCGGGGAAGCGTTCGGCCGTCGCGTCGGCCACGTCGGCCCAGTCCCTGTGGGAAAGGGTCGTCTGTGCGAGCAGCGCGACGGGGGTCTCGAACTCGGGGAGCGCTTCGACCTCCTCGATCGACTCGACGCGGTGGATCGCATCGGGAGCGACTGCCATGGTGCCGACCGCCTCCTCATGGCCCTCGTGGCCGATGTAGACGATCGAGTAGCCCTTGCCGGCCCGGACCTTGACCTCGTGGTGAACCTTCGTGACCAGCGGGCACACGGCGTCGACCACGAAGCCGCCGTTGTCCCGAGCGGCTGCGACCACCTCGGGTGCCGAGCCGTGCGCTGAGAGCATCAGCGGGTACCCGGCCGGGACCTCGGAGATGTCGTCGACGAACACCACGCCCTGCTCCCTGAACCGCTCGACCACCTGCTGGTTGTGCACGATCTCGTGGTAGCAGTACACGGGGCCGTCGAACGCCCTGACCATCCACGCGAGGGCTTTGATCGCCATCTCGACCCCGGCGCAGAAGCCCCTAGGGGCCGCCAACAGCACCTGCTGGACCCCGACGGGCACCTCCGCGTCATCGGGAGCCGAGGTCAGTTCGGTGCTCTTGCTCACGGGCCGAGCCTACGGGCGCACGAGAGATGGTCGGTACCCACGGATTCGGATCCCGCCGTCCTCCCGACTTTGTGTGCATCTCACGTCGTCAGACGACGTGAGATGCACACAGAACGGTGGGGTCAGGGCGGGTGCCGTACGATTGTCGGCCGTGTCCCTCGCCACCGTCGTCGCCGTCGCGCCCGGATCCCCGGCAGAAGTCGGCGGTGTCGCGCCCGGAGACGAGCTCGTCTCGATCGGGGGTCGTCCGCTCCGGGACGTGATCGAGTTCCGCGTCCTGTCCGACGAGCCCGAGGTCGAGCTGGAGCTGCGTCGTGGCGGTCTCGAGATGTCGGTCGAGATCACCAAGGACCACGGCGAGCCGCTGGGGCTGGAAGTGGACTCGCCGGTCTTCGACGAGGTGCGCACCTGCGACAACCACTGCGAGTTCTGCTTCATCCACCAGCTGCCGCCGGGGCTGCGAAAGAGCCTGTACCTGAAGGACGACGACTACCGGTTGTCGTTCCTGTACGGGAACTTCACGACGCTGACCCGCTTCACCGAGGCGGACCTGGAGCGGGTGCTGATCGAAGGCCTGTCGCCGCTGTACGTCAGCATCCACGCGACGGATCCTGAGGTCCGCGTCGAGATGCTGCGCAACCGACGCGGTGCGATGAGCCTGCGTTGGCTGAGAGCGCTGCTCGACCACGGGGTCGAGGTCCACGGCCAGATCGTGGTGTGTCCTGGGCTCAACGACGGCGCCGAGCTCGACCGGACGCTGTGCGGCATCCTCGACGAGTACCCCGAGTTGGCCGACGTGGCGGTGGTCCCGCTCGGGATCTCGGCGTTCAACCACGAACCCCGGATGCGCCCCCACACGGTGGGGGAGGCTGCCGCGGTCTGCGAGATCGTCGACCGGTGGCAGGAGGTGTTCCTCGACACGTTGGGACATCGGATGGTCTTCGCCGCGGATGAGTACTACCTGCGGGCGGGACGGCCGTTCACGCCGGCGGAGACCTACGGGACGTTCGACATGCACGAGGACGGCATCGGCATGGCCCGGGCCTTCGAGGCCGAGCTGTCGGGCGAGTCGGATTCCGGGATCGGCGTCCAATCCGGCTTCTTCGCCTGGGTGGACGGTGCCCCGGCCGAGGGCTACAGGGCTCCCCGGACCGCCGACGCCGCTCTTGTGGGCGGATCGCCCGTGGCATCTGTCGGCAGCGAGGTCCATGCCGAGACACCCGTCTGGATGGGGCGACGGCGGCCTTCTGCCGACGCTCCGGTCGGCATCCTCACGGGTCCGCTCGGCGCTCAGGTTCTGACTCCGCTGGTCGAGGACCTGCTCCAGCGAGAGGGGCTGGGTGGCATGGCCGGTGCCGATGTGCGGATCGTCACCGTCGACAACCTGTTCTTCGGTGGCAACACCGGGGTCACCGGGCTCATGGTCGGCGAGGACATCGGCCGGACCCTGGCCGAGCAACCTTCCGGACACCGCTACCTGCTGCCCGACGTGTGCCTGTCCCGGGGCACGTTCCTCGACGGCTCTCGCCCCGAGGACCTCCCGCTCCAGGTTGAGGTCGTCCCGACTGACGGAGTCGTTCTCCGGCGCATCCTCCTCGAGAGAGCAACACCCCCTTCGCCCTCCGCCGGAGCCGACGCCCCGGCGACCGACTCGTCCGGAGCCGATCGTGGCTGACCTCCCCGTAGTGGCCATCGTGGGCCGACCCAACGTCGGGAAGTCCACGCTCATGAACAGGATCCTCGGCAAGCGGATCGCCATCGTCGAGGAGAAGCCCGGCGTCACCCGTGACCGCAAGGAGGTGGAGGCCGAGTGGCAGGGCAATCCCTTCCTGCTGGTCGACACCGGCGGTTGGATGACGGGTGGTTCCGAGCTCGACCAGAAGGTGTCGAAGCAGTCCGAGCAGGCGATTCGTGATGCCGACGTGGTGCTGTTCGTGGTCGACGCGAAGGTCGGCGTCACCGACGACGACGCTCAGGTCGCACAGCTGCTCCGATCGCTCGACGTGCCCGTCCACGTGCTGGCCAACAAGGTCGATGACCAGAGCCACGAGGCCGCGATCTGGGAGTTGATGGCGCTCGGCCTCGGTGAGCCGATGCCCATCTCGGCGTTGCACGGTCGTCGCACCGGGGACCTTCTCGACGTCGTGATCTCCGAGCTGCCGGCTGCCGAACCGTCGGAGCTCGATGGCGAGGACCTCGACGAGCAGGAGGAGATGTCCGAGAGCGAGGGCGTGATCTCGGTGGCCCTCGTCGGCAGGCCCAACGTCGGCAAGTCGACGTTGTTCAACCGCCTGATCGGTGAGGACCGCGCCGTGGTGCACGACATGCCCGGCACCACCCGTGACGCGGTCGACACGGTCGTCGAGACCGAGATCGGACCGCTGCGCTTCGTCGACACCGCCGGCATGCGGCGCAGGTCCCGTATCGACGAGGGGACCGAGTACTTCTCGATGGTCCGGGCGCTGAAAGCGGTGGACGAGGCCGACGTCGCACTCCTGATCATCGACTCGACCGAGGGTGTCACCCACCAGGACCAGCGTCTGGCCGAGCGGGTCGACGGCGCGGGGTGCCCGATCGTCGTGCTCATGAACAAGTGGGAGCTGCTCGACGAGGACCGCCGCAAGGAGGTGCTGTACCAGCTCGGCCAGCGCCTCCACTTCCTGGGCGACGCTGCGGTGCTGCGGATCTCGGCGCTCACCGGTCGGGGCGTCCACCGCCTCCTGCCGGCGCTCGAGGCGTCGATCGACGCCTACCACACCCGGATCCCGCCCCGGCAGGTCAACGACGTGAGCCGCCGGGCGCAGCAGGCCCCGCCCGGGCCGCCCGGCGCCCGGGTCCTGTACGCCACGCAGGGGGCGGTGGACCCACCGACGTTCACCTTGTTCGCGAACAAGACCCTGCCGGCCAGCTACATCCGCTACCTCGAGCGGATGCTGCGCGAGGAGTTCGGCCTGGAGGCCACGCCGATCAAGATGCGCGTCCGCAGACGCGGCAGCTGAGGACTGGGCCTCGGATGACCGGCAGCTGAGGGTGTGAGCATCCGATCGGCAGGGGTGGAACGAGGTCTTCCCGGCTAACCCCTACGATCTGACGACCCCGACCCACGGGGTTCTTGAGGAGGACCATGAGCCAGGTGCGTGATGAGATCGAGGCCCGCGGCAAGCCGCAACTGACCGCAACCGATGCGGTGACCGAGCTGGTGGTCGCCGACGAGGTCGTCGGCACAGGCGACGAGGTGACCGCTGGAGCCACCGTCACCGCTCACTACGTCGGCGTGTCGGCCTCGACCGGTTCGCAGTTCGACGCTTCGTGGGACCGTGGAGCTCCGATCAGCTTCCCGCTCGACGGCGTGATCCGCGGCTGGAGCGAGGGACTGCTCGGCATGCGCGTCGGCGGTCGCCGCACCCTGGTCATCCCAGGCGACATGGCCTACGGCGCGAACCCGCCGCCCGGTGCCGGCATCGCCCCCAACGAGACGTTGGTGTTCACCGTCGACATGGTGGACGTGTCGTGGCGTTGAGCCGTAGACGCCCGTTCGCCGTGGCGGCCGCGGTGCTGCTGCTCGCGACGGGCGTCGCTGCCGGTTGCGGCGACGACTCGAATCCATCCGCAGACGCGAACGGCGCTGCTGACCTGCCGACGACGCTTGCCCCGGGAGGCGGCGGTGCGACCCCGACGTCGGCCGACTCGCCCGAGGCCAAGGCGATCGCGGAGCGGGGCGAGCCGACGATCGCGAAGGTCGACGGTCCTGTGAGCGACCTGAAGATCACCGACGACGTCGTCGGCACGGGGCAGGAGGCGAAGCCCGGTGACACCGTGACGGTCCAGTACAAGGGGGCGGTCGCGTCGACGGGAGAGGTCTTCGACTCGTCGTGGACAGATGGTGAGCCGGTGACGTTCCCGTTGGACCGGGTCATCCAGGGTTGGAGTGACGGCATCCCGGGCATGAAGGCCGGCGGCCGAAGGACGCTGGTGATCCCCGCAGCGATGGCCTACGGATCGACCGCGCCACCGGGCTCGGGGATCCCCGCGAACGCGGACCTGGTGTTCGTCGTAGATCTCGTGTCGGTGAGCGGCTGAGTCGTGTCCGATCCGGTCGAATCGGTAGGGGATCGCGGCCCCGAGGCAGAAGGCGGACCGACAGCCCGGTTCGCTTCGGCATCGGCCCGTGCCCGGCGCGGCAACCTCGATGCGGGGGCGGCGAAGCTCGAGGCGCAGGGCAAGCTCTTCGTCCGGGACCGCATCGACCTCCTCTGCGACCCGGGCACGTTCGTCGAGGACCAGCTCCTGGCGAACGCTCCCTACCGTGACGGGATGAGCCCTGACCTGCCGGCCGACGGCGTGGTCACGGGCGTCGGTGAGATCGACGGACGTCCGGTCGCCATCATGGCGAACGACCCGACGGTCAAGGCGGGCAGCTGGGGTGCCCGAACGGTCGAGAAGATCGTCCGGCTCACCGAGACGGCGCTGCGTGACGAGATCCCAGTCGTCTGGTTGGTCGACTCGGCAGGGGCTCGGATCACCGACCAGGTCGAGCTGTTCCCCGGTCGTCGGGGGGCAGGTCGGATCTTCTACAACCAGGTGCGTCTATCGGGGAAGGTCCCGCAGGTGTGCTGCCTGTTCGGTCCCTCGGCGGCCGGTGGGGCGTACATCCCGAGCTTCTGCGACCTGGTGGTGATGGTCGAGGGCAACGCCTCCATGTACCTGGGTTCTCCCCGCATGGCCGAGATGGTCGTCGGCGAGATCGTGACCCTCGAGGAGATGGGTGGTGCCCGCATGCATGCCACCGTCTCCGGCTGCGGCGACAACCTCGCGGTGGACGACGACGACGCCATCCACCAGGCCCGTGCCTACCTCACCTACCTGCCCAGCCGTTGGAGCGAGGACCCACCGGAGTACCACGCGGTTCCGCCGGCACGGGAGCTCACCTCGGCGATCGTGCCCGCTGAAGAGGCGCAGGGCTACGACGTCCACGACGTGCTCGACGGCCTGCTCGACGCCGAGTCGTTCTTCGAGATCAAACCCCTGTTCGCTCCTGAGCTGGTGGTCGGGTTCGGGCTCCTGGAGGGACGTCCCGTCGGGATCGTGGCGAACAACCCGATGCACAAGGGCGGGGTCCTGTTCACCGACTCGGCGGACAAGGCGGCGCGGTTCATCTGGCTGGCCGACGCGTTCGGCGTCCCGCTGATCTTCCTGGCCGACGTCCCGGGGTTCATGATCGGCTCGCAGGTCGAGCGCGAGGGGATCATCCGCCACGGCGCCAAGATGATCACCGCGGTGAGCGAGGCGACGGTGCCCAAGGTCTCGGTGATCGTCCGCAAGGCCTATGGCGCGGGGCTGTACGCGATGTCCGGCCCGGCGTTCGAGCCGGTGGCGACGATCGCCCTGCCGACGGCCAAGATCGCCGTCATGGGCCCCGAGGCGGCGGTGAACGCTGTGTTCGCCAACAAGATCGCAGCGATCGAGGACGAGGACGAACGAGCCGCGTTCGTAGAGGAGCAGCGGGAGATCTACGAGACCGACGTCGACCTGATGCGCCTCGCGTCAGAGCTCGTCATCGATGCGGTGGTCGAGTGGGGGGACCTGCGTTCCGACGTGTCACGTCGTCTCAGGAGGGCCGCCGGCAAGGACCGTACGTTCTCGGTGCGCCGCCACGGCGTCCCGCCGGTCTGAGGCCGGTTGTCAGGTCGGATCTGGGCTGGTCGGGGCGGGAGGTCGAGTCAGGTGCCGTGGTGCGAGGAGTGCAGCCGCTTCTACACGCCGTCGACGTTGACCCCGGAGGGCGATTGCCCGTCGGGCCATCACGTCGCGGACCCGGAGGCGTCAGGGCTGGTGCAGTCCGGAGCGGCTCCTCGGGAGGAGGACAAGGGCTCGAAGGTGCCGTGGCACTTCTGGGTTCTGCTGGCCGCAGTGGTTGTCTACCTGGGGTGGCGCCTGGTCCAGGGCATCGAGTGGCTCCTCGGCTGACACTCCCGCCGAACTCGGGTCGTCTGACTCCGACATGCGGCGCGAGGTGACCCGAGTTCGGAGAGGCCCCGGAACTCGGGTCGTCTGACTCCGACATGGGGCACAACTCCGAAATGCGGAGCCAAGTGACCCGAGTTCGGCAGGTTGCTGGTTCGGGTCGGTCCGGTGGGCGGCGCTAAGGTGACCGCTCCCCGGGCTGTGGCGCAGTTTGGTTAGCGCGCTTGACTGGGGGTCAAGAGGTCGGGAGTTCGAATCTCCCCAGCCCGACGGCACGAAGCCCCTGCAACTGCAGGGGCTTCGCCGCTTTTCGGCTGCGGCCGGATT
>CAZNQK010000020.1:21257-36469 GCA_964575165.1 uncultured Aquihabitans sp. | reverse complement strand
CGACACGATCGACGTCGCCCGGGCCCAGGCCGCCAAGGACCGGGCCGAAGAGGCGCTGCGCGCCGATGCCGAGGACCCCGAGGCCCGCGCCGCTCTGGTGCGCGCCGAGGTGCGGCTCTCAGTCGCCGCCGCCTGAGCCCTACCGAGCCCCAAACACACCGAACTCGGGTCATCTCGCGCCGATAGTCGGAGTCATCCGACCCGAGTTCCTGGGCCCCACCGAACTCGGGTCATCTCGCGCCGATAGTCGGAGTCATCCGACCCGAGTTCGTGTGGTCGTGGGAGCTTGATCCGGTGATCGAGACCGAGCGACGCGGCGATGTGATCCTCCTGCGCTGGCAGGACGGCGAGAACCGGTTCAACTCGGCCAGCACCCGACGCTGGCACGAAGTGCTCGACGGGATCGAGGCCACCGAGGGCCCGCTCGCCGTGGTCGTCGTCGGGGACGGCAAGTTCTTCTCCAACGGTCTGGACCTCGACTCGTTCGCCGCCGACCCCGACTCGGCCGGCCCCGTCGTGGCCGACGTGCAACGCCTGCTCGGACGACTCCTCCTGCTGCCGGCCTACACGGTTGCTGCGCTCAACGGGCACACGTTCGCCGCTGGGGCGATGCTCGCCTGCTGCGTGGACCACCGCGTCATGCGGTCCGATCGTGGGTACTGGTGCCTGCCAGAGGCTGACCTCGGGTTGCCTCTGACACCGGGGATGTTCGCTGCGGTTACCTCCCGGCTACCGACGGCGGTGGCGGCCGAGGCGATGAACACCGGACGGCGCTACACGGCGGACCAGGCTCTCACGGTCGGCCTGGTCGACGAGGTGACATCGGAGGCCCGGCTGGTCGAGGTGGCGGTCGAGCGCGCCGCCGCCGTGGCCGGAAAGGACCGCTCCGTGATAGCGGCCCACAAGCGGATGCTCTTCGGTGCGGCCGCACGCACCTGCGGGTTCGATCCCGACTGACGGCGGCGCCGGCGGAGGTTCGTGGCGGTCACAGGTCGGTGAGACTCGGCTGCCCGGGTAGCGTTCGTGCGTGGCTCGTCGCAGGCTCGCCGTGGTGATCCTGGCGCCGGACGAGGCAACAGCGGGCAGGGTCGACGCGCTCCGTCAGGCTCTCGGGGTCCGGGAGCCGTTCCACGTCCCACCGCACTGCACGGTGATCCCTCCGACGAACGTGCGTGTCGGTGACATGCCGGCCTTGTTCGAGGTGATGCGCTCGGCGACATCGGAGTGTCGCGCGTTCAGACTGGAGATCGGGCCCGTAGCCACCTTCGCTCCCGTGACACCGACGGTGCATCTGGGGGTCGGGGGTTCAGGGTTGGATGAGCTGCGGAGGCTGCGAGCCGCGCTGCGGAGGGGTCCGCTGGATCGACCGGAGGCGTGGCCGACCTACGAACCGCACGTGACACTGCGGGAGTCGTCCGATCCGGAAGCGATAGAGAGCGCCCTGGGCCTGCTGTCCGGGGTCCGTGACAGCTGGGCCGTTGGTTCCGTCCACCTCTTGGAGCATCGCCCGTGCGACAGGTCGCGGCCCGACCTCGGTTCGCGCTGGGAGCCCATCCGCGAGGAACCACTCGGGGGTCCAGCGGTCGTTGGCCGCGGCGGCATGGCGATCGCCCTGCGGGTGGTGGCGATGGTCGAGGAGCAGGTGGCCGACCTGTGCGGCATCGAGCCCGTCGGACCGTTGGCCGGACCGGATTCGCCCCGTCCGCTGTCGGTCGTCGCCGAGTCAGCGGACGACCCTGGCTCGATGCTCGGGGCAGCGGTCGGCAGGTGCCCGGTGGGGTCGACGGTCGCGGAGCTCGACGCTGTGGTGGTGGAGTCGAGCCGTCATGGAGAGGGGATAGGACGCCACCTGGTCGCGGCATGGCTGTCCGCAGCCGCGGATCGCGGCGCTGTCACGACGATCGCTCGATCCGAACGAGCTCCGAGGGCTGACGAAGGCAGCGGCGCGGACTACCTGATCTCGCTCGGGTTCGTCCCAGCGGGACGTGGCGGACTGGTCAGATACGTCCGCTGAAGGTGTCGCAGTCGGTGGGGTCACCCGACTCGTGGCCGCGGGTGAACCACCGCTGGCGTTGCTCTGAGGTGCCGTGCGTGTACGAGTCGGGGTTGGCCCGTCCGGCGGTCGCCTCCTGGATGCGGTCGTCGCCGACGGCTGCCGCCGCGTCGAGGCCCTCGGTGATGTCGTCCGGGGTGATCTCGGTTACCAGGCCGGTCGAGACCGCGTTTGCCGCCCAGGTCCCGGCGTAGCAGTCGGCCTGCAGTTCGAGCCTCACCGATCCGGACTGAGCACCCTGGCGGTCACCTCCGGCGCTGCGGCCCAGCAGGTTCTGGACGTGGTGTCCGTACTCGTGTCCGATCACGTAGGCCTCGGCGAACGGGCCACCGGCGGCGTTGAAAGGCGGAGACGCCAGAGCCTCGAAGAAGGTGAGGTCGACGTACACCGTGCGATCCGCCGGGCAGTAGAAGGGGCCCGTGTCGGACGACGCGGCGCCGCAGCCGGTCATCGTCCGACCGGAGAACAGCTGGGTGCGGGCCGGCTCATAGGCCAGGCCGCTGCGCTCGAACTCGCCGGTCCAGTACCTCTGCACGCTGTTGACCACCGCGACGATCCGGCAGTCCTGGCGTTCGTTGGCGTCGGCACCGGTCCGGCACTCCCGCGCCACCTCGGACGCTGAGCCGTCGGTGAGCGTCGTCGACGGAGCGAGGACGTTGCTGCCGGCGCCTCCGTTCCCACCGCCCGCGGCGTTGAGGAGCAAGACGAGCACCACGACGAGCAGGCCGACCAGACCGCCTCCGCCCACCTTCATGCCGGTGCCGAGGCCGCCGGATCCACCACCGAAGCCTCCGGGCAGGCCGCCGAAACCCCCGCTCCCGGCACCGATTCCCCCGTACCTCCCGTCCCCACCGCCGCGGGCGTCATCGACCTGGGACGTGTCGAGCCGGGCGTCGTCGTCGAACTCCATGATCCGTAGCCTCGCAGAGCCGTCCGTGTCGATGTGCAGGATCGGCGATCGGTGCCGCCTGCTGTACCCTCGATCTTCGGGCCGTCCCGGCGTGGGGCGAGACGATGACGGGTCAGACGGAGGTACCAGACGTGTACGAGAGCCTGGTGGACATGTTGCGCACCCGCGCTGCTGATCAGGGATCCGACCTCGCCTTCTGGTACCTGCTCGACGGAGAGGACGACGTGGTGGACATCACGTTCGCCTCGCTCGACCGTGACTCCCGGGCCGTGGCCGCCCGGCTCGCCGAGGTCGGCAGCCCCGGGGACAGGGTCGTGATCCTCATGGCTCCCGGTCCGGACTTCCTCGCCGCGTACTTCGGTTGCCTCTACGCCGGGATGATCGCAGTGCCCGCGTTCCTGCCGGACGTGATCAACGTCGACCGCAGCGTGCCGAGGCTCCGCGCCATCGCCCAGGACGCCGAGGCCGTCTGCATCCTCTCCGACGAGCTGTTCGTGACCTTCAGGGAGCACCTCTGGAACCTCGCCCCCGACCTCGCTCGGACGCCCTGGGTGTCGATCGAGGATGCGGTCGCCCACGGGGACGACGAGGCGTGGTCCGATCCTATGGTCGCTCTCGATACGACCGCGTTCATCCAGTACACGTCCGGGTCGACCTCGTTGCCGAAGGGCGTGATGTTGAGCCACGGGAACCTGCTCGCCAACTGCGAGCTGATCCGCAACAGCTGCGCGCAGGACGACCGGTTCGTCGGGGTGTCGTGGCTCCCGCCCTACCACGACATGGGCCTGATCGGCGGCATCCTGACCCCCGTCTACCTCGGTCGGCCGCTGGCGTTGTTCTCGCCGATGGACTTCCTCGCGAAGCCGCTGCGCTGGCTCCGTGCGTTGACCAAGTACCGGGCGACCTTCAGCGGTGCACCCAACTTCGCCTTCGAGCTCTGCGTCCGGCGTGTCTCCGAAGAGGATCGCCGGGACCTCGACCTGTCGAACCTGGAGTCCATCTACAACGGGGCGGAACCGATACGCCCATCGACCCTGGAGCGCTTCACCGAGGCGTTCGCGCCCTGCGGCTACCGCTCCAGCGCCATGAGGCCGTGCTACGGGATGGCGGAGGCGACCCTGTTCGTCACCTCGGCCGACGAACCGGGTGCGGAGGTCATCGTCACGGCCTTCGACCGCGCCGGGCTCGCCGAGGGCTTCGCTCGGGCACCCGTGGACGGGGATCCGTCTGAGTCCCTCGTCGCGTGCGGTGCTCCCGCTGCTGTGCAGGACATCCGCATCGTGGACCCCGAGTCGCTGGAACAGCTCGACGACGGTTCGATCGGTGAGATCTGGATCGCGGGTCCGAGCGTCGGCCAGGGATACTGGGGTCGTCGTCGTCAGACAAACGAGGCCTTCGATGCGCGCACGAAGGCGGGGGACGGTCCGTTCCTGCGCACCGGCGATCTCGGCTTCTTCCACCACGGCCAGCTCTACGTCGCGGGTCGGATCAAGGACATCCTCATCGTCCGTGGCCGGAACCTCTACCCACAGGACCTCGAGCTGGTCGCCGAGTCGGTGCCCGGCGTCCGGGCCGGCTGCGTCGCAGCCTTCGCGGTGGCCGACGTCGACGGATCGACCGACGGCGTCGCGATCGTCGCAGAGGTCAACGAGGCCGCGATCGGCGATCCGGTGATAGCGGCTCAGGCCGTCCGGGCAGCGATCGTCGAGCACTACCAGGTGGCGCCGACGGAGGTCGTGTTCATCACACCCCGGTCCCTGCCCAAGACGTCGAGCGGGAAGATCCAGCGCCATGCCGCCAAGCGCCTCTTCGAGGAGGAGGCCCTCGACCGGCTCGGCGTCGCGGATCCGGGATCCCCGCCGGTAGGGTGACGGCGCAATCCATCTGACGGATCGTCAGGAGGCGGACCGTCGGGCGGGCCTCACAGGCACAGCCAGGCCGGCGGCCGGATCAGGCCGCACAGGACGACACGGGGGACGAGTGAGCATCGAAGCCATCAAGGACGCCATCCGCCACGGAGCCGACGGCGACGACCTCGCGGCGATCCCGCTGGGGGAGACCTACCGGGCGGCCCACACGCTGCGTGCCGAACAGGAGATGTTCGACGGGGTCCCCTCCGACGAGAAGGATCCGCGGCGATCCCTGCACGTCGGAGAGGTGCCGCTTCCGGAGTTGGCTCCCGACGAGGTCGTCGTCGCGATGATGGCCAGCGCCATCAACTACAACACCGTGTGGACCTCGGTGTTCGAGCCTCTGTCGACCTTCCTGTTCCTCGACCGCTTCGCCCGCGAAGGCCAGTGGGAGCGTCGCCACAGCCAGGATCACCACGTCGTCGGCTCCGACGGTTCGGGCGTGATCGTTCGGACAGGAAATGCAGTCAGGGGTTGGAAGCCCGGTGACCGGGTCGTGATCGCCCCGGTCGTCACCCACGACCAGGATCCCGCGGCGAACGAGGACCAGATGCTCGCCGCCAACCAGAAGGCGTGGGGCTTCGAGACGAACTTCGGCGGCCTGGCTGATCTCAGCGTGGTGAGGGCATCCCAGCTGCTGCCCAAGCCGACCCACCTCTCATGGGAGGAGGCGGCGGTCAACATGCTGTGCGCGGGGACCAGCTACCGGATGCTGATCGGCCGTCACGCATCGCAGATGCGTCAGGGTGACGTGGTGCTCATCTGGGGTGCGACCGGCGGGATCGGAGGGTATGCCGTCCAGTTGGTCCTCGAGGGCGGCGGGATCCCGGTCGCCGTGGTGTCATCGCCGGAACGCGCGGCTGTCCTGCACGAGCTGGGATGCGAGCACGTCATCAACCGTGCCGCCGAGGACTACCGCTTCTGGAAGGACCCCCAGACGCAGGACGAATCGGAGTGGCGCCGCCTCGGCAAGCAGATCCGTTCCATGGCAGGCTCGGACCCAGACATCGTCTTCGAGCATCCCGGGCGTGAGACCTTCGGTGCCTCGGTCTTCGTCGCCAAGCGTGGCGGGTCGATCGTCACCTGCGCGGCCACGACCGGGTACGACCTCGAGTACGACAACCGCCACCTCTGGATGAAGCTCAAGCGGATCATCGGGTCCCACGGGGCGAACATGCAGGAGAACCACAATGTCAACGCACTCATCAACCGCGGCACCATCCAACCGCTCCTGACGGAGACCTACGACCTCGCCGACGTGGGTGAGGCGGCGTTGGCCGTGAAGGAGAACCGCGCGGAGGGGAAGGTCGCGGTGTTGTGCCTGGCCGAGAGCGAGGGCGAAGGCATCGAGGATCCCGAGAAGCGGGCCCGGATCGGCGATGACCGGATCACGGCGTGGTCACGCCTGTTCGCCAGGGCGCGAGCCGGTGAGCTGACCTGATCGAGGGGCGATCTGATCAGGTGTTGCGGCCGGCGACCCGTGCAGCGATCTCCTCGAGCACCTCACGGACGGGACGACGATGGTCGGGCAGGCGCTCGTCGCCGTGCACGGCGAGGTAGGTCGGGTGCGTCTCGATGTCGAAGTCGTCGTCGGGGATCCGGCCGACGACCCGTGCCGGGTTGCCCGCCACCACGGAGAACGGGGGGACGTCCTGGGACACGACCGCTCCGGCGGCGACGACCGAACCGCGACCGATCGTGACACCTGAGAGGACGATGGCCCTGAGCCCGATCCACACGAGGTCCTCGATCCGCACGAACGAGGTCTCTGTCCCCGTGCCGTAGGCATCCATGACGTGGTCGCCGCGGAAGAGGTCGATCCCGTGCTTGATCCGCTCATCGGCGAGGATGGGGTGGTGCAGGCCGTCGATGATGTACACGCCCTCGGCCATCGTGCAGCCGTTGCCGATCTCGACGTAGCCGGCGCAGTCGATCCGCACCTTCTCGCCGATCCCGGAGTAGCTGCCCATGGTGAAGTAGCCGTACTCCTGCACGTTGATGAATCCGTCCACCAGGCAGTTGTTGCCGAACCGGATCCGCTCCGGGTCTCCGGTGAGGTTGGAGATCTGAGCGTGCTCTCCGACGATGAAGTCGTCGCCGGGGACGCACACACGGCGGAACCGGCGTTCGGCGCCAAGTGCTCTCAGGAAGAAGTCCGCCTGGCGGTAGGCGTTGCCGATGGCTCCCACGGCGGCGCGTGATCGTGGGCTGTGCGTCAGGCCGCTCAGGATCGCGCGACGCGCCCGCCGGGACAGGGTGGTCGGCGCGGCGTCGGTGCTCATCGGTTGTTCCTCCGGGTGGGGCATCGCGGTCCGACCGGGACCGCTGAGCGAGCGTCTGACCACTTCGGCGACGGCTCCGGCATGCGGCGCTGCCAGCAGCCCGGCGTGGTCGGTGTCGAACGTGCTCCGCTCGATCGACCCGGCGACGACCTGCTTCCAGGCCGCGTCCGCCCCCGGGCCGAACAGCCCGCTTCTCGAAGCGACGACGATGTTGGTGGGAGCAGCGACGACACCCGATGGCCGGTGGGCGGCCATCGCCTCCAGCGAGGTCGTGGTCACGGTCCACAGCGCCTGGAGGTGGTCGAGCACCCGGTCGCTGCTCCAGGGCGTTCCGCCCGTGACGATCCGTTCGACGAGCGGATCGAGCTCGGCGCCCGGCTCCAGCGGCGGGAGGTCATCAGCTGTCAGACCCGGGGCCCCGAAGAGCTCGTTCAGATGACCCGCGAGCAGTTCCCGGACCCGGCGCCTGCGCTCAGCACGCGTGGCTGCGTCGTCGTTGGCCGACGGAGGGGGTGGATCGAGCAGCCAAAGACGTTCGACGTCCTCACCGGCCGCCTCCAGGGCCAGAGCGATCTCGACCGCCACGAGGCCTCCGTAGGAGTACCCGCCGACCCGGTAGGGGCCACTTGGCTGACGTGAGCGGATCGTGTGGAGATGCGCGTCCGCTGCGTCGATGACTGAGGTGGATGGGAGTCCGTGTTGTTCGAGCGCCCACATGTCGTGATCGGCGAGCCCTTGTCCCAGCGGTCCGAAGACCTCGGCAGACCCGAAGATGCCGGGGATCCACCACGTCACGGGACCGTTCCCCCGTTGCACGGCAACCGCCGTGGATCCGGCGTCCGGCTGTCCGACCTCGGTGCCACCACGTCCGAGGGCGTCCGGCTCCGAACCCGTCGCCCGTCGGTCCGCGCCTGAGCTGAGAAGAGCGGGGACAGCGTGTTCGATGAGGTGCGTGGTGAGCTCGTCGACGGTCATGGTGCGGGACAGCTCGCTCAGCGGGACCTCGTAGGCGAAGGTGCTCTGGATCCTGCTCCGCATCTCCATGCCGACGAGGGAGTCGACGCCGTAGGTGTCGACGGGTTCGCTGTGATCGATGTCGGTCGGGTCGATGCCGACGATGGCGGCGATCTCGGACGCGATGTGGGTCGCAACGATCTCGAGATGCTCCGTGGAGGCTGCGTCGGCCAGGGCGGAAGCGACCGAGGCGTCGTCGGGAGCGTCCGTGTCGGCCCGTGAACGTGTGGCGAGCGGGGCGAACCAACCGTCGGGTCTCGGGTCGGCCTCTCCGACGATCCCGCGGGCCAAGGGGTCATAGGCAGCGATCCGCGTGCCGGACAGCAGCACGCGGTCCAGCACGGCGAGCGCGTCCTCCGCATCCACCGACGATCCGACCAGGAAGGTGGTGGCAGGGTGTCCTCGGTCCGGGCGCCCTGCGACCGTCACCGCGGCCCGGGCCTCGTCGGCTTCGGGGGTCTCGACTCCCAGCAGCACCGATGACGGCCCGATCCACACGACGGCGGAGTCGATGTCGTCGAGGAGTTGCACCGGTGCGGCCCCGACCACGATCACGCCGGTCGGTGTCGCAGGCGCGGCGTCCGCGTCGTCGAGAGCGACGAGCTCGGCACCTCGCTCCCGCAGCCAGTCGACGACGGCGTCTCCGAAGGGGTCGTCCTCGGCGGCGAGCACCGCCCAGGTCCCCGTCGCGCTCCAACGAGCGACGATCTCCTCGACCGGCGTTGTCGGGTCCCCGAAGGCCACAGCGGTCGGAGAGGTCGGTCGACGGCCGGCGACCGATGCGAGGGCCGTCTCCTCCGCTGGCCGGCCTTCGTGCGCGTCGAGGAGTGCGGTGAAGGTGGCCCTCACGGCGACGGGCTCGAGTGCCGTCGCGTCACGCAGGTCCGGGTGGAGCGCGACGAGGGCGAGGAGGGCCTGCATGCCGGTGGTGACATCGGGAACGGGCCACACGGCGGACACATCCGCGTCGACGTAGGAGGCCGCGGCTCCGGTCACGACGACGGCGACGGTCCGGTCACGTAGTTCGGCGGGGCCGTCGACGACCTTGCCGACCGCGCCGACCCCGGCGACCTCGCCGGGTACCGCACGCTCCGAGACCGGACCGCCGATGAGCGCTCGCTCGACCCGTACCCTCGCAGAGCCCGACGCCAGGGGCCGGTCGCCGGGCTCTGGTGCCACGGCGAGGCGGATCGTCCCATCTGCGTCCCACGTGGCGGCGTGCGGTCGCTGTCCGGCCGGCTCGGAGCGGCGGACCACGTCGGGCACCGGTGTCGCTCTCAGTTGTCCGCTCGCTGCCCGACCGGATCGGATCGACACGACCTGTGGGATGTCGTGTCGAGCCAGGAGGTAGATGAGCAGCTCCGTCGAACCCTCTCCGTCGTCGACGTCCACCCACCGGAGGTCGATCTCCGGGTTCTCCCTCAGCAGGGCGGGAACCGTGGCCGACGTAGGTCCGAGGTAGGTCACGACGACCACGGTCCGTCCGGTGAGAGTCGGTGACCCGAGCAGGCTCTGGAGGTCGGAGGGATCGGGATCGAACACCAGGAGGCCGGATCCGTCCTCGGTGAGCGACGGAGCGAGGCCCGCAGCGTCGAGGCCCGGAGGGTCCACGATCGTCGCTGCAAGACCGCGCGTCACGGCCATCGCCTGTGCGTCCCCCGCCGACGCGATCGATGTCCATGCCCGGTCCGGGGCGACGGCGTCGGCATCGGGTGGTGGCATCGACGACCAGACGGGGAGAACCAGATCTCCCTCTGGTGCGGACGGCAGCGCCCGGCCGAGGGTGGGACCTCTCAGCTCCACCACCGGTGCGGCCCACTCGTCGACCACGGTCGCATCGCCGCTGGTCCGGTCGAGGACGACTCTGGCCGAGGCGCTCGGATCTCCCAGCAGTCGGATCTCGTCGATGTGGCGCAGCTCGTTCGGATCCCCGAAGGGCACCTGAGGGGGGCCCAGGACGCGGATGCCGGCGGACATCGCGTCGAGCAGGAGGGGACCGGCGACCCACCTCGGCCTGTCGTCACGTGCGGGCGGGATCTCGACCGTGAGCACGGCGGTGCGTTCATCGACCTTCGATGTGCGCACCTGCCTCGGCAGCCCTGTCGTGGCAGTCACGGGTGCGTCGATCCCTGTTCGGTCGGCCCCGAGCAGCTCCGGTGGTGCCTCATCGAGAGGGCGCAGGTCGCCCTCGGCCAAGACCGTGGCGCTCCGGTCCCGCCCGCCGACGACCACGACCGACCACCGCGACCGTCCCGGGCGCGGTGACACGCTGACCGAGAGATCCGTCTCGGCGGCCTTCTCCAGCAGGGACTCCAGCTCGGAGGCGAGGTGGATGTCGGACAGAGCCACCTGGTGGGAACCGCTCCAGGCGCGTGCCGCAGCGAGTGCCAGCTCGAGGACCGTCCCCACTCCCGCTCGGTCGGGAGCACCCGGAGCTGTCGGAGCGCCGAGGACGCGCCACGTGATCGAGCCATCGCCGAGATCCGTGCCGTCGTCGAGCGTCGGATGCCACCCAGATGACGCGCGCGGCCGCTCCTGTTCTCGTGTGGCGCCTGTCAGGTCGAACCAGCATCGACGATGGTCCCACGGAGATCGAAGGGCCGGGATCGGAGCATGGGAACGACCTGTGACCGCTCGCCAGTCGACAGCAGCGCCGGCCACCCAAGCCGAAGCGAGGGAGCGCCGGAACGCAAGTGCCCCGGGCTCGCCCTGCTTCACGGTGTGCAGGACGCGGGCCGATGAACCGAGGGACTCGAGGGTCCGTCGCGTGGAGAAGCTGACGACCGGATGCGGCGCGATCTCGATGAACAGCTCGGTGTCGCGGTCGACCGCGGTCCCGATCGCTTCCATGAGCCGGACCTGTTGGCGCAGGTTCCGTCCCCAGTACTCGGCTCCGAGCTCCTCCCCTTCGACCGGTCCAGCCGTCACCGACGAGATGAACGGGACCGAGGTCGGTCGAGGGTCGAGGAACCCGACGGCGTCGGTCAGCTTGTCCGCGTAAGGAGCCATCAGGGGTCCGTGACCGGGGATGTCGCCGACGTCGAACACCTGGGCCATCACTCCGCGTTCGGCGGCTGCCGCCACGATCGACACGGTGTCGGCCTTCGGGCCGCTGACCACGCAGTTGTCCGGAGCAGTCACCGCTGCGACCGTGACATCGAGGCCGAGCTCCTCGATCATCGCCGACACCTCGCCCGCCGGCAGCTCCACGAAGGCGGTGTGGCCGGTGCCGTTGGACTCCTCCATGAGACGGCCCCGGTGCAGGACGACCTCCAGGGCGTCCGCGAGCGGGAGGGCCCCGGCCACGTGGGCGGCGGCGATCTCGCCGATGCTCTGCCCGACGATCAGGTCGGGCTCCACGCCGTAGCTCCGCCAGCGGGCAGCGAGCGCGACCTGCAACGAGAAGAGCAGTGGCTGGGCCCGCTCGTGATCCATGACGGCCGCGCCCGAGCGGATGAGGTCCAGGAGGGAGAAGTCGGCGATCTCGCGGAGCTCGCTGTCGCACGTCCGCAGCACGGCGCTGATCACCGGATCGGCGAGGAGCTCTCCGTCGAAGGGCCACCAAGCGCGCCCCTGTCCGCTGAACAAGAACGCTGTCCGTGCCGGTTCACTGCTGCGTCGTTCGCCGGTGATCGCAGACCCGTGACGCTTCCCGGCCACGAGCTCATCCAGGACGTGTGCGACCGACTGCCCGTCGGCTGCGACCACGGCGAGGCGTCGTGGATGCTCGTCGCGGGTGAGCGCCTGTGCGGCGGCGAGATCCCGTGCAGCGCCGGGATCGTCGGCGAGGCGCGTCGCGTGGAGGGCGACGGAGGCGTCGAGGGCTGCGGCGCTGCGGGCTGAGAGGGGGAGGATGATCGGGATGTCGTCGTCGACGGCCCCGTCCGACGTCCGGGCGCCGTCAGACGTGGAGTGGTCGGGCGCGGAGCGGAGGATGGCGTGTGCGTTGGTCCCGCCGAAGCCGAAACCGCTGACGGCGGCGCGTCGGGTTCTCCCGCTCGTCCACTGGAGCACCTCGTCGGCCACGCGGATGCGAGCGGTCTGACCGAGGTAGGGGTTCGGCTCCCGGTAGTGCAGCGTGGGCGGGATCTTGGCGTTGCGGAGTGCGAGCGCCGCCTTGATCAGGCCTGCGATCCCGGCCGCTGATTCGAGGTGCCCGATGTTGGTCTTGACCGATCCGACCAGCAGCGGCGCATCCTCGGACCGGTCGGGGCCGTAGACGGCGTCGAGCGATCGCAGCTCCATGGCGTCGCCGAGGACGGTGCCGGTGCCATGCGCTTCGACGTAGTCGACCTCCGCCGGATCGATGCCGGCCGCGGCGCACGCGGCGCTGAAGACGTCGATCTGAGCGCCGGGGTCCGGGGCGGTGAGGCCGTTGGAGTGGCCGTCCTGGTTGGTCGCTGACCCCTCGATCACGCAGTAGATGCGATCTCCGTCGGCCTCGGCGTCGGAGAGCCGCTTGAGATGGATCAGGCCGGCGCCCTCACCGCGGACGATGCCGTCGGCAGAAGCGTCGAAGGTCTTGCAGCGCCCGTCCGGGGCGATCACGCCGGCCCCGATGAAGTTCAGGGTCAGCAGGGGGGTGAGGATCGCGTTCGCCCCGCCCGCGAGAGCACTCGAGCACTCGCCGCGACGCAGGCTGGCGCAGGCGAGGTGCACTGCGACGAGCGACGACGAGCATGCGGTGTCGATGGCGATGCTCGGCCCGTTGAGGTCCAGAACGTAGGAGATGCGGTTGGCGGCGATGCTCAACGCGTTGCCAGTCCCGAAGAAGACGTCGACGAGCTCCGGCGAGGCGGACTGGCGGCGGCTGTACTCGTTGGTGGAGATCCCGACGAACACGCCGACATCGGTTCCTCGGAGGCTCGAGGGACGGACGCCCGCATCCTCCAACGCCTCCCATGCGACCTCGAGCAGCATCCGCTGCTGTGGGTCCATGCGGTCCGCTTCCAGCTGAGTTATGCCGAAGAAACCAGGATCGAACTGGTCGATGCCGTCGACGAAGCCGCCGCGGTCGACCGAGGCGGGAAGCGTCGGGTCACGCTCCCAGCGGTCGCCTGTCATCTCGGAGACGGCATCCACCCCGTCGAGCAGCATCTGCCAGTAGCGGTCCGGGCCGTGGGCACCGGGGAGGCGACAACCGATCCCGACGACCGCGATCGGTTCGTCGTGCCGGTCGGCAGCGGGCGCCGCATCGGTCGCTCGTGTGCTGGGACGGCGACGACGCGGGCCGATCGCACCGGAGGCCAGGACGGAGGCGAGCTGTGCGGGGGTCTCGGCGCTGAACACGAGCGTCGGATCGAGCTCCCGGCCGAGCTCGGTCTCGAGGTCGGCCATGAGCTCGACTGCGACGACGGAGTCGACGCCGAGCTCGCTGAAGGTCGATGTGGGGTCGACCTCTGTGAGAGCCGGTCCGGCGAGGTCGGCGAGCCGCGTGAGGATCAGGTGCCTCAGGTCGCGTTCGTCGAGTGGCGCGGCCGAGCCGACCAGGTCACCGGTCGTCTCATCTGGCTGGGTCATGCGGCTCCTCCGGCGGGAGCCTCCGATGCTACGGGATCGGTGCCGGAACCTGTCTCGGGTCCGGTGCCGGCCCGGAGGTCCTCGAGGACATCGGAGCGCAGGACCCGGGTGATCACCACGAGCACCGGGTACAGGACGACGGTCACTGCCGCCAGCGCGAGGAACGAGTCGGTGAGACGGGCCATCATGCTCAACGCCGACCACAGGAGCAGTCCGCAGAGCAGGACGCGCAGGGTTCCCCTCGTGTCGAAGGCCGCCGGTGTTCCGCGTGCCAGCAGGATGCCGGCTGCGGTGAGGCCGACGGCCGTCGCTGCGATGCCGACGGCGCCCAGGCCATCGATCCCGTAGGTCGGGACGACGAGCGGAGCGGCGACGACGCCGATCGTGAGGCAGAGGCCGTTGATGATGATTATCGCCCGGAGATGGCCGACGGCGAGCAGCACGAAACCTGCCCAGACCATCATCGATGCCAGGATGAGGGCGATCGACATGAGCCGGAGCGGTTGGGCGGCGGCGCCGTAGCCGCGACCGAACACCTTCTCCATGACGTCCGCCATCGGTGCCTCGAAGAGCAGGACGGTCACGGGGAGGAAGAGGGCGAGGATCGCGGTCCTCGCCGCCCCGTCGATGCGTCCGAACGCCTCCCGGTCCCGACGGGCCCACGCCGCGGACACCAGAGGGAAGGCGACGATGGCGATCACGCTCGCGAACATCGAGAGGTACTGGATGGGCAGGATGGCGGTGTTGTACACAGCCACGCTGTCCGGCTGACCTGTGAAGCCGAGGTAGATCGTGCCCCACTGGACGGTCGCCATCCCGAGCAGGCCAGCGACGCCGAGCGTGAGCGCTTCTCGGACGAGGCGTCCGGTTCCCCGCAGCTGTGGCCGCAGCCTCAGGTGGGTCTTGATCCGGTACAGCAGCACCGCCAGGACATCCGCGATGGCGTAGGCGCCGACCCAGGCGAGGAACAGGGCCCACCAGGGCACTCCCAGGGCGAGCAGCGCCAGGGTGAATCCGAAGCGCAGGACCACGTAGATGATCCGGGGGACGACGTCGAGGTAGGCGCGCAACTGGGCCTGGAACGCGGACCCGACCACGAACAGCGACTCGCCGAAGAACTGACTCGAGGCGAGCAGCGCCGCGAGCTGGAGCTCGCCGTTGATCCCGCCTCGGACCATTCCGATGGCCACGAAGATGACCTGGGTCGCGACCGTCGCCACCGCCGATCCGGCGAGGCGCACCCCGACGGCCGCACCGATGACCTCTTCGACCGGCATGCCCTGGGTGATGCGGCGGACGGCGACCTTCTCCATCTGGAGCTCGGCGACCACGTAGGCCAGGTTCACGATGACGTTGACCAGCGCGTACCAGCCCATCTGATCCTTCGGCAGGTACCGGATGATCAGGAGGAACGACGCGATGTTGAAGAGCATGTAGGTGCTCAGTCGGACGAACTCGGCGGCAGAGCTGGCAGCGCCACGACCGGCGGCTTCACCGCTCGCTGTCTCAGTGCTCGCTGTCTC
>CAZNQK010000020.1:3485-21157 GCA_964575165.1 uncultured Aquihabitans sp. | reverse complement strand
TGTCACATCGCCGGCAGGACCAGCGGTCCCGGGAACGGCTGCGGTTGCCGTGAGGGCGTCTGTGGCCACCGGGTCGCCGAGCGACTCGGCGACCAGGGCGTCGCCGAGGAGATCCGCTGTCGTCGGTTCGTCGGTGAGCCCGTCGCCGCTGTCGGCCGTCGCCCCCATGTATCAGAAGTCCTTCTCGTTCAGGTGGTCGGCCGGCCGAGCGCGGCGGTCCGGTCCCCGCCGGACCGATCCTCCATGGTCACGGACGCGCGCACGGTCGTCAACATCCGACGCCGCCGCGATCGGTCGACTCGACTCGACGCGCGATGATGACGACCGTGTCGGCACAGCAGCCACCGGCCTCGCCGCCACCTGTTCCACCGCACGGGACGCCACCATTCGGGACTCCGTCACCAGAGGCGCCGCTGCCCCTGCCGCCACCTGCCGCCCAGCCGCCCCCGCAGCCCCCGCAGCCCCCGCAGCCCCCGCAGCCAACCGGGGCGTACGGTGGCGCGGACGGGCCGCCGCGTCGGAAGGTCGGCTGCCTGAAGCTGGCGCTGATCTTCCTGGCCGGCGGTTTCACGATGCTCGTCCTGGTCCTCTTCGCCGGATGGCTGTACCTCAGGGTCAACGCCAACCCGTCCGAGTCGGGTGACGCCGTCGGATCGCGACCCGTCGGACCCGTGGCGGCGACGCCGGTGCCGACGTCTGTACCCCCCGGGTCCGAGGCCGTCACGCCGTTGCCGGCTGACCAGATGCTCGTCTCGGTGGCCGACGATCCGCCTCTCGACCCCTGCGGCGGGTCGGGCCCGGCGCTGGACGTGAAGGTGATGGACAACGCCGGTGGGCGACCACGGGCGCTCACCGACGATCCGGCCCGTGACGCTGCCGTCAACACCTCCGGTGAGGAGATCTGGGCACGGATCTCACCCGACCGGCGACGGTTCGTCTTCTACCGGTCTCCGATGGGCAAGTCGGGAGAGCACTGTCGCTACTCCGTCCAGGAGCTGTGGATCGCGAACGTCGACGGGACGGGCGTTAGGAAGGTCTTCTCCAACGAGCAGAAGGTGGCTGTGGCGCGTGAGCAGGGGTGGCCGGCAGACGACTCGATCCAGGGTCACGCCGACTGGTCCCCGGACGGCCGCCATGTGGTGATGGTGCTGGGGCATGCTCCATCGTTCGGGCCGATCCCGCTGCTCAACCAGGGAGAGACCGAGCTGTTCAACCTGGATGTCGACGACGGAAGCCTCCAGCAGGTCACGCAGCGGCGCGACGCCCAGCGGCGCGGCCTGTCGAGCGACCCCTCCTACACGCCGGACGGCTCCACCATCATCTTCATCGGATGCCCGGACCGTCAGCCGAGTTGCGACGTCACCCGGATCCTGTCGGTTCCGGCCGACGCAGTGAAGGCAACGACGACGGACACCGTGTACGTCGGCGACGGAACGGGGCCCAACGATGTCTACGTCTCGCCCGACGGTCGCAGCATCTCCTGGATGGAGGTGAGCCTCCTCGACACCAACCTGTACGTGGCTCCGTTCGAGCTGGGACGGCGGGTGCGAGCCGAGGACCGGATGCTCGTCGATGCCCACGGCGGGTACGCGAACTGGACAGCGGACAACAAGCACCTGATCTACAGCCGCCTGTGGTTGACCGACCGGTTCGCGCTGTTCTCCAACGGGTTCAACGACCGGATGTCGCAGCGGATCAGCCCGGCACCGACCTCCGAGGTCTTCGTCACACCCTCCCCGTGACAGTCTGCGACCGTCACCGATGGTCGCGGGTCAGCTCGACTTCACCTCCCTGACAGCAGACCCGCCCTCAAGGATCCGCGTCGATCCGCCGAACACTCGGCGATGGTGAATGACGTTCGTCGGTCGAAGCGCTCGGGACCCCGGGGGATACTGGGCGTGATCGCTGTCGCGGTTGCCGCCGTGCTCCTCGGCGGCTGCGCTCCGGCGGATTCGGGTGTCGGGGGATCGTCGGGGTCGAACGCACCGATGCGCTCCACTCGGGCAGAGACCGCGGTGCGTCCGACCGGCGCTGAGACCACGACGGTCGTCCGACCGCCGGCCGGCAGTCCGACCACAGCTCCCACACCGCCCGCTCCCACTGCTCCGGGTGGTTCCACGGTCCGGGACTCCCACATCCTCTACTCGGGGGTCCCACGGGGTCAGAGCACCCACCAGATCTTCCGGATGAGGGCCGATGGCACCGATCCCGTCCAGCTCACGTCCGATCCGACGTCGGAGCACAACTGGCCGCGACCGAGCCCGGACGGCTCGAAGATCCTCTTCTACAAGGCGGTGCCGGGCTCGACGGTGACCGACATCGACACGAACAACCTGTGGGTCATGGACGCGGACGGCTCGAACGAACGGCTGCTCCTGGCCGACGGGGCCCATGGGTGGACCCGACAGGGTCATGTCGAGTGGTCGCCCGACGGCACCCGGCTCATCATGTCGGCCGGCGGATCCAGCACCACGGACCTCTACGTGACCGACCCGGAGGGAGGCGATCCCACGAAGGTGACCGACAGGAGCTACCACATGGCCATCGACCCTTCGTGGGCGCCGGACGGTCGCAGTGCCCTGTTCATCGGGTGTCCGAGGGGGAGCTACACCTGTTGGTGGTGGGAGTACGAGGTCCACCGCATCGACCTCACCACAGGAGTGGAGGAGCGGTTGACGGTGGACAGCTTCGCGGACTTCGACCCGTACATGTCGCCGGACGGCACCCAGATCGTGTGGCTGCGTTGCACCGGGTCGTTCCCGTTCGGTCCGTGGGGCATCTTCCGGGCGTCGGCCGGCTCGGCGCCGATGCAACCCACCGCGGTGGTCGACGACGGGAACATCAACTCGAGCGTGTACTTCTCCGACGACGGGTCGACGATGCTGTTCAGTCGTCATGTAATAGGTGTCACGACCTGGCAGTCGGCCGCCGTCGTGGGCACCGACGGGTCCGGACTGGGGTTCGTTGGCGGTGCTCCGGCAGCCTCAGGGCAGGGCACACCCGTCTACTGGCCCTGAACTTCGTTCACCTGGTCGGGTCCTCCGGCCGGGATGTCGGCATGGAACCAACGGTGGCGGGGAGAACTTCCCTCTTGCCGTGGCCCGAGATGCGTGGTTACCCTCTGGTCACATGGCCGTCGACGGGGCATTGCGTTTCATCCGTCGCGGCTCCGGTCCGACCAATGGTTGGGGATTTGTTGGAGGGCGACGTTGAAGACTGCATCCACCTGGGGATCGTGGACGGCGCGGTCGAACGAGGTTCGTGAACAGGCCTCCGACGAGGATGTCATCGACCTCAGATCGGTCCAGCACGACACCCGCCCGCCGTCCATCCGGGGGCGAGAGCACGGCCGGTCCGGGTCCGGCGTCGGCACCGTCGATCAGGAGTCGAACGGCCTCCATGTCGGTCGGTCGGTCGATGTCGCCGTCACCGAGCACGACCACCACGACCAAGCGGTCACCGACGTGGGCGCCTTCGATGCGGTCGTCACCCGACCGCCGCTCGAGCTCCACGAGATCCACGACTACGTCCAACGGGAGCTCGCCGGTCTCGACGTGCGGGTTCACGGCAACCACAACCGGTTCTACCGGGCGTTCAAGCGAGTGATCGATCTGGCGGTCGCCGTGCCCGCGCTGATCGTGGCAGCGCCCATCATCGGTGTGATGGCGCTGGCGATCCGCCTCGAGAGCAAGGGCCCGGCCGTGTTCCGCCAACAGCGGGTCGGCGCCGATGGACGGGTGTTCACCTTCTACAAGTTCCGCACGATGTACGTCGACGCCAAGGAGCGGTTCCCGGAGCTGTACGACTACGACTTCGAGACCTCCGAGCTGAGCAGCCGCTACTACAAGCACGCGAACGACCCCCGCAACACCCGTCTCGGCGCCCTCATCCGGCAGACGACCCTCGATGAGCTGCCGAACCTGTTCAACGTCGTCAAGGGCGACACGAGCCTCGTGGGCCCGCGGCCCGAGCTGCCGGAGATGATCCGTCACTACCACCCGTCCCAGCTGGTGAAGTTCGACGTGAAGCCCGGTCTGACCGGACTCGCTGCGTGCACAGGTCGCAACACATTGACCATCGACGAGCAGATCCGCGCCGATGTGGAGTACGTCGCCGGCCAGTCCGTGAAGCTCGACACCTGGATCGTGGTCGAGACGGCGAAGATGATCATCAAGTCGGTCGGCGCCGAGTGAGCTCGACCCCGGTCCGTGAGGAGCGCGTCGCTCCTCACTCCGAACGGACCACCGTGGACCGGGGAGACGGCAGCGATCCTGCGAGGGCGCCGGTGGTGCCCGACGTGACGGTCACGATCGTGACCTACGACTGCCGAGAAGACGTGCTGCGCTGCATCGACACGATCCGCGGCGGCGCCGTCCGCCGTGGAGCCGAGGTCGTGGTGGTCGACAACGACTCCCACGACGGGGTGGTGGACGCGATCCGCGAGCGTCACCCCGAGGTCGTGGTCGTCGAACGAAGGACGAACGCCGGCTTCGGCCGCTCCCACAACCTCGCCGCCGCCCATGCGAGCGGTCGCTACATCCTCGTGCTCAACCCCGACACCGTCGTCGAGGCCGGGGCGCTCGACGAGATGATCGACTTCGCTGACGCCCGACAGGCGGAAGGTCGTCCCGTCGGAGTCGTGGCGCCGATGCTGCTCAACCCGGACGGCACGGACCAGCGGACGGCGAGGTCGTTCCCGACGGCCTCCGCCGGCGTCTTCGGGCGGCGTTCGCCGCTCACCCGCTGGTTCCCGAACAACCGGTGGTCACGTCGGTTCCTGCGGGCCGACCAGGTGGATCGCTCCCGTCCATGGACCGTCGACTGGGTGTCGGGTGCCGCCATGCTCGTGCCACGGGACCTCTTCGAGTCGATCGGTGGGTTCGACCCGGACTTCTTCATGCACTTCGAGGACGCCGAGCTGTGTGCCCGTGTGGGCGCCGAGGGCCGCGACGTGTGGTGCGTCCCCCAAGCCCGTATCGTTCACCACGAAGGGGGGTCCCGACGTGGTTGGCCGGTGTCTCAGATCTGGCACTTCCACCGCGGCGCCTACCTCTTCGATCGGAAGGTCCGACACCCCAACGCCACCGACCCACGTCGATGGCTGACAGCCGGCTTGCTGGGGGTTCGCCTCATTGCGACCGTGCTGCTCAACGTGGTTCAACGCATCACGACTGTTCGACATCCTGACGGTTCGGCCCAGCCCGACACGTGAGCCGGGAGGCTCCTTCCACCATGAACACCGCACGTGAACCCAACCGAACGACCGGTCGTCTCTCCGGTCAGAAGCTCGAATCGCGGCGCAAGCCGTTGAAGTCCCAGGTGCTGGGCGGTTACTGGCGGGTCCCGGTCTTCGCTCTGGTCGGCGGGATCCTGGCCTTCTCGTTCTCGTTCATCTTCAAGTCGCAGTACTCGGCCGTCGCACGGATGATCATCCACCCGAACGACAGCTCTTATGCGGGCACCGATTCAGGGGCCGAAGTCGCCGGAACCGTGAACATCGGCGGAATCGACATCACCAAGCAGACGACACTCGGCAACACGCTGGTCAACCTCGCCACATCCGACGAAGCCGCTACCGAGATCGTCAAGCGCGTCGGTGTCGAGAAGATCAACGGCACGACCGAAGCGCCGCAGCTCGGCCTCCCGAGCAAGGTCATCAACTTCCTGAAGGTCGGTGGTACGGGGACGGCTCCCACAGCCGAGCAGGCAGCGATCGACAGGGTCCAGGGGGCTCTCGAGGTCGCCGTGCTCGATGAGTCGTGGGTCATGGAGCTGACGGCGTGGGACCAGAACCCGAAGGTGGCCGAACTGATCGCGAACACGGCTGCCGATGTCGCCGTCGAACAGGGCGAGGCCCGCTTCCGCGAGAACTCGCTCAGGGAGCTCGAGTACCTCGACAAGCAGGTGGCCGCTACACAGGCGATCGTCCAGGCCAAGGTGCAGGCGGTCGATGAGTTCAAGGCGACCCTGACGACGCCAGAGCAGCTCGTCGATGCTCAGAACCAGCTCACCTCGCTCGATTCCGACCTCTCCGAGGCCCGGGATGCTGCCAAGACGCTGGAAGCCCGTCGGGCGGCGGTCGCCGCCATCGTGGACAAGCCACGCTTCGACTCCTCGCGCCTGGGTGGCGTGGTCGTCTCCACGGCTCCGGCCCGGCCGATGCGTTACCTGTTCCTGTTGGTCGGTGCGCTCGTCGGCGCTCTGGCAGGTCTCCTGATCACCTGGTTCCGTGCGATCCGGGAGGACGAGTCGGAGGCCCATGATGAGAGCGACGACGGGCGCACCGGTGACCGGCGTGGGCCTGGAGCCGGGACCGGCCGGCCGGACGTGCGCTTCGACGAGGTGATCGACATACGTGACCTCGAGGCTGCGACACCCGGGACCCCATGGGACGACATCACGGTCGGGGACTTCGTCCAGCAGCGTTCCGACACCCCGATCAGCGATCCCACGACCGTGGAGCCGATCCTGGACTGGTCGCCGAGCTCGAGGGCTGCCGACGGCAAGGTCGGAGGTGCCCGGCTCTCGCCGAGCGAGGCGGGAAGCATCGCGGCTGCTCTCTTCGACGGGCCGGATACGACCCCGGCGAGTGGGTGAAGAGGTGACCGCGGTCCTGGAGCGCAGCTCCGGGCGCCGTCGTCTCCCGCGACCGGGACCGAGGTTGCGTCGCTCCGCGATCGGCGTCGGGGTGACACTGGGACTGCTCCTGTGGGTGCTCGCCGCAGGTATGGGGGGTGCCAAGGGAGCCGCTGTCGCGTCGGTCCTCTCGGTGGCCGTGGCGATCACGGCGATTCTCAGCTCCGGCCTCAGCTCCTGGCTGATGAACGACAGCGTCTCAGGCGACGTGGTTCCCCATGGTCACGGCGTCTTCCTCCGAGACCTGGCCGACCGGGCGACGCGAACGAAGACACGGGAGCTGATCACGGCAACCGTCCTGCTGGGTGTGACTGTCGCGGTCGCGACGGGGACGGCCCTGATCGGGGACAAGGCGCTCCTGCTGCTCGTGATGACGGTCGCGCTGGTCTCGATCATCTTGGCGGTCCGCAACCGATCGCTCATGTTCATGTTCGTACTGGCCGCTTCGTTCAGCCTGATCTGGTACAAGAAGTTCACCCCCTTCCTCTCCGAGAGCTACGCGGTGGCGATCTACATCACGACGATCGATGTCGTGCTCCTGTTCGCATACGGGGTGTGGGCCGCCGAAGGCACCTTGTACCAAGATCTCCGTCGCGGCCTCAGGAACCCGGTGTTCATGCTGCCGTTCGCAGGGATCGCCGTGGCTCTCCTCTCGGCGGTCAACGCCGTGGACCAGCGCCTTGTGTGGGCCGAGATCGTCCGGTACGGGTGGATGACGGCCCTGTTCGTCTACTGCGGCATCCGCGTTCGTCGCCGTGAGCACATCTGGGCGTTCATGCTCGGCTGGTTGGTCTTCCTGAGCGTCCAGGTGATCGTCGCAACCTCCCAGTACTTCACCCACGGGTTCCTCGGCATCGAGCAGTTCCAGCTGAAGCCCGATCCGTTCCAACCGATCAGCGACCAGCTCGTTCGCCCGTTCGGCACCCAGATCCACCCTGCGTTCCTCGCGTGCGTGGTGGGCATGATCTGCCTCATGGTCGCGTGCTTCTCGTTGCACGTGCCCAAGGGCAACATCGTGCGCTACGCCCTGCTCAGCTGCGTGCCGCTATCCGTGGCGATCGCGGTGGCATCGAGGGCACGCGGGCCGCTCGTGGCGCTCGCTCCGGCAATCGTGCTCGTGTTGTTCTTCGCCGTGCGTCGGCACCTGCTGTCGATCAGGGTCATCATCGTCGCCGGCCTGGTCGGCCTGCTCGGTGCAGCCGCAGCGGCGCCGCAGGTGACGGATCTCGCGAAGGGCATGTTCAGCACCAACGCTGCGGACTCGAATCTCATGGCCAACTGGAACGGACGCTGGCAGATCAACTTGATCGCGTTCCGAATGGTCAGGGACCACCCGTTCGTCGGGACCGGGATCAACAGCTTCGAGAGCCAGATCAAGAACTACAAGTACGAAGAGAACAAGTTCGACTTCCGGCCCGCGCACAACCTGTACATCCTGATGGCCGCCGAGAACGGGATCCTGGGCCTCGGCTTCACTCTCCTCATAGGGTCGGTCTTCGCCATGTACGCGTATCGTCTGACGTTGTTCGAAGATCGCTTCTACCAGTCGATAGGCATCGGGGCATTGGGGATACTGGCGTTCATCGCCGTGGAGGAGATCAACTCGTTCTCGCTCAAGGAAGACGTTCCGATGGCGATGTTCTGGGCCGTTTTCGGATTGATCGTTGCCGCAACCAGGATGGCCAAGGAGGGCGCGCCCGAACTGCCGGTGGTCCACTGGTTCCGCCCGAACGCGGATCCTGACCGTGGTGAGCCCTCGACGACCGAGGTGTCCACCACTGATGGCACGATCCCGCCCGCGTCACATCCCGACATCCCGGCGTGGGTGCGATGATGGCCGCCTCGTTGCCCGGGTCGACGTCCGCTGCGCCGGAGGAGGTGGTCCGCCTCGACGTGGTGATCGTCAACTACAACACCGCTGACCTGCTGGTCGAGACCCTCGAGGAGCTACCGGCCGGCATGCCTGAGGGAGTGGAGTGGCGGGTCTTCGTCGCGGACAACGACTCCTCCGACGACTCGGTCGAACGACTACGCGCAGACTTCCCCGAAGTCGAGCTGGTCGAGATGGGCTACAACGCCGGGTTCTGCCGGGGCAACAACGCCGCGATCCGGCGCGGCGACGCCGAGTTCGTGCTGCTCGTGAACACCGACACGCGGTTGTTCGCCGAGACGGTGCCGCAGCTGTTGGACACCATGCACGACGATCCGACCGCAGCCGTCGTCGCACCACGCCTCGAGTTCGCCGACGGTCGCTTCCAGACCGCAGCGGCGGGGGCGCCCTTCACGTTGACGTCGTACCTGACATGGGCCACGGGCCTGTCGCGCTTCTCGGACCGCTGGCCGGCGCTCGAGGGTGCCTACACCACTCAGGACCATGGTCGGGCGTCCAGGGTGGGCTGGGTGTGCAGCGCGTGCATGCTGCTGCGACGCTCCGCCATCGAGGAGGTGGGTCTCATGGACGAGCGCATCTTCCTCTACATGGACGACGTCGACCTCTGTATGCGCGTCCGCGACGCAGGCTGGACCGTGTGGCATCGCGCCGACGTCCGTGCCGTGCACTTCATGAGCGGCGGCGCGCTGCGCAAGCCCGGGACCATCTCGCCGTACACCGTCCAGTCGATGCGCACGTGGTTCGACCGTCGCTACGGCGGCTGGCGTTCGGTCGCGCTGCGGGGAGCCGGTACCATGGCACACGGACTTCGGGGCATCCGTGACGGAGCGCGGTTCGTCGTCCGTCGCGACGAGACGTCCAAGGATCGCTCGCTCATGAACTTCCGCATCGCGTCGTACTACGTGCGTCCCGGCGTGGAACCACCCATCTCCGGGACCGTCCCGGACGACATAGAGGAGGCAGTGTGAGAGTCCTGGTGACCGGGGGGGCGGGGATGCTGGGTAGCTCCCTCGTGCCGGCGCTGGTTGGCGCCGGTCACGAGGTGACCGTCACCGACATCGACCTGTCCAACCCGAACCCCTGGGGTCCGGCGGGACCGACGATCGGCGATCTCGACGTGCGGGAGCGTGACGCGGTGGCAGCCGCGGTCTCGGCCGTCGATCCAGAGCTGATCGTGCACCTGGCGGCGGAGACCTCGCTCGAGTACTCGGACGCCAACGTCGACGCGACCTACCTGACGAACACCACCGCGACCAAGTACGTGGCGTTGCAGGCCCGCAAGAAGGGCGCGGCGATGGTGTACATCTCGACGGCAGGGGTCTTCGACGGCACCAAGCCGTCCGAGGTCTACGACGAGTACGACCAGCCCAACCCGCTCAACGTCTACGGCGCCACCAAGTACTACGGCGAGCTGGTGGTCAAGGAGTTCGTCGAGAAGCACTTCATCATCCGCGCCGGGTGGATGGTCGGCGGTGGTCGCGCCAAGGACCACAAGTTCGTGTCACGCATCCTCCAGCAGATCCGCGACGGCAAGACCACCCTGCACGCTGTGGGCGACAAGCTCGGCACGCCGACGTACACGCCGGACTTCGCCCGGACGTTCCTCGGTCTGATCGACTCCGAGCTCTACGGGCTCTACCACATGGCGTGCGAGGGTCGCGGCAGCCGCTACGACGTCGCGGCCCGGCTTCTCGAGATCCTCGGGCTCACCGATCGGATCGAGCTCGTAGAGGTCACGAGCGACTTCTTCGCCGAGGAGTTCTACTCGGTCCGGCCGTACTCGGAGATCATGCGCAACATGAACCTGGAGCTCCAGGGCATGAACCTGATGCGGCCCTGGCAGGTGGCGCTCGAGGAGTACATCGACAACGAGTTCGCCGACCTCAAGTTCGCCAACACCAGCCAAGGAGCCTGACATGTCAGACCGAACCGACGACCGGAAGGTCTGCGTCGTCATCCCGATGCCGAACGACCCGCCGTGGGAGCTGTTCGACGCCATCCCGGCCGACATCCCGATCATCATCTGCGACGACTCGAACGGCAAGCTCGCTCCGCCGCCGCGCGAGAACGTCATCTCGTTCGACTACGCGGCGCAGGAGGCCTATGCGGGGGTCCACTACGCCGCCATGCCCCACAAGTCGGCGGCGAGCAGGAACTTCGGCCACTACTGGGCGTGGAAGGAGGGCTACGACGTCATCATCGCCCTCGACTACGACTGCGGCACCCGTGGCGACTGGCTGGGTGACCACCTGTCGTGCCTCACGACCGTGACCGATCATCCGGCGTTGCGGCCGGTGGTCGACAACGGCTGGGTCAACTCGGTGGTGAGCGACGAGTTCTACGCCCGTGGTTACCCGTACGAGTTCAGGACGCCGGAGCTCGCCAAGGTCACCGAGACCACTGCGTCGGGTGAGATCAAGCTCAACATGGGTGTCTGGGACCGGATCCTCGACCTTAACGGCATCGACAAGTTCTGGAAGGAGCCGCCCTACGACCCGGGCCTTTACGGCGACCAGAACATCGTGTCGCTCGGCAACATCCCCGTGTGCGGTATGAACACGGCGTTCACCGCGGACCTGACGCCGGCCTACTTCTTCCTGCCCGACTGCTGGGTCAACGGCACCTGGCAGCTGTCACGCCACGACGACATCTGGGGTGGCTACATCGTCAAGAAGCTCATGGACGTCAACGGCGACCTGTTCAGCTACGGGCGTCCCGTGGTCGAGCACACCCGACAGACTCCTCTGGAGCGCGTGACGGTGCTCGAGCAGTGGATGCACCTCATGTCGGTGCCGTTCTACGACATCGTCGACGAGGCCGTGGCCGAGCTGAAGCCCGGCAGCTACGTGGACCTCTACGCCGGTTTCGTCGAGGAGTTCACGCGGCGGGTCGACAAGAGCCCGGCACCGGTGCACTACCGGGCCATCTTCGCGGAGCTCGCCGACTGGATGGGCCGCTGGTCCCGGGCCTTCGCCTGAGAACCCTCCTGCAAGGACCGACGTCGGTCCTGCGATCGTTCGGTTGCTGCCAGGGTCGTTGCGACCCTGGCAGCAACGCGTGCGGGTCGTTGCGCCTCTCGGGTCGACCGACGACAAGAGCGGCGCGACAGGGTCGAGAGCCGTCTCAACCCCGACAGGTGCGGGTGCCGTTCGTGAACGAGACCAAGTCCACGAGCAGGTCGTCCGGGCCGTCACCGGAGCAGCTTCGATCGATGTCGAAGGTGCGCCACCCCTCGTGTTCGATCGCCGCGTCAACCACGGGGTTGCGTCGGAGCTCGATCGCCGGCAGCACCCTGTCGCCGAGGTACGGGATCTCGATCACCCGGGCGTCATCGGGGAGGCGGCCGAGGTCGACCACCGGCCAGGTCGGGATGAGCTCCCTGAGGTCGTAGACCGAACGGTGCTGCTGCGGTCGCGCTGGCAGCGCCGTGCCCAGCACCAGGTCGACCCGGGCGTCGCGGAGCTGATCGACGGTTGCCATCTTGACGTGACCGGGGTAGTAGTGCGCTGCCGGGAGCCCCTGCCTGGCGATCTCCGGTTCCGTGAGCCCGATCATGTCGATGACCCGGAGGTCGGATCCGTAGCCGATCGCTCCCAGGGTGCTGGTGGCGATGACGGGGGAATCGGCGGGGTCGTCGGTGTCGAACCAGCGCCCGAGATCATGGCCGAGGCCGAGTTGGGTATCAGGTTGGACGGCGGCGTCGAGGGTCGCGATCGAGGTGACGGGAACGACCGGGCTCGGAGCGATCCGGTGGAAGGCCGACATGAGCAGCAGGGTCGCAACGAGCAGTCTCGACCAGCGGGTGACCGGGTCGATCACCACCGCGCCGATCACCGCCAGGTACGGGATGACCGGCACCATGAAGCGGAACTCCATGAAGTCAGCGCCCACCCAGCAGATGTAGGCGCACCAGACAGCGATGAGCGCGAGTGCCGGGGTTAGTGCACCGAGCGAGTCGCGCCGCTGCCACGTGTCGCGCAGGCGGGGGACCAGGAGGAACACGCCGTAGCTGAGGAAGAACGCCGCCAGGTACAGCACCCCGTAGATGATCCGGGCGGGGATCGGGGCGCCGGCCTTGGCCAGATAGGTGTTCGGGGTGATCGTGCCGTAGAAGTCCAGCTTCCAGAGCAGCCACGGTGCCAGGACCGTCGCTCCGACGAGTCCGGCGACCGCCACGTGGCCGGCCGTCCGTCGCAGGACCGATCGCGTGTCTTCGGCGTTGCGCAGAGCGGACGCCGTCGCTGCTGCGGCGACGCTCACGACCAGCACGGCTGAGTCCAGGCGGGTGAGCAGCGCCAACGCACCCACGAACCCGGCGATGGCCCAGGAGGTCCAGCGCTGCGGGGCTCCACCGCCGAGGGGAAGAAGGAGGTTGGCGACGGCGAGCAGCAGAGCCGTCTGCAGCATGGTCTCCATGCCACCGGTGGCATAAGCGAGGAACGTCATGTTCGTGCACAGCACCAGAAGGGCGAGCAGGCGCAGCCCCCGGGTTGCCAGGAAGCGTCCCGACAGTCGGTGAGCGAGGTACAGGCCGACGACGAACGAGGTGAGGCCGAGCAGCTGGCCGAACCCGACGACGGGCCAGCCGAGTCGCTCCGGGATCGCCAGCAGCAGGGTCCAGAGGAAGTTGGTGTATCCCTCGACGCGTTGGCCGACGTTGAACACCAGGCCGTCACCGCGGGCCAGGTTGCGGGCGAAGCGGTAGGTGATGAAGGCGTCGTCCTGGTTGAAGCGAACCAGCCAGGCAGCGACGGCTGCGACCGCGATCGTCCACACGTGGAGACGGCCCTTGAGGCGGTCGTCGATGCGCTCTAGCCGGGCGGAGAGCGTCAGGCCCGAGGTGGACAGCGATCGGCTCGGGGTCGTCTCGAGAGGGCGGCCGCCGGCCCTTTGGACGAGGCTCATCTGGGCTTCTGGGCGATCGCCATGACGACGTCGCCGACGTTGAGGGGAACGACCGTGTCGCTGAAAGGGCTGTGCTTCACGCCGTTGACCAGGGCATCACCGACGCGGTCCGGGACGTAGCGTCGCAGGACGGCCTGGGACACCCACGACAGCGAGAGATGCCGGGTCGGCAGGTACGTCTCGCGCACGACGAAGCCGTGTGTCCGCAACATCCTCTTCAGCGTCTCGGGCGAGAAGAACCAGAAATGGTCCGGGTTGAAATGGCGGTGGCTGCCTCCCATCAGACGCACGAGCGGTGACGCGATGCTCGGGACCTCGATGGCGAGGATCCCTCCGGGGCGCAGCACCCCGAAGATCCGATCGATCTCGGCAGCCGGATCGTCGAGGTGCTCGAAGACCTGGAGTGACACCACGGCGTCGAAGTGCTCAGGAGGGAACAGGTCCGGGGTCAGCGTGGTGGTGCGTACGTCGAGCCCTTTCGCCTCGCGGGCGTGCAGGGCACGTCCCGGGGTGGGTTCGATGCCGACGACGTCCCAGCCGTCAGCGGCTGCCGCGCCGGTGAACTGTCCCCATCCGGCGCCGAAGTCGAGCATCCGACCCCGGTCGGGGAGGTACTCGAGCAATCGTGCCAGCACGTCGCGATGGTCCCGGTCGCTGGCGGTCCGGGCCTCCTCGCATGCCAGGAACTGCATCTCCCAGCAACCGTCGAGGTCGGCGATGTCGGAGCTGGAGCGAAGTCGTTCGGCCTCGGCCTCCTGCTCGGGCGACAGGTCCAAGCCCCGGATCGTCACCGGTGAGACGAACACCATCGAGCACGTGGTGCAACGGACCACGTCGCCGGGGGCGAGCGGCGCATCGAGGAAACGTGCGGTCGTGGTGGAGCCGCAGACGCAACAGGCGACGGGTTCCGGTTCGATCGATCGCCAGTGGCGCCAGTAGTCCTGCTCCTGGAGCTTCCGGCGCTTGCGCGCCGTCGCTGCCGCCCGTAGCGACGTCACGTCGACCCCCGTCGAGTCCTCTTCAGCCCTCCTTGCGATCCAGGGTAGTGAAGGACGCACCACATGTGCACCTCGGGGCCCGACGGGTACAGTGACGTGTCCGACGGCCGGCCATCAGCACCGTCGGGCCTGACGGCGGGCGGACCGGAGGTTGTCGTCGCGCCGGTTTCCGACGAGCGAGGAGAACCATGGGTCCCGAGACGTTCATCAGGTCGCGTCGGGAGGCGATCGCGATCGAGGACCGTCACGCCAACGAGATGCGGGTCTACGACGACCTGGCCGATCAGGTGCTGGCCGAGTGGACCGATGACGACTACAGGGTCGACCCCGATGCGCTGCCGGAGTGCCATCAGTTCGAGGGCCCGATGCAGCAGCTCATCGACTGGTCGCTCCCGCTCGAGGGCGCCACGGTCCTCGAGACCGGGTCCGGCTTCGGCGAGCTGACGTGCTGGTTGGCCATGAACGGTGCGAACGTCATCGCCACCGACATCTCCTCGACGTGTCTCGATGTCGTCAGGGAGCGAGCCAGACGCAACGGGGTGTCGGACCGCATCCGCACCCTCAACACGCCGATCGAGGTGGCTGACGGCGTTCAGGACGAGTCGGTCGACCTGGTGTTCGGCCGGACCGTTGCCCACCACTTCGACCTCGGCCCAGCAGCCAGGTCCATGTACCGGGCCCTCAAACCCGGTGGGCGCGCCGTCTTCGCCGAGCCCGTGCTCCTCCTCGGCGACTGGGTCTTCCGGCTACGCCGCTCCCGTCCGGTCACGAAGGTGTTCCCGCCGTTCGTTCACACCCCCGACGAGCGATCCTTCGACAGGGAGATGATCAACGAGTTGTCGGCACCGTTCGACGCCGTGACCATCGAGTACTTCGGGATCCTCACCAGGGTGTCGAGCTTCGTGCGGGTCCCGGACCGGCTCTACGAACGGGTCTCGGTGCTCGACCAGGCCGTCCTCGACCGGATCCCGGCCACCCGGTCGCTCAGCAAGTACATGGTCATCCGACTGGACAAGTCGGCTCAGGCCTGACGTCCTCGGACCGATCCACTCAGTCGAACCCCGGAAAGAAGACCCACGTGCCCCAGGCCTCCGACGTGATCCGCGGTGTGCAGGACCGCCTCAAGCGCGCTGTCATGGACCCGAAGACCGTGCTCCAGGACAGGATCCGGGCGTCGTCGTCCGCTCCGTACTCCAAGAAGGTGTTCTGGGATGCCGTCGACCGACCGCACTACGCGTACGGCATCTACCAGGCCGCCTACATGGCGAAGCACCTGGGCGTCGATCGCATCAGCTCCATCGAGTTCGGCGTGGCCGGTGGCAACGGGCTGGTGGCGATGGAGGACGTCGCCCGTCAGGTGACCGCCGAGACCGGGGTGGCGATCGAGGTCTACGGCTTCGACACCGGCAAGGGGATGCCCGAGCCGGTCGACCACCGGGACCTGCCCTACGTCTGGCAGCCGGGCGACTTCCCGATGGACGTCGATCGACTGCGCTCCCGTCTCCGATCCGCGACCCTTGTGCTCGGCGACGTGGCCGAGACCGTCGTCGGCTTCGTCGACGAGCATGATCCGGCGCCGGTCGGTTTCGTCGCCTTCGACCTCGACTACTGGTCCTCCACCGTGGCCGCCCTCGCTCTCTTCGACAACCCGCTCGAGCGGCTCCTGCCACGCGTGTTCTGCTACATGGACGACGTGATCGGCTCAGACGTCGAGATCCACTGCGAGTTCGTGGGCGAGCTGCTCGCCATCCGCGAGTTCAACGACGCACATGACGAGCGCAAGCTGGCGCCGATCAACGGTCTGGCCCACAAGCGGCCGGTCCCCGCAATCTGGAACGACCAGATCTGGGTCCTGCACGCGTTCGACCACCCGCAGTACTCGACCTACATCCCCCAGCCACGCGCGGAGGTGTTCGACCTCTCGCTCCGGGACTGACCGAGGAGGACGCGAGAGGTGGGTTCCTACGTCGTCACCGGTGCATCGAGCGGCATCGGAGCCGCGATCGCCGCAGCGCTCGACAGCCGTGGTCACGACGTGTACGCCGGGGTCCGCAACGACGACGCTGCCGCAGCACTCGTCGAGCGATCGTCGTCACGGGTGGTCCCGCTGCGTCTCGACGTCACGGACGCAGACCAGGTCGCCGAGGCGGCCGCTCTGGTGCGTTCCCAGGTCGGTCGCTACGGACTCGACGGCCTGGTCAACAACGCAGGAATCGCTCTCGGCGGTCCGGTCGAGTTCCTGCCGCTGGAGGAGTGGCGAGATCAGTTCGAGGTCAACGTCTTCGGACAGGTTGCGGTGACACAGGGCCTGATGGCGCCGCTGCGCTCGGCCCGGGGACGGATCGTGTTCATAGGGTCGGTCGCCGGCATGGTCTCAGCGCCCTTCGGCGCTCCGTACGGCGCCTCCAAGCACGCCATCGCCGCCGTGGCGCAGTCCTTGCGGACCGAGGTCGCTCCGTGGCGGATCTCGGTCAGCCTCGTCGAGCCCGGTGCCGTCGGCACCGAGATCTGGGTGAAGGGTTCTGATACCGTCGGCCGGATCAAGGAGCTGGTGGGCGAGCGGGCCATGTCGCTCTACGGTTCGGCGGTCGAACGCCTCGACAGCGAGATCGCCAAGTTGGCCGATGCGGCTCCAGGACCCGAGAAGGTCGTCGCTGCCACGACGCACGCCCTGTTCGATCCCCGGCCCCGGCCCCGCTACGCAGCGGGCATGGATGCCAGAGCCGTCGCCCTCGGGGTGAGGTTCCTGCCCGAGCGAGTGCTCACCAGGTTGCTCGAGCGCAATCCCGCATGAGTGCATGCCGGTGCCTGGTTGACGCTCAGGGGGCGGTCTCTCACCCTCGAACGCTCGTGAGGGTCCCGGGATCGAGGTGCCACGCTTCTGGTGCACAACAGCCTCGTCCCGGAGATCCGGACCGTTCGCCATCGCTGACGTCCGATCCGGGAGTTGGAACGGCGACGAGCGAGTCCCGCCCTTGCGACTCTGCGCGATGGTCCGCGCGGTCGTGATGCCTTCCTGCGTAGCGGCAGCGAGATCGTGCCGTTCCACCGTGACGTGCTCGGAGTTCGGCCCGACGACGCCTTCGATGCCGTCGTTCTGTGGTCGGTCTTCACCCACCTGTACCCCGACACGATCGAGCACTACTTGCATGAGATCCACAGGGTGCTCAAGCCAGGTGGACGACTCGGAGCCCCCTTCTTCGTGCTCGACCCGCACGCCTTCAGCGAGATCGACGCCGGCC
>CAZNQK010000020.1:0-3385 GCA_964575165.1 uncultured Aquihabitans sp. | reverse complement strand
GTCTCGCTGCGTTGACGCTTCCAGGGTCGTCTCGTACCCTCCATCGACCATGACCGGTCAGGATGTGCCCTCCGCCGACGCGCTCCCGTCGTTCTCGATCATCCTGCCGACCTACAACCGCAGCGAGGTCGTGGAGCAGACGCTCGTCCAGCTGCTGGACGTCGAGTACCCGTCGGACCGCTACGAGATCCTCGTGTGCGACAACTCCTCCGACGACACCCCCGAGATGGTCAGGCGGGTGGCATCCGGCGCTTCGTCGCCGGTCCGACTGCTCTCGAGCGACGAGCGGCTGCCGGCGGTGAAGCGCAACCAGGGGCTGCGGGAGGCGGTCGGCGACTACGTCCTGTTCATGAACGACGACGTGTGGGTGAGCCCACCGTTCCTGCGTGAGCACGCCGCCAGCCACGCCGCGCACGACGGCCCGGTCGCCGTTCTCGGGGCGGTCGAGCAGTCGGAGAAGATGCCCGATGACCCATTCATCGACTGGTACCAGCCCTTCGCCTACCAGCTGATCGAGGACCGTGCCGACCGCACCGTCCCGTACCAGTTCAACTGGTCGATGAACCTGTCGCTCCCCCGTCAGGTGATGATCGACCGCCAGCTCGTGTTCCACGAGGACTGGCGTGAGATCGGCAGCGAGGACGTCGAGCTCGGGTTCCGTTGGACCCGTGCCGGCTACCCGATCATCTACAACCCGAGGGCCTGGGGCGAGCACTACCACCCGCACTACCTCGACAGCGCCTGCCGCCTCCAGGAGGTCGTGGGGAAGGGCCTGCGGGACCTCGAGGTGCTCATCCCCGATCCGGGACTGCTCGAACGATACGGCGTGCTGAGCCTGCGGAACTCACCGAAGAGCATCGTCCGGGGTTGTGTCCGGTCGGTGTTGTTCAACCGCTGGACGGTGCCTCCCGTGCAGAAGCGGCTTGCTGCGTTGGAGCACCGCAGCCGCTTTGCGGACTGGGCCTACTGGAAGGTCATGCTCCACTACACCAACCGGGGATATCGGAGCACGCCCCCCGGCACGACGATGCCGGTTCCGACGCTCCCCGTCGCGGCGTGAGGGTCCTCCTCGACGCCACCGGCCTCGGCTCCGGCGCCGGTGGCGACGAGACGATGCTCAGCGGCGTCCTCCAAGGCCTCGCCGAGGTCGCAGGGGTCGATGACGTCTTTCCGGTGTTGGCGACAGACGGTGTCGAGCTGCCCGATCCGGTGCACCGCGACCCGCGGTTCCCTGTCCAGCGTGTGCGACGCCTTCCCGGGGCGTTGCACTTCACCACGACGCTGCCGCGGGCCGTCGCTGCGTGCACGCCGCGACCCGACCTGGTGTTCTCCGCCACCCACGGGCCTGTGCGCTCCGCGGTGCCGGTGGCGCTCATGGTCCAGGACCTCTCGTTCGAGCACCGACCCCAGGACTACCCGCCCCTCACCCGGCGTCGCCTCCAGTGGGCTGTCCGGTCCCAGGTCCACGGGGCGCGTGTCGTCCTGACGGTCAGCGACCATGCCAGATCCGATCTGTTGCGCACCTACCGGCTGGACCCGTCCCGGGTGTTCACCGTTCCCAACGCGAACCTGCCCGCCCCACCGGTGTCCGAGCGGGCGTTGGCCGATGCCCGCTCGGACCTCCGGGTCCGTGGCGTGGACGGTCCCTTCCTCCTGTACCTGGGGAACCTGCACCCCAGGAAGAACGTCGGGACGATCATCGAGGCCTTCGCCCGTGCCCGTTCTGATGGTGGTGATCTCGACGGACACCGACTCGTGATCGCCGGCGGTCGCTGGTGGGGGACCGGTGAGGAGGAGGTGGCACGTCGGCTGGCGCCGGAGGGATCGGTGCTCTTCCTCGGGCGGGTGGACGAGACCGAGCGGGAGGTGCTGCTGCGCGACGCCTCGGCGCTCTGCTACGTGTCGTTGTTCGAGGGGTTCGGCCTGCCGCCCCTGGAGGCGATGGCCAGGGGGACGGCGGTGATCGCGTCCGACCGGACCTCGGTGCCCGAGGTGGTGGGCGACGCCGCCGAGGTCGTCGATCCACTCGACGTGGAGGCGGTCGCCGCAGCGATGCGGCGGATCGTCACGGACGAGGACCGGGTGGCGGAGCTGCGTGAGCGTGGTCTCCGTCGCGCGGCCCACTACTCGGTGCGCAACACCGGTCGGGCCCTGTTCGACGCGTTCGCCTCCGCGATCGGTCAACCATGGACCAGGCCGCTGCCGGAGCGCCGGGACGAGGTGGCCATGGCCGTCGGCCGCGAGCGCGGATCCTTCGGGCGCGTCGTCGACACCGACGCGGAGGACGTCGCAGGACAGACCGAGCGCTTGGTGGCGACCTGCGGTTCTCTGACTCCGGGTGAGATCGCCCTGGTCCGTGTGCCCCGTCCGCGCAGCGTCGCCGACCGGCTTCGGTCGCGGTCGGCGGACCGTCTCTGGCGCACGGTCGAGGCCCACGACTGCGTCGTGCTCGACAGCTGGAGCGAGCCGGACGGCGCCGATCTCCTGGTGCTGCGTCGCGTCGTCGTCTGACCGGCGGATCCGCTCTCGGGCGACCCGATCAGTCCGAGTCGAGCTTGCCCGCGCGATGGCGGGCGTCGACCACGCGGACGGTTCCCGAACGGGAGCGCATGACCAGCGATTCCGTCGTGGCTCCGTGCCTGTCGTAGTGCACGCCCTTCAGGAGGTTGCCGTCAGTGATGCCGGTCGCTGCGAAGAAGCAGTTGTCGCCGGCCACCAGATCGTCGGTGGAGAGCACCCGGTCGAGGTCGTATCCGGCGTCGACCGCCGCCTGGCGCTCGCCGGCGTCGCGGGGCCACAGCTTGCCGATCAGCTCGCCGCCCATGCACTTGAGCGCCGCAGCGGCGATCACGCCCTCGGGAGTGCCGCCGACGCCGAAGAGGATGTCGACACCTGACTCGGGATATGCCGTGGCGATGGCGGCGGCCACGTCGCCGTCGCCGATGAGGCGAATGCGTGAGCCGGTCTCGCGGATCTCGGCGACGATGTCGTCGTGTCTCGGCCGGTCCAGGACGGTCGCGGTGACCTCGCGGACGTCGATGCCCTTGGCCGCGGCGACGGCCTTCAGGTTCTCGCTGACGGAGGCGTTGATGTCGACCCGTCCGACGGCCTCGGGGCCGACGGCGATCTTCTCCATGTACACGCACGGGCCCGGGTCGAACATGGTGCCCTGCTCGGAGACGGCGATCACGGCGACGGCGCCGCCGCGGCCCTTCGAGGTCAGGGTTGTCCCGTCGATCGGATCGACGGCGATGTCGACCTGGGCCCCCGTCCGGTCGCCGACGACCTCGCCGTTGTAGAGCATGGGCGCCTCGTCCTTCTCGCCCTCGCCGATGATCACGGTGCCGGTCATGCTGACCGTGCCGAGGATGAGTCGCATGGCGTC
>CAZNQK010000019.1:28045-37231 GCA_964575165.1 uncultured Aquihabitans sp. | reverse complement strand
CGGCCTGGCTCCACGTCACCTTGTCGTTCAACCCGGTCTGGGTCGAGTACACGAAGGCACCTGTGGTGCCGTTGCCGCGGTTACCGGCCCCCGACGGATAGCTGACCGCGGTCACCCGCTCAGCCGGGTCGTAGGTCAACGTCGCCACCGGCAGACCATCGAGCCGGCTGGTCGTCACCCGACCCCACGAGTCGTAATCCACCGACCGGGCACTCGACACCGCACCCTTGGAGATCGTCGCCCCCGACGGTCGTCCAACCGCGTCGACGTCGGCCGGCCACGAGTGTCGAAGGTTGAACACGTCCACGGACTTGTACAAGCCAACCGGACGAACCGAGCGCCGCACGAACCTCTCCCACCACCCGTAGCTCCGCCAGCAACACCACTGCGCGAGAACGGGACCATACCAACCGCCTCCCCGTCCTGCTTCATGTCCCCGCTCGCCCATTGGACGGCGCAACGTTTCGCGGAATGGTGTTCGGGGTCCGCGTGGGCGAGCCTCTCGCCTCACCCGCATCCCGGTGCTGGTGGCGTTCGACCACTCGGTGGACGCTCGACACGATCCGAGCGCGGCCAACCGTCCGCCTCCGGCCGAGCCGATCACCGAACGGGACCGGCAGTAGGCTCCGGCCCATGTCGACCGACGCCAAGGGCAGCCGCTCACGGGAGTTCCACCCTGCGTTCGAGGAGTACTGCGAAGCCATCTGGGAGCTCCGGGAGGACGAGATCGACGTCATCCAGGCCCGGATCGCCGAACGGCTCGAGGTGTCGCGCCCAGCGGTGTCGGAGATGATCCGGCGGATGGAGCAGGAGGGCCTGATCGACGTCGGCTCCACCATCACCCTGACCGTCGCCGGCAAGACGCTCGCGGAGCGCGTCGTGCGCCGACACCGACTGGCCGAGCGGTTCCTGACCGACATCCTCGGCCTGTCTTGGGCCGACGCCCACACCGAGGCCGGCAAGTGGGAGCACGTGATCTCCGAACCGGTCGAGGAGGCGCTGTCCCGCGTGCTCGGCGACCCGACGACTTGCCCGCACGGCAACCCGATCCCGGGTGCCGGCTACAAGGCGCCCGACGCGGCGGCGCTCAGCACGCTGCCGATCGGCGCCGCCTTCACCGTGTCACGCATCCCCGAGGAGCTCGAGTTCGAGCCCGGGTTGCTGGCCTTCCTCGAGGAGAACGCCCTCCAGCCCGGCCACTCCGGCACGCTGACCGCCCTGTCCCCCGACGGCACCGCGACGGTCGAGATCGAAGGCCGACACGTGGGCATCGGCCGCTTCGCCTCCGAGCGCATCCTCGTCACCGCCTGACCCGGGTCGCGGCCCACCCCCGTTCCGGTGCGGGAGGCGCCCGCCACACGTCGATCTCACACCAGAACGGCGGGAACCGCAGCGCGATTCAGCGCAGGAGCTCGGGCAGCGGCTCGGCGTGCACGATCGAGAGCCGTTTGGTCGAACGGGTGAGCGCGACGTACAGCGACTGCGGACCCCGGACCTCTTCGCGGAGGATCGCGGCGGGCTCGACGACGATCACCGAGTCGAGCTCCAGGCCCTTGACCAACGCGGTGGGCACGACCGTCACCTGCCGGTCGAGACCCTGGCGCGTTGCCCGGCCGTGATCGATCCCGGCGTCGCTCAACGCCGCGTCGACCCGGTCGACGAGCGACCCCGACACCACCACCGCCACGTTCCCGGACCCGACCGCCTTCAGCTCTCGACGCACCGCGTCCGCGACCTCGAGGTCGAGGTCCTCGTGGCGACACGCGCTGATGATCGGCTCGTCACCGACGTGGCGGATCGACGTCGGCGGCGCGAGGTCCGGGGCGGCGACGCGCAGGACCTTGGCCGCCAGGTCCATGATCGGACCCGGCACCCGGTAGCCGACGGTGAGCTCCGCGCTCCGGGGCGGTCGCCGCGACGGCAGCAGGTCGACCACGGAGCTCCAGTCGTCGTGGGCCCAGGCGCCGGTCGACTGGGCGATGTCGCCGACGATCGTCATCGACCCGTTCAGCGAGCGGCGGTCGAGGACCCGCAGCTGCATCGGCGACAGGTCCTGCGCCTCGTCGACGACGATGTGTCCGTAGGTGCGCACCGCGTCCTCGTCGCGGTGGCGGGGGCGCGGGCCGAGCAGCTCGAGCGCCTCGTCGAGTACCGGGACGTCGTGGTTGGTGAACACCACCTCGGACGCCACGTGGCCACGCTCACGTGCCAGCAGCTTCCACTCCGTCGGCTCGAGCCGTTGCTGCGCCGCGAGCCGCAGCAACGCCGGCGATCCGTAGAGGTCGTTGAGCAACTCGGCCGGGGTCAGGACCGGCCACATGCGCTCCAGCGCCTCCCGGACCGCCACCTCGCCCCGAAGGCGCTCGCGCACGGTGTCAGCAGAGTCGCCGGCGCGCGACGTCTCGGCCAGCGCCTCGTAGAACAGCTGCTCGACGAGCTTGCGACCGGCGTTGTGGGTGCGGAACCGACGCCGGGCCTGCTCGACGATCTCGGCCGTACGTCTCACCGAGAGCTGCAGCCACTGGACGCCGTAGGGGATGCGCAACGGCTCGCGCAGCGGTCGTTCCCGATCACGGACGGCGCGGCGGATCACGTCCACCATCCGCAGGTCGCCCTTGACCCGGGCGGTGTCCTCGTCGTCGTGACCGGCGATCCGCACATGGGGGACCAGGTCGCCGAGCGTGGCGATCTGGACTCCGGCCTCGCCCAGGCTCGGCAGCACCTGCTCGATGTACGAGAGGAACACCCGGTTCGGGCCCACGACCAGCACGCCCTGGCCCTCGAGCGGGAACCGGTGGCTGTAGAGCAGGTAGGCGGCGCGGTGCAGCGCGACGACGGTCTTGCCGGTGCCCGGTCCGCCCTGCACGACGAGCACACCCGGGAGCTCGGAGCGGATGATGACGTCCTGTTCGACCTGGATCGTGGCGACGATGTCGGACAGCCGACCGGACCGGGACTCCTCGAGCGCCGAGATCAGGGCGCCGTAGCCCTGCACCTCGCCCCGGTCGAGGGCGTCCTTGGCGGCACCGAACAGCTCGTCGTCGATGCCCAGCAGCGTCCTGCCCCGGCTGGCGAAGTGGCGACGTCGCACGAGGCCCATCGGGTCGCGCCCTGTCGCCCGGTAGAACGACTCGGCCACCGGGGCCCGCCAGTCGACGACGACCGGATCCCGCTGCGGGTCCGACACGGCGAGCCGTCCGATGTAGAAGCGGTCCCCGACAGCGGAGGAGTCGTCGAGCTCGACCGCCTCGGTGTCCAGGTCGATCCGGCCGAACACGAGGGAGAGGTCGCCCAGCTCCAGGTGCTGGAGACGGGCCTCTGCCCGTTCGTGGACGACGTCGCGCTCGTAGCGGTGCTGGAAGGTGCCGCCCGGCCCTCCCTCGAACGAGTCCCGCATCGACTCCACCGCCCGACGGGTCAGCTCGAGGCACTCGTACGCGTGGTCGACGTAAGCCTGTTCCGACTCGAGCTCTGGATGGTTCGCCACAGTGCTCCTGCCGCGGGCCGCACCCGCAAACGGGGAATCAGCCAGTGTAGTCGTCGCCCATGGCCATCCGACAGGCTCCCGGGACCCTGTCGGCCCACCACGTGTGCTGTGCTGGACGGCTTGGAAGCCACCTCGGGCCACGACCCCTCCCACTCCTCGTCCGTCAGGATCGCGGTCGAACCGGCCGGCGTCCGCGACTGGCTGGGCGACGCTGTCCGGGCCGGTGGCGGCGAGGTCGTGGCCATCGAGAGGGCCGAGGCGCTCATCTGGGCCGCTCCCGACGCTCCCGACGAGCTGCGGGAGCTCCTCGACGCCGAGGGTGACCACCTCCGATGGGTTCAGCTGCCGTGGGCGGGGATCGAGCCGTACCAGGGAGTGCTCGACCACGACCGCATCTGGACCTGCGGCAAGGGCGTTTACGCCGAGCCCGTCGCCGAGCTGGCCCTGACCTTGGCGCTGACCGGCATGCGTGGAGTCGGCAGGTACGCCAGATCGACGAGCTGGCTCGAGGAGGGGCCGATCGGCACCAACCTCACAGGTGCTCGTGTCGTCGCTCTGGGAGCAGGCGGTATCACAGAGGCGCTGATTCGGCTGCTCGACCCCTTCGACTGCCGGACCACCGTCGTGCGTCGACGGGTCGGACTCCCCGTTCCGACCCCCGGTGGAGCCGTCGACGTCGTCGGGATCGAGGACCTCGATGCCACGGTCCACGGAGCCGACCTGGTGGTGCTCGCTCTGGCGTTGACGTCCGGGACCGCCGGCATCGTCGACGAGCACCTGCTCAGGGTCATGGGGCCCGGCTGCCACCTGGTGAACGTCGCCCGAGGAGCGCACGTGGTCACGAACGACCTCGTCGCCGCGCTGGCGGACGGCACCATCGCGTGGGCAGGCCTCGACGTCACGGACCCCGAACCACTCCCCGACGGCCATCCGCTGTGGAGCACACCCAACTGCGTCATCACCCCACACGTCGGCAACACACCGCAGATGGCCCTGCCGCTCCTGACCCGACGGATCTCGGACAACGTCAGACGGTGGTCGGAGGGACGGCCGTTGCTCGGCCCTGTCGACGTCGACGCCGGCTACTGACGCACCCAGCGGTCCGGCACCCTGATGCCGGAGCCGGACATGCCCTCGAGCATCATCGGTGCCAGAGTCTCGGTCCGCTCCGCCGACGACGCTGCCCGGGCCCAGATGACGTCGATCGTCGCCCGGGCCATCAGGCGGTAGTCCTCTGCGGCACCGGTCGGCGGAGGCAACGCCGGATCGTCGTCCGCTGACGCGCTGAGCGCGGCCGCCAGGAGGTCGACGATCCGCGTGTTGGGGGTGTCGTGCACCTCGAGTCCCGACTCCGAGATCGCCTGGAGCCGGGAGATCAGCAGCGACGCGACGAGAGCCCGTTGCGAGCAGGCGGCGTCGACGATGTCGTCAACGAGGGCGGCGAGGCGCTCGGGCGGTTCCATCGGCGATCGCGCCGAGTCCCGTCGCTCCAGGTCGTCGACGACCTCGGACCACACGACCGTCGCGAGATCGTGGCGGGTGGGGTACAGACCGGCCAGGCGAGCGTCGTCCACCTTCGCGATCTGGCCAACCTTGGCCAGCGTCACCGCCGGCCATCCCGCCCGCTCGGTCACCCGGAGCACGGCAGCACGTACCGCCTCCTGCTCGTCGGCGTCGAGCGGACGTCGACCGCGCACGGCGAGTCGGTGACCCAGCGTGTCGTCGCGGGCATCGATAGGGCGCGTGAGCGCGACCCACAGCGCCTTGTACATGGTCGCGAGCAACGACGGGTCCTGTTCGGGATCCACACGGAATCGCTGGGCACAACCGCTGAAGGCGACGTTGGAGAGGCGGGCGAAGTCGCGGGCATCGAAGCCGTCGACGAGCTCCCTGCCCGTGTGCTCGAGCAACGCTGGGACCAGGGCTCCCATCGACTCGTCGAATCCGAGGTTGACCGAGCGGACGATCGCCCCGACCTCCGGATCGTGCGGGGCGACGACCGCTCCGAGCAGCTGGAACGTGGTCACCCAGCCGTCGTCGCCGTCGGAGGCTCGGGCGGTCGCAACGGCCGGAACGGCCAGGATGTCGAGGAGGCTCTGCGCGTCGGCGTCGGCGTCGGCGATCGCGCCCCGGACCCGATCGGCCGCGGGCCCGGTCGCCGCCTCGGACATCGCCTCGACGGACAGGAACGCGTCCCGCGCCGCGACCTGCGGAGCGCTCCGGGCCCGTCCCCCGACTCCGCTCTCGGGGACGTAGGTGGAGTAGACGGCGCCGCTCGACAGTCCTGCGCCGTCGGCCAGGCGCCGGACCGTCACGAACGCGGTGACGTCGTCGAGCGTGAGCGAGGCCAGCATCTCCACGGCGGCATCGCGGAGCGCCTGGCGGGTGGCGTCGCGTCGTGTTCCCGGCGGCCCTTGCAGGTCGGGATCGGTTCCCTCCACTTCCACTCGACCGCTCCTCTCGGGGACGACCTCCGCGATCCCGTACAGCGTATGCCGATCAACGTCGCACGAGCCGGAGAGCCAGGTTCGCGAGGTCGACGGGCCCCACATCGTCCTCGGCTGCCCCGGCCAGCACCAGGTGGACGATCCCGTGCGCCGCCGAACGCGCCGTGGTCGCCGTCGACGGATCATCCGCGAGCATCCCGGCCAGCAGATCCTCCAACGGCCGGCCGGAGGACCCCACGTCGGTCCGGCTCCGGAGCAACCTGACGATCAGGAGCGAGTTGACCAGGCTCCGGCGGGAACACGCCATCCTGGCGAGATCGTGCACGAACTCGGTGACCTGCGACTCGTGGTCGAGCGACTCCCGCGACCTGGCGGCGCGCCGGAGCTTGTCCACCTCGTCATCCCAGAGCAGGGTCGCGAGGTGGTGGACGGTCGGATACCTCACCGCCAGCCCTGCGCTGTGCAGGCCGGTGAGCTCGGCCACCTTGCGCAGGTCGACCTCGTGCCAGCCGGTCCGGTCCGTGATCTGGCGGACCGCTGCGCGGACGGCAGCGTCCGTCGCGTCGTACGTCTCGGCGTCGTCCGCCTCCGTGATGTCCGTCGACGCGATCACCAACGGCGTCAACGGGTCCTCACCGCCCGTCAGCCGGGTCGTGGCTGCGAACACGGCCAGCAGCATGTGCTCGATCAGGGAGGGATCCGCCTCCGGGTCGAGTCGGAGCACCAGGGCGATCCCGTCGGCGCCGGCGACCATCATGGTCACCAGCGTCACGAGGTCGATGCCGTCGATCAGCTCCCGACCCGTCAGACCGAGGAGACGCTCGACCGCTCTCGAGTAGCTCGCGATGGTCGACCGGTAGTTCTGCCGCACCGCCGATGCGACACCGCTGTCGTTGTTCGCCACCGCGGCGCCCAACCAGAAGTGCGTGTAGTCCCACATCTCGGGCGACCGGGCCGAGTGCGCCACCAACGGGGAGAGCTGGGATGCCACGTGTTCCAGGAAGTCGGGCCCGATGGTCGCGTCGAACGACTCGTGCAGCTGCTCGATCACACCGAGGACCAACTCGTCGTCCGCCGGGTCCATCCGCAGAAACGCCTCACGCATCGCGGACTGCGGCGCGCTGCGGCCCTGATCGCTGGCGCTGTGGGCGGAGTAGACCGCACCGTTCGACAGGCCCGACGCCTGGGTGAGTCGACCGACGGTGACGAACGCCGAGAGGTCGTCGAGCGTGATCCCTCCCCACAACTGCTCGGCGGCCTGTCGCAGCACTTCACCCGACGTCCCCCGCCGCGCCCGATCCCGTCCATCGCTCACCCGGGCGAGGATACAGAGCGATCTCTCTCGATGGCAGAGCGAACTCGATTCGAGAATGGCGTTCAGGGGGACTTCACGACCGACCGTTGGTCCACACTGTCCAGACGTCACGCCCTTGGGAGAGGGTTGTGCGCCGATCGGGACGGAGGTCGCCCCCCTCCGTCCCGATCGCTTTTTCGGCTGGATCCAGTCTGAATCCGCGGGCCGACCAGCCAGGTCCGGCCGGCGGTCGGCTCGGGATTCAGCGGCCGGGATCCTCTCCGAGCTCCCGCAACGCCGCTGCGATCGCCAGGCGCAGGCGCCGAGCCCGGTCCGGGTCGAGGTGCGACACAAGCCCTGTTCCAACGGCACCGACCTCTTCGACCAACAGCTGGATCCGCGGAGAGGCGTCGTCGTAGTCGTCGCAGATCGACACGGCCCAGTTGGTCGGGACCACCCCGTCCTCCGCCAACTCATCGTCCCGCAGCGGCGGCACCGGCACCTGGTCGTCATCGATCGAACGGCGCATCCGAACAACGTAGGACCACAGAAGTCGTCAGGGAACCTCGAGTTTCGTCACGATCCGGCCGATACGAACAGGTGCACCAGACCGCGCCTCACGCCGAGGACATCGCATTCGGCGATCTCCTGGCCGCGGTTCGACGGGGGGACGAGCATGCCGCAGACCGGCTGTTCCGACGGATCCAGCCCCGACTGCTTCGCTACCTGAGATCCCACGAGCAGCGCGACGCCGAAGACATCGCAGCCGACGTGTGGTTGGCGGTCGCGACGGGCCTCGACCGCTTCGACGGCGACGAGGAAGGCTTCCGGGGCTGGGTGTTCACGATCGCCCGTCGGCGACTGATCGACCACCGACGACGTGCGCTCCGGAGACCGGCGATCCTGGTGCCGCCGACGGAGATCAGCGACCGCGAGGACCGATCAGCCACAGGGGATGTCGCTTCACGCAATGACTCCCAGGCCGCCGCCGATCTGGTCGTCGGCTCGCTCTCTCAGGACCAGGCGGATGTCGTCCTTCTCCGGGTGCTCGGTGACCTCGACACCGACACCGTCGCCGAGATCCTCGGCCACACGGCCGGCTGGGTGCGGGTCACCCAACACCGGGCGCTGAAGAAGCTGGCCACCACTGTCGCCCACCCCTCGGGCGATCTCGATCATCGCCGTGTGGAGGTGCCGACACCGTGAGTCGAGAACGGGAGACCCTGCACCACCCCATCGACGCACCAGCGGACGAGCTCACCGCGCTGCTCACCCTGGTTGCCGCCACCGTTCGAGGTTCCGACGGATCAGCCGACGGAGAAGTCGGGGCCGATCGCGGTCTGACCGAACTGCTCCGCTGCCTGGTCGCTCCGGGAACCGAGGAAGAGCTGACCGACCGACGGGGCCTGGAAGCCCTCCTCTCCGTGACCGGTCCGGCTGCGGCACCTGTCGGGCCCGATCGAACGGACAGCGAGTCGTCCGCTGACCGCGTCGCGTCGTCGGACGACCTGCTGGCCATCCGGGAGTCCAGGCGTCGTCGTGTTGCAACGAAGGCTCTCGTCATCGGGGTCACCTCGGCGGCACTCCTCGGCGGAGCAGCAGCAGCCGCCACGGGCCATCTGCCGGTGCCAGGGATCGTTGGAGACAACCCGACCCGACCGACGCTCGACGACGTGACTCGAGATTCGACCACCGGACCGGACGCAGCGGACCGCCTGAGAAGCCGCCGCTGGAGAACACCCGTCTCCCTGGTCGCATCGACGGCAGGGATCGACGGTCTCCACGACGAAGGACCCGGCGCCGCCCCCGGACTCGGGGCCGAGGTGGACACCGGAGTCCCGGCACCGGGTGACGACGGGACATCGGGCGAGACCCAGGACGGAGCCGCCGTCGGAAGCGGCCCGACGACGACTGGACCGAGCACGTCAGGAGGTGGTCGACCACCGACTCCTGGCAAC
>CAZNQK010000019.1:0-27945 GCA_964575165.1 uncultured Aquihabitans sp. | reverse complement strand
GCCGGAGGCAACAGCAACGCCGGAGGCAACAGCAACGCCGGAGGCAACAGCAACGCCGGAGGCAACAGCAACGGAGCGGGGGCCGCAGGCGGCTGAGCACCGGAGCAGAGTTCAGCCGGTAGCGAATCGACCGTTGCTCGTCACCCCGCCCGCCGCATCCGCCCGCTCGTTGGGGATCGGTCGGCGACGATCAGTGGACCAGGCGCACGATCGGCTGGTTGGTCTTGTAACCGAACTGGAGGTCGGCGACGCCGGAGGTCGTCTCGACCAGCGCCGGCTCGAAGACCCAGGCGTCTATGGCAGCGAGCTTCGTGTTCCCGCCGTTGGGGTACAGCCGGTACATGTAGATCGACCAGAACCTCACGATCTGCATGGCCGTACTGCCCCCGTTGCCGAACGACTTCACGACCGGGATCATCCCGAAACGGGGATCGGTCACCATCGCGTTGTCGAACATCGGCCAGAACGAGTCACCGTCGGTGAGGCTCGCCAGCTTCGCGTCGACGAACGACTGGTCGAGTCCGCACATCGAGCCGAGGTACGCCTTCGCCTGAGCAAGCGTGAACTCGGTCCCCTGGCCCGTCGTCGGATCGATCGGCTTGGTCGGGTCGATGAAGAACTCGGTCTGGGGGACGTGACCCATCGAGTACGAGCCTCCGTAGTCGAACCGGTAGCTCTTGAGGAAGCAGTTGAGCTTTCCGTCCCCCGTCGACCAGGTGCTGCTGGTCGACGGCGTCGACGACGACGCCCCGGGGAAGAAGATGTTCTTGTAGGTGGGCTTCATCCACGTGTAGGCGTGCCGGCCGTTCACCTTGTCGCCGAGCACCGTGATCGACGGTCCCGGCCCCGGAGCCGTCGTCCAGTGGTTGCATCCCTCGGGATCCGGATCGGCCAGGTTCTCGTCGGTCAGGTCCGGGCGCTTCAGTCGACCACAGAACAGCTGGTTCCCGGCGTCTGTGTTGATCGTCGCGTTGTCGATGACGCCCTCGGTCAACGGCGGCACGACGTTGCCGGTGTAGGGGATCAGGTGGTTGGCCTCGTGGGTCGAGCCGACGTTCGTGGCGGCGCACGGCGACTGGAGGTTGACGTCGCAGACCTTGGTCGATCCCGACCCGTAGATCGTCAAGGCGTGGTCCACCCCGAGCGAGTAGTTGATGCGGAGTGAGTTGGCCTGCTCGCTCGACGTCGGCTTGAACAACGACGCACGCCGCGAGTCGAACGAGCCGAAGTTGCCGCTCGTGCGCGAGGCGCACGAGACGTCGTTGCCGCCGTTCTCGATGCACAGGTTGCCGCTCCCCGAGGCAGCGGCGACCGTGGCCGGGATGATCCGGTCGTCGCGCTTCAGGGTCGCTTCCGCCACGGCGTCGGCGGAGACGATCATGTCGTCCACGCCGATCACGCCGGCGAACACGGTCGGGATCAACTTGTCTGGGAGGCGCACCCGCACACGAGTGAACGCCTCATCGATCGAGATGCACTCGTCGCTGGCCGAGGTGTCGGGGAGGTTCGCGAGGTGCTCCGGGTCGGCGCATCCGACCCAGGCCGTCGTCGGGATGCCGAAGTTCTGCTGGGCATAGGACTTGGCCGTGGCAACGACGGCGACCGGGTCCGGCAGGTCCTGCGCAGCGGCGAGAGCCGCCGCATCGGCGGTCGCCTGGGACTGACGGCGCTGCTGACGACCGTTGGCGAGGTCGACGGCGATCGCCGCCATCGCCAACATCGCGACGAGCAGCAGAGCCGCGATCACGAGGAAGGCTCCTCTCTCGCCCTGTCGATCCCGGAGTCGTGCGAACCGGTCGGCCATGATCAGCACCAGGACCAGTTCTGGCCAGGTAGCGGGGTCTCCTCGTAGCCGGCGATCGGCTGGGAGGCATCGATCTGCTCGATCCGCATCGTGAGCTCCGACTTCGCCGCTCCGTTCAGGACGGCGTTGAAGAACCCGGTCATCGATCGGAACGGGTACATGACGCAGACTTTCACCTGCTCACCGGGCGCATAGGTCGTCGGCAGGACGATCTTCACCCGGGTGTCCGCATCGGTGAGTCCGACCCTGGCCTTGGTGACGCACGCCGCCTTGGCCGCCGAGGTGCCGCTCGTGCACCCGTCGGTGCTCCAGTCCGCGACGACGATCTGGCGGGTACCCTCGCGAACCCCCTGACGAACCGAGTTGTAGTCGTTGTACGCGTTCGAGAAGTCGATGATCCCCATAACGAGGATGATGAAGAACGGGACCACGAGCGCGAACTCCAGGATGGCCGCGCCCCTGTCACCACGGCTCACCCAGCGTCTCGATGTCGTCGACCGACGGCGTGCCTGCACGTCACCTCCAGAGGCTCTGGATGTGAGATCGCACCGGAGCGGTCCGTCGTTACGGACGAAGCGGAAATGGGTCGTTCGACCCAGTCCGAACACCTCGGCCCGTGACCCGGGGTGTCAACGTGACGGCCGACGACCGGTGCGGCTGTCGGTCCCGGATCGCAGCGTGGTTGACTCGCGCCGATGCCGCAGGAGCCGACGACCCGGGCCCAGATCCCCTCTGGAGCCGCCGGACGCCACGCCGACTCATCCTTCGTCCGGGCATGTCGGGGCCTACCGACCGCGCACACGCCGGTGTGGTTCATGCGCCAGGCCGGCAGGTCGTTGCCGGAGTACAGGGCCATCCGCGGAACGGGCACCATCCTCCGGGCGATCGCAGACCCCGACCTGGCCACCGAGATAACCCTGCAGCCGGTCCGCCGCTACGGCACCGACGCCGCGATCCTCTACTCCGACATCATGACGCCGGCCCACGCGATCGGCTTCGGGGTCGACATCGCGCCAGGTGTCGGCCCGGTCGTCGAGCGGCCCTTCCGGGACCGGTCGGACCTCTCCCGTCTCCGACCGCTCGACGCCGAGGCCGACACCCCCTACGTGATCGAGACGGTTCGCAACCTCGGCCGCGACCTCCCGGTGCCGTTGATCGCCTTCGCCGGCGCTCCCTTCACCGTGGCCAGCTACCTCATCGAGGGCAGCCCCTCGCGAACCTACGTCGCGACCAAGGCGCTGATGCACACCGACGAAGCGCTCTGGCACGACCTCCTCGACCGACTCGCGGACCTGGCCATCGACTCGCTGCGCTCGCAGGTCGACAACGGTGCGTCCGCTGTGCAGCTGTTCGACTCGTGGGCCGGGGCTCTGTCTCCCGACGACTACGAGCGGTTCGTCCTGCCCGCCAGCACCAAGGTCCTGTCCGCCGCAGCAGACATGGGCGTCCCCCGCATCCACTTCGGGGTGTCCACCGGTGAACTGCTCGGCCTCATGGCGCAGGCGGGAGCCGACGTCGTCGGCGTGGACTGGCGGACACCGCTCGACGCCGCCCGGACCCGCTTGCCGTCCGGGACGGCCGTGCAGGGGAACCTCGATCCCGCCCTGCCCGCCGCGGGATGGGAAGTCACCTGTCCCGCCGCCGACGACGTACTGCGACGCGGCGGCGGATCAGCCCACGTGTTCAACCTCGGCCACGGTGTCCTGCCGGAAACAGACCCCGAGGTGCTCGAACGTCTCGTCGAGCACGTGCACGCATGGCGGCCGACCGGAGCCGGGGGCGACCGGTGACCACCGGCGTCGTCGTCATGGCCTATGGCACGCCGGCAACCCCCGCCGACGTCGAGGCCTACTACACCCACATCCGCCGCGGCCGGCCTCCGAGCGCGGATCAGTTGGCCGACCTCATCCGCCGCTACGAGGCTCTCGGGGGAACCTCCCCGATGGCGGAACGGACCCGGGCCCAGGTCCGGGCGATCGGCGACGAGCTCGAGCGGATCGCCCCCGGTCGGTTCGTGACGGCCCTCGGTCAGAAGCACGCTGCACCGTTCGTAGAGGACGCCGTGACGGAACTCGCCGACCGCGGTGTGGCCAGCATCGTCGGACTGGTGCTCGCCCCCCACTACTCGGGAGCGAGCGTCGCTCAGTACCACGAACGTGCCGCCTCCACCGCCACCACCCACGGCATCACGTTCGTGGGGATCGACAGCTGGCACATGCTTCCCGAGCTGATCGAGTTCCAGGCCAACGCCGTCCGTGACGCCCTGGCGCCGATGCCCGAACGCACCAAGGTGGTGTTCACCGCGCACTCGCTCCCGGAGCGACTGCTCGTCGGCGACCCGTATCCCGATCAGCTCCGCGAGTCGGCCGAGGCCACCGCCCGGGCAGCCGGACTGGCGACGTGGACAGGCTGGGGTCTCGGTTGGCAGTCGGCGGGGCCGACCCCCGAACCGTGGCGGGGCCCCGACGTGGTCGAGGTGATCCGCGACCTCGCCGGGACCGGACGCGCCGACGGCATCGTGATCGCGCCGCAGGGTTTCACGTCCGACCACCTCGAGGTCCTCTACGACCTCGACGTCGAGGCGGCGGGGGCCGCCGAGCAGGTCGGCCTGGCGTTCGGCCGCACCCGCGTCGTCAACGACGACCCCTCCGTCATGACGGCACTGGCCGAGCTCGTTCGCGACACCGCCGACCGGACCGGCTCCCGACGTCCGTGAGCTCGCCGACCGACGACACCCGCCACCTGGTCGTGGTCGGCGGCGGGATCACGGGGCTCGCCGCTGCGTGGGAGGCCAGCTCGGCACCCGACATCCGGGTCACCGTGGTCGAGTCCTCGACGCGCCTCGGCGGGAAGATCCGCACTTCGATGCTGGAGCTCCCGACCGGTCCGCTGACCGTGGACGAGGGCGCCGACAACTTCCTGGCCCGAGAGCCCGAGGCCGTCGAGCTGTGCGAGGAGCTCGGCCTCGGCGACGAGCTCACCCAGCCTTCGGCCGGCAGGGCCGCCGTGTGGGATCCGGGCTCGGTCGGACCCGACGCCGGTCCGGGCCGGCTCCGCTGGTACCCCACGCGCCACGTCCTCGGCGTTCCGCTCGAGGTCGAGGACCTGGCGGCGACGGGGATCATGTCGGCTGAGGGTCTCGCCGCCGTGGCGGCAGAGGTCGACCGCGTCGATCCCCCACCGGTGGATGACGTCAGCATCGGCGAGCTCCTCGCCGAGCGGTTCGGCCGCGAGCTGGTCGACCGTGTCGTCGGGCCACTGGTCGGCGGGATCAACGCCGGCGACATCGACGAGCTTTCGCTCAGGTCGGTGACTCCGCAACTCGCCGCCGCTGCCGCGGAGGGCGGCAGCCTGACACTGGCCTTGCGCCGACGGGTGGCCACGGCCGCTTCCTCCGGTCCTGTCTTCCGAGCCATGCGGGGTGGCACCGGGCGGATGGTCGCCGTGCTGTCGGACCGGTTGGGCGACCGAGGCGTGGACGTGCGCACCGGAACCGGAGTGACGACCATCCGTCGGGCCGAGGACGGACGGGCCTTGGTCGTACTCGGCGACGGATCATCCCTGGTCGCCGACGCGGTCGTGGTCGCCACACCCGCGTCGGCCGCGGCACGGGTCGTGGCGGAACTGGATCCCGACGCGTCGGCGGAGCTCGAACGGATCGTCCACGTCCCCGCGACGTTCGTGACCTTCGCCGTGCGACACGACGACCTCGTCGGCCTTCCGGGCGCATCGGGAGTGCTGGTGCCACGGGACGCCGGGCTGCTGGCCACGGCCGTGTCGTTCGGTTCGCTGAAGTGGCCGCACTGGGACGACGGGACCCACGCCGTCCTGCGCGTCGCTGCCGGTCACCGCCGCGACGATCGGCCGAGCGGGATGGACGACGACGAGCTCGTCGCCGCGCTCCGGGGCGACCTGAACACCGTCCTCGGGCTGACCGCCGCTCCGGTCGCGACCCGCGTCACCCGGTGGGAACCCGGATTCGCGCAGTACCAGGTGGGTCACGCCGACCTGGTCGGTCGGATCGAATCGTCGCTGGCCGCCAGCGCCCCCGGTGTCCGCGTGGCCGGCGCCGATCTCGGGGGCCTCGGCATCCCGGCGTGCATCCGCCAGGGCCGCGCCGCCGCCCGAGCGCTGCTCGACTCCACACCCACCCGCTCACGAACGACCGGCCCACGAGCAATAAACCCACGAACTCGGGTCACCTGACTCCCATAGTCGGCGCGAGACGACCCGAGTTCAGGACCTCTGCCGAACTCGGGTCACCTGACACCCACATGCGGCGCGAGACGACCCGAGTTCGGTCTGGGTGAGAGCGCTTCGGCATGTCAACGGGGACCGGTCCCCGATGACAAGAGCCGATCGATGCACGTTCACTCGGAGGATGACCTTCGATGAAGCACAGCTGGCCGTGACGGCCTCGGAACAGCACGGGGTGTTCGACCGCTGCCAAGCCCTCGACTCCGGCGCATCACCACGCCTCATCACATCGCGCCTCGACACCGGTCGCTGGTCGCTCCTGGCACCGGGCGTCTACAGCTTCCCAGGGCACGCCGACTCCTGGCGTCGACGCCTCTGGATCGCGGTGCTGAGCGCCGGACCGACTGCCACGGTCGGCTTCCAGGCCGCAGGCCGTCTGCACGAGGTACGTCCGCTCGCACCCGATCCGGTCACATTGATCGTGGATCGACCGCGACGCCATGCGACAGCGTCCGCGACCTGGCACCGTCTCGACGACCTCGCCCCGTCGGACCTCATGGTGCTCGACGGTCTCAGGGTGACCACGCCCGCACGCACCTTCGTCGATCTTGCAGCGGTCCTACGTCGAGGGCGCTACGAGCAGGTGCTCGAAGATGCGATCGTCCGCGGGCTCGTCACGGTGGCCGAGGTCGGCGCCGTCCTCGGTCGGGTCCGGCGTCGAGGCAAGCCGGGAGTCGCCCTCACCGAACAGACGCTCGACCTCCTCGGTCCCGGTGAAGGGCTGGCTCGATCGGAGCTCGAGAAGCTCCTCGACGGGGCCATCGACCTCGCTCGCCTTCCCACGCCCAGCAGCGAACACCCTCTGCCGTCGGTGCAGTGCCTCACCGGTTTCGTGGACCGCTGCTACCCCGAGGCGAAGTGGATCATCGAGGCCGACGGCAGGAAATGGCACGAACGGCGCCGGAACATGGTGCGCGACGCCGACCGCGACACCGAAGCGGCGCGCTGCGGATACCTGACCACCCGTCGGATGTGGGAGCACCTGAGCTCGGATCCGGACGGCGAGGCCCGGGCCCTGGCGGACATCTACGCCCAGCGCGTCGAGCTGTTCCGCCCCCGCTGACCAGCCAGCCCACCGAACTCGGGTCGCCTGACACCGACATGCGGCGCGAGACGACCCGAGTTCAGCCAGCCCACCGAACTCGGGTCGCCTGACACCGACATGCGGCGCGAGACGACCCGAGTTCAGCCAGGTCACGGTGGGAGCGTGCGAAGATGGCCGGTCGTGGGCGACCCGTCGCAGGACTCGAGCACCGACGCGCCCATTCCCCGCGCCGGCCCGCTCCAACGCGCGACCACCGTCGTCGGCTCGCTGGCCGCCGGGCTCTGCATCTGCCTCGCGCTGCCCCCCTGGGGCTGGTGGCCCCTCGCCCCGATCGGCGTCGCCCTGTGGTTGGCGCTCCTCGGGGGACGTACCAGACGCCAGCGAGCAGGGATCGGCTGGCTCGTCGGCGTGGCCTGGTTCGGTCCGTCCACGCTGTGGATGGCGGCCCTCACGCTTCCCGGCTTCATCGTCGGCGTGCTCGTCGCCTGGGGCGGGATGGTCGCCGTCGTCGCAGCGCTGTGCCCGGCCGACCGACGCCGGCTCGTCGCCCTACCCGCGCTGCTGGTCCTGTTCGAGTGGTTCCACACCCACGCGCCCTTCGGCGGCATCCCTCTCTCGCTCCTGGCGACCTCCCAGACGAACGCTCCGCTGCTGCCCCTCGCCCGGCTCGGCGGCGTGCTGCTCCTCGGACTGGCGGTGTCGGTCTGCGGCGCGGCGATCCACCTCGCCGCGACCGGGCGCCCGCGCGCCGCGGCGATCGCCGTCGGCGTCGTCGCGATCGTCGCGCTCGGAGGAGTCGCCTGGCCGTCGGGAAGTCCCGTCACCCAGGTCCGACTGGCCGGGGTGCAGGGAGGAGGACCGCAGGGGACGACCTTCTCGAGCTCGCAAGCACCTGTGGTCTTCGGGCGTCACCTGGAGGCGACACGGGACTACGACGGGCCGGTCGACGTGATGGTCTGGCCGGAGAACGTCGTCAACACCGGCGGGAGGTTCACCGGCAGCACGGAGCTCCGGCTGATCGCCGAGCAGGCCTCCCGGCTCGATGCGCCGATCGTCGTGGGCGTCGTCGAGTCCGTCGACGAGGATCGCTTCGTCAACTACGTGGTCGTGGTGCATCCCGACGGCTCGGTCACCGATCGCTATGACAAGAAGCGGAGGGTCCCCTTCGGCGAGTACGTGCCTCTGCGCTGGTTGTTCGAGCCGATCGCCGGCAGCACCCTCCCGTCCCGGGACCAGATCCCCGGGACCACCGACGCCGTCATCCGCACCGGTCACGGGAAGATGGCCGTCGTCATCAGCTGGGAGGTGTTCTTCGGTCGACGGGTCCGCGAAGGCGTCCACGACGGCGCCCAGGTCGTGCTCAACCCGACCAACGGGTCGTCGTACTGGCTGACCCAGGTCCAGACCCAGCAGATCGCGATGTCGCAGCTGCGAGCGGTCGAGTCCGGACGATGGCTGCTCCAGGTGTCGCCGACGGGCTTCTCGGCGTTCGTCGACCCGGCCGGCGGAGTGCACGAGCGGACCGACGTGTCGGAGCAGGCGGTCATCTCGCGGACGGTGCCCCGCTACGACGCGACCACCCCGGCGCAGGCGCTCGGCGACCTGCCAGCGATCCTCTTCGCCGCCGCGGCCCTCGTGTGGGTCTACGTCGTCGAACCGCGTCGACGCCGTGACACCGAACCCACGGAGCCCACGGAGCCCAGGGAGGAGGTCACACCTCCAGCATGAGGGTGACCGGCCCGTCGTTGATCAGCTCGACGGCCATGTCGGCGCGGAACCGTCCGGTGGCGACCGTCGCTCCGAGACGACGCAGCTCGTCGATCACCTGTTGGACGAGGGGTTCGGCGGTCTCGGGTCGTGCCGCTGCCACGTAACTCGGCCGACGACCCTTGCGGGTGTCGCCGTAGAGCGTGAACTGGCTGACCACGAGGACCTCGGCGGGATAGCCGTCGGATGCCAGGTCCGCGAGCGAGCGGTTCATGACGCCGTCGACGTCGTCGAACACGCGGAGGTGCCAGACCTTCGACGCGACAGACGCAGCAGACGCCGGGTCGTCGTCGTGGGTCACCCCGACGAGCACGCACAGGCCGGCGCCGATCGCTCCGGTCAGCTCCTGAAGTGCCGCCGCATCGGGCTCCGCGGGGCGCGAGACGGTGACCGACGCCGAACGGACCCTCTGGACCAGTGCGCGCATCCACTCAGCTCCCGTCACCTACAGTGGCGAACACGACCACCATGCGTGGTGTTCACTTGACCATCAGGACAGCTGAGGGGGAAGCTACTCCGTCATGCGCACCGACCAGGCCAGCCCGTCGCGGACCGGGACCGCAGACGGGACGGCAGGCCGGACCACCAGCGGTGCCCGCAGCAACGCGACACGCAACGCCCGCCCGCTGCCCGGGCCCGACGATCCGCTCTCGATCGCGTTCCTCACGTATCGCGGCAAGCCCCACGTCGGCGGCCAGGGCGTCTACACGCGACACCTGACCAAGGCTCTCGTCGATCTCGGCCACCACGCCGAGGTCCTATCGGGCCAGCCCTATCCCATCTGCGACGAGCGGGTCCCGCTCGTCGAGCTCCCGAGCCTCGACATCTACAACGACCACTTCCCGATGCGGATGCCGGGCATCTGGGAGCTGAAGGACCGTTGGGACTGGGCCGAGGTCACCGCGTTCTCGTCGGGCACGTTCCCCGAGCCGCTCGCGTTCTCGCTGCGGGCGTGGGACCACCTGCGCCAGCGGCCCGGTCAGTTCGACCTGGTGCAGGACAACCAGTGCCTCGGCTACGGCCTGCTGCTCATGGAGCGGATGGGCCTTCCGGTCCTCGGCACCGTCCACCACCCGATCACCGTGGACCGACGCCTCGAGATGGAGCACGCCGAGTCGCCGCGGCAGCGCTGGTCGAAGGCGCGCTGGTACGCGTTCACCAAGATGCAGACCCGAGTCGCCAAGCGGCTGCGTCGGGTCATCACCGTGTCGCGCAACTCATACGAGGACATCTGCCGCGACCACCTGGTTCCGCCCGAGCGGCTGCACATCGTCCCGGTCGGCGTCGACCCCGAGCTGTTCGCCCCGATGCCGGGCATCGAGCGCAACCCGAACCAGATCATCTCCACCGCGTCGTCCGACGTGGCGATGAAGGGTCAGCGCTACCTCCTCGAGGCGCTCGCCAAGCTGCGCACGGAGCGGCCCGGCCTGAAGCTGATCCTGGTCGGACGACTCAAGGACGGCTCCGCCGCCCAGCGCACGATCCAGACGCTCGGACTCGACGGCGCTGTCGAGTTCGTCTCCGGCGTGTCCGACGAGACGATCGTCGAGCTGTACAACTCCTCGGCGTGCGCCGTCGTGCCATCGCTCTACGAGGGGTTCTCGCTCCCGGCCATCGAGGCCATGAGCACCGGATGCCCGCTCGTCGCCACCACCGGCGGAGCGATCCCCGAGGTGTCGGGCCCCGACGGCGACACCTGCTTCGCCGTCGCCCCGGGTGATGCCGAGGCCCTCGCCGCCGGCATCCGACGCGCTCTCGACGATCCCGACGCCGCTCAGCGGATCGGCCTCCGGGGCCGCGACCGGGTGGTGCACCGCTGGACGTGGCGACAGACCGCCGAGAAGACCGTCGTCCACTACCGGGCGCTGCTCGACGAATCGGCCGCCCGCAACCCCGGCGCCGCCGACGGCCCGGACACCGCCAGGACAGCGAGGATCTGACCGTTGCTCACCGTCGACTACGACCTGCTCGGCCTCCAGGCGGGTGACCTCGTCCTCGACATGGGCGCGGGCGCCGGACGGCACTCCTTCGAGTGCTTCCGTCGGGGCGCCCAGGTCGTGTCGCTCGACTACGGCTTCGAAGAGCTGCCTCCCGTGCGCAAGCTGTTCTGGGCGATGCAGGAGGCGGGCGAGGCGTCACGCACATCGCTCGGAGCCTGCGTCAACGGCGACGCCCTGCGCCTGCCGTTCCCCGACGCCACGTTCGACCGCATCATCTGCTCAGAGGTCTTCGAGCACATCCCCGACGACCGCGGCGCTATGGCCGAGCTGAACCGGGTGCTGCGACCCGGCGGCGTCCTCGCCGCGACCGTCCCGTCGTGGATGCCCGAGAAGGTCTGCTGGCAGCTCTCCGCCGAGTACCACGCGCCGCTGGCGCCCGGCGGCCACGTCCGCATCTACACCGAGTCGATGCTCAAGGTCCGTCTGGTCGACGCCGGCTTCCGGCCCGAGGCGTCGCACCGGGCCCACGCCCTGCACACCCCGTACTGGTGGCTGAAGTGCCTGGTGGGCCCCACCAACGACACCCACCCGGCGGTCCGCGCCTACCACAGGCTCCTGGTCTGGGACATCGCCGAGGCGCCGGCGCTCACCCGCACCACCGAGCGCCTCCTGAACCCGGTGCTCGGCAAGAGCGTCGTCGTGTACTCGCGACGCACGACGGGGAGCGAGACGGCCGACCGTGCAGTCACCCGCAACGAACGCCCGAACGCCGGAGCGGGCGGCACGGACGGCTCCGGCGACGTCGGCTCGTCGAACGGGTCGAACGGCACCCGGACTGACGCGCACCTCGGTGACGAGGCGCTGGAAGGAGCAGACCGTGTCACCGTCTGAGGTGTTCCTGGCCGACGTCGACGGCATCGTCACCGCCGCGCAGCTGACCGCCACCGTCGACGCCGTGGCCGAGTGGCAGCTCGACACCGGCATGGTGCCGTGGTTCCCCGGGGGGCACGCCGACACGTGGAACCACGTCGAGGCGCTGATGGCCCTCATGCTCGGCGGCCGACGGGTCCAGGCCGAGCTCGGCTTCGACTGGCTCCGCTCGACCCAGCGCCCGGACGGCGCCTGGCACCAGTACTACCTGGCCGACCGGGTCGAGCAGGACAAGCTCGACGCCAACTGCTGCGCCTACGTCGCGACCGGAGTGTGGTTCCACTGGCTGCTCTTCCAGGACCGGGGAGCTCTCGAGGAGCTGTGGCCGATGGTCGAGGCGGCGATCGGATTCGTCCTCGACCTCCAGACCCCCCGCGGTGAGATCCTGTGGGCCCGCCACGCCGACGGCACGCCGTGGAGCTTCGCGCTTCTCACAGGGTCGTCGTCGATCTGCCACAGCCTCCGCTGCGCGATCGCCATCGCCGGGGCCCTCGGCCACGAGCGACCGGACTGGGAGCTTTCCGCCGCCCGTCTCGCGTCGGTGATCCGCTACGAGCCCGACGCCTTCGCACCGAAGCACCGCTGGGCGATGGACTGGTACTACCCGGTCCTGGCCGGAGCGATCGACGGCGACGCCGGGCGTGAGCGACTCGCCCACCGCTTCGACGCCTTCGTCGAGAACGGCTGGGGCGTGCGCTGCGTGTCGGACCGTCCCTGGATCACCGCGGCCGAGACGTGCGAGTGCGCGATGGCGCACCTGGCCGTCGGTGAGGACGACGCCGCCCTCACCTTGTTCTCCTGGTCCCAGCGCCTGCGCACCGAGGAGGACCGCTACTGGACCGGGATCGTGCTGCCCGACGAGGTCCACTTCCCCGGCGGCGAGCAGTCCACGTACACCGCGTCGGCGATCATCCTCGCCGCCGACGCGATCACCGGGTCGTCTCCCGCGGCCCGCCTCTTCACCGACCCCGACGAGCTTCCCGAGCTCATCGCGGACAAGACTCGTCACGATGCAGTCGAACCGTCCTGAGATCCGCTCCGCCGCTGCGGTGCTCGTGGCAGCCGTGTCGCTCGCTATGGCTGCCTTCGTGGTGCCTTCGGTCGGGGCGTCCGCCGGGGCGCTCGAGTCAGGCGACACCGGGGCCGTCGGAGCCGACACCCCGACCACCGTGGTGTCCGACGTCGGGCCCACATCGGAGTGCTCACCGGGCCACATCGTGCGTCGACCGAACTGCGGGATAGCGCCGGAGTCGCCGACCGACCCCGGCGGCTGGTTGCAGCTCTCGCTCTTCTTCCTCGTCTGCGCAGCGATCGCCGCCATGATCGGGATCGCCGTCTGGAGGTCCCGGATCGCCCGTCGTAACCGACGCGCCGCCGGACTCGACCCCGTCGACCTCGCCCGAGCAAAGGGTCAGGGCGTGCGCCTCAGCACCCGCAGCGAACCGGTGGCCGAGACGTCGGTGAACCGGCCCGACGCCACCGCCGGCACGTAGATCCGCTCGTAGGGCGGCCGGCCCCCGTCCGCCGGGTCGGGGAAGACGTCGTGGATGGCCAGCAGACCGCCTGGAGCGACGTGCGGGGTCCACAGCCGGTAGTCGAGGTCTGCGGGTTCCTCCCCGTGGCCCCCGTCGATGAACACCAGCGCGCACGGCGTCGTCCAGAACCGGGCGACCGTCGGCGAGTCGCCGACGACAGCGACCACGTGCGGTTCCAGCCCGGCGTCGTGCACCGCCCGACGGAAGTGGGGCAGCGTGTCCATCCGGCCGACGGCGGGGTCGACGAGGTCGGGTTCATGCCACTCCCAGCCGGGTTGGTTCTCCTCGGAGCCGCGGTGGTGGTCGATCGCCACCAGGACCGTGTCGCGCTCGGCGGCGGCGGCGCCCAGGTAGATCGACGACTTGCCGCAGTACGAGCCGACCTCGAGCAGCGGCGCGCCCGGAACGGCGTCCGCAGCCGCCAGAGCAGCCTCGTAGAGCGCCTGTCCCTCCTCCGCAGGCATGAACCCGCGCGCCGCCTCCGCGGCGGCTCTGACCTGTGCCTCCATCAGATCGGCAGGTCGCCGTGCATCATCTCGAGCTCGTCCTCGTCGGGCTCCTCGCCGTGATGCGTGACCTTGAACAGCCAGCGGTCGAGGATGACGTACCGTCCGAGCCAGACGATCCCGAACCCGGCGAGCTGAGCGAAGAACACCGCCACCTTCTCGAGCCACCCGTGGCTGTCGATCGCCCAGTCGACCAGCAGGGTCAACGCCGTCGCGAACGTCACGCCGAGCATCGCCGCGACCCAGAAGACGATCACCTGCGTGCGGAGGTTGTCCCGAGAGGTGTCCTTCCAGACCCAGTGCTTGTTCGCGAAGAAGTTCGGAACCGTCAGGATCGCAGCTGCGGTTATGGACGCGGCGACCCAGTTCGTCTCCATCTGCCCGTCCACCTGCGAGGTGTACACGAGTGCACCGAGCACCTGGATGAGCAACTGGCCCAGAGGGACGAACACGATCGAGACGCCGGCGTAGCGGAGCTGCTTGCGACCTTCGTCCGAACGCGCGTGGTCCAGGACCGCTGTGGGGGTGATCTTCACGGGTCACCAGCCTATCGGCGCATCCGTGGCGCACGCCCCATCCCCGCCGGGAGAGAATGGCGCCGATGGACCAGCCCGCTGTCGATGCACTCATCACCCTGCTCGACCTCGAGCCGATCGAGGTCAACATCTTCAGGGGGGCCGTGAGCCCCGATCGTGGCGACCAACGGGTCTTCGGCGGTCAGGTGGCGGGACAGGCGCTCGTCGCCGGTGCACGGACCGTGGACGCGCCACACACGGTGCATTCGCTGCACGCCCAGTTCCTGCGGCCGGGCGATCCGGCGATCCCGATCATCTACGAGGTCGACCGGTCCCGCGACGGCCACTCCTTCTCGACACGTCGGGTCCGAGCGGTGCAGCACGGCCGGTCGATCTTCACCCTGTCGGCCAGCTTCCAGCTGCCCGAGGAGGGCTTCGACCACCAGTTCGACATGCCCCCGGACCTTCCCGAACCGGACTCGCTCCCCGACTTCAAGGAGCGGATGGCTCCGTGGAAGGATGTCTTCGCCGACTACTACGAGCGCCCCCGACCGATCGACACCCGCTACTGCGAGACCGGGCCGTGGGAACGGCGCGAGGACCTGCCGCCGTTCCAGAACGTCTGGTTGCGCGCGAACGGCGTGCTTCCCGACGACCCGGTGCTGCACATCTGCGTGCTGACCTACGCGTCGGACATGACGCTGCTCGACACCTCGTTGCAGCCGCACGGGTCGAGCTTCTCGATCGGTGAGGTGTTCATGGCGTCGCTCGACCACGCCATGTGGTTCCACCGCCCGTTCCGAGCGGACGAGTGGCTCCTGTACGCCCAGGACACTCCAAGTGCCAGCGCCGGCCGTGGTCTCGGACGCGGGTTGGTGTACAGCCACGACGGTCGCCTGGTCGCGTCGGTGGTCCAGGAGGGCCTGATCAGGAGGATGCGGTCATGATCCGTCGCCCACTCCCATCCACACCGCTGGTGCCCGCGTGCCTGCTGGTCGCGTTCCTGACCACAGCGCTGCTCCTCGTCGGCTGCTCCGACGACGACCGGTCCGAGCCCGGCACCACGAGCACGCCTGCGAGCACCAGCGGGTCGTCGGGGTCGTCCGGCGCCACCACGACCACCGTGGATCCGGCCGGGACCGTGAAGCTGACCGACCTGGGTCTCGGTGTCGATGATCCGATCGACCTCACCGTCCGGCCCGACAGCACCTCGTTGATCGTGGCCTCCCGCGGCGGCGTCGTGCACGAGGCCGTCGCCGACGGCGACGGCTACCGGGTCCGTGACGATCCGGTGATCGACCTCACCGAGAAGGTCGGCAACACCGACATGGAGAAGGGCCTCCTGGGCATCGCCGTCTCCCCGGACGGCGAGCACCTCTACGTCAGCTACACCGAGGCGACCCACGGGGATTCCCGCATCGACGAGTATCCGCTGTCGGGCAAGGACGGGTCGTTGCGGGCCGACCCGTCCGAGAGACGCGAGATCCTCGCCATCACCCAGCCGTTCCCCAACCACAACGGCGGGGCTCTGCGCTTCGGGCCCGACGGCATGCTGTATGCAGGCTTCGGCGACGGAGGCGCGGCGGACGACCCGAAGGGCAACGGCCAGGCCCGAGACACGCTCCTGGGCAAGGTCCTTCGCATCGATCCGTCGGCCGAAGACGGCATCCCCGCCGACAACCCGTTCGTCGACGCGGCCGACGCCGAGCCGCTCATCTGGATGACCGGGCTCCGAAACCCGTGGCGCATCGACTTCGACCCGGACACCGGCGACATGTGGATCGGAGACGTCGGCCAGAACGAGTTCGAGGAGATCGACTGGCTGCCTGCCGTCCCCGATACCGGCAAGGGAGCGAACCTCGGCTGGGACCTGTACGAGGGCACCAACCGATTCTCCTCACCGGACCCGGCCCCGGGCGACGCCAGCGCAGGACCGTTCGTCGATCCGGTCCACACCTACTCCCACGACCACGGATGCTCGGTGACCGGCGGAGTGGTCGTGCGCGACCCCGGGCTGCCGACCCTCGACGGCTGGTACGTGTTCAGCGACTTCTGCACTCCCGGCGTGCGTGCCCTGCACCTGACACCACCGACCTCCGAGGACGCGAGGCCGACTGTCACGACCTCAGACCTGGGCCTCGACATCGGCTCGGTCGTGTCGTTCGCCCGGGGACCCGCCGGCGAGGTGTACGTCATCAGCCTCGATGACGGAGTTCAACGCATCACCCCGACCTGACGCCCGTCCGGTCGCCAACACCTCTCGGCCCGTCCCGTACCGAGCACGTTTGACGTCGATTATCGACGTCAAACGTGCCGAGAAGCGGTGTGGGCAGGGGGAGAAGCGGTGTGGGCAGGTCACTGGGAGAGGGTGGGGTCCTCTTCCATGATGTCGAGCTGGGCCGAGATCATGTCGCGCACGCGGTCCTTGAGGGCATCGACGTCCTCGAGAGTCATGCCGTCGGTGCTGATCGGCTCCATCACGTGGCACGCAGCGTTGGCCTTCCCGAACCGCCAGTCGTGCTTGCGCAAGGCCTCCTTGGTGCCGTGCACTGCGATCGGGAGGACCGGCACGCCCGACTCGACCGCGAGGCGGAACGCACCGTCCTTGAACTTGCCGAGCTCGCCGTCGACCGCACGTGTCCCCTCCGGGAACACCATCACGGAGACCTTGCGATCGAGGTACCAGGCACAACGGTCCATCGCAGCCTTCGCGGAGTCCCTGTCCCCCCGGTCGAGCTTGATGTCGCCGGCGAGGTACATGAGCCAACCAGCGATCGGGATCTTGAACATCTCCCGCTTCGACAGCCACTTCATCTCGAACGGGAGGTGGCTGATGAGCAGGATGTCGACGAAGGACTCGTGGTTGGCGACCACGACGTAGGGGTTGCGCGGGTTGGCCGGCAGCTCTCCCGTGATGCGGAAGTTCCATTGCGGGATCAACTTCTGGTGCAGCACCGGGACTCGCCGGAACATGTAGCCGGCCCAGTAGTGGGTCCTGTCGAACGGCCACGTGACCAGGTACACGACGACGATGACCGGGATGAGCACGATCACGCTCATGCCGAACGCGAACCACGACCAGACGGACCAGATCGTGACCGACAGGCTGGGCTTCGCGGACCCGGCATCCGACGATCCCGAGTCGGGTTCGTTCGATGTCGGTTCGTTCGATGTCAGGTCGATCGTGGACGGGTCGTTCGAGGGTGCCTCGCCCGGCGGGGTGTCGGGCTTCGAGTCCTTCGAGGGGGCGTTCGGGGGCGGTGCCATGCGCGAACACTACGACGATGGCGCACCCGAGGAGGGCGCCACCTGTCACTGGCGCCGGTGGCTCAGGATCCCGAGGTGTGTCGGTAGACGTTCGTGTCGCGCTGGACGAACCCGATCCGCTGGTAGAGGCGGTTGGCGGCCTCACGACTCGGGCGTGAGGTCAGGTCCACGGTCCTCGCGCCCAGTTCCCCGGCGATGTCGAGCGCTCGGCGGTTGAGCGCCTCGCCGACGCCACGACCCCGCGCCTCGGAGTCCACCACGACGTCCTCGATCCAGGCCCTGGTCCCGGTCGGGATCGGGAACACCACGAGGGTCATCGACCCGAGGATCGCGCCGTCCTCGTCGCGGGCCAGGAGCAGGTGGCAGGCGTCGTGACCGACGATCGACTCGAGCTCGGCGCGTCCAGGCGGAGGCGACGAGGACGACAGCTGGGGGATCAACCGGGCCATGGCGGCCACGAGGTCGTCGTCGACGGCGGTGCAGGTCTCGATCCGCATGACAGCTGACGCTACTCACCCCTGGCGCACCCCGGAGGAGTCCGACGGGCTCGCCGGTAGGGTGGGTCGATGGGGCACCTGGAGTGGTCGGACGGAGCGACGACGGCGCGGACCGACCCCCGATCGATGGTCGATGACCGGTCGTCCGGGCCGGTGCTGGTCGCCGCCTTCGCCGGGTGGAGCGACGCCGGCGACGCCGCCACCGGTGCGATCGAGCACCTGTGGGAGCAGTGGGGGGCCCGGACGATGGCGTCGATCGACCCGGAGGAGTTCTACGACTTCACCGCCGTCCGACCCACCGTCCGCATCGAGGACGGACGCCGCGTGGTGGACTGGCCCGAGAACGAGTTCGGGTGGGCGGAGCGCACGGGAACCGACGGCGTACTGCTCCTGCGAGGTGTGGAGCCCCAGCTGCGTTGGCGGACCTTCTGCGAACAGGTCCTCGAGGTCGCCGGAGTGCTCGGCTGCCGGTGGGTGCTCTCCCTCGGCTCCCTGCTGTCAGACGTCCCCCACACCCGACCGACTCCGGTGTTCGGCACCTCCGACGACCCCGCGTTCCGTGACCGCCTCGCTCTCGCGCCGTCGTCGTACGAGGGACCGACGGGGATCCTCGGAGCGCTGCACGGCGCGTGCGGCTCGGTCGACATCCCGACGGCGTCGCTCTGGGCGGCGGTGCCGTCGTACGCGCCCGCGTCGCCGTCACCGAAGGCGGCGGCGGCACTCGCCACACGGTCGGCGGAGCTGATCGGGTCTCCGGTCGACACCAGCACGCTGGCCCTCGGCTCGGTCAGCTACGAGCACCAGCTCGACGAGCTGATCGCCGAGGACGACGCCACCAGCGAGTACGTACGACTCCTCGAACGTCAGCACGACGCCGAGGTGGCGTCCGGCTCGGGTCTCGACGGGTCCGACGCCGACCGCCTGCTCGACGAGGTCGAACGCTTCCTGCGCGAGCAGTGACTCCGGCGGCGCGTTCCTCGAGCTGTCCGTCCGGGGCTCAGCCGGGGTGTTCGAGAGCGTGCAAGAGGGCGCGGCGCAGCTCAGCGCGGAGGTCCTCGTCGGTGACCTTCCCGCCGTCCGATGTCACGACGTAGAAGGTGTCGACCACATCCGATCCGAGCGTGTGGATCTTCGCCGTGCGGACGTCGATATCCATGTCGGTTAGCGCCCGAGTGAGCCTGTAGAGCAGCCCGATCGAGTCGGCGCCGGTCACCTCGAGCACGGTCGCATCAGCGCTAGCGTCGTCGTCGAAGCGGACGGCGTGCGGCAGCTGGTGCACTCCGGGGCGACGACGCGCCTGATGGGTGCGGATCCGCTCGTCGAGCCGGGCGTGGAGGGCCAGTCGACCCTTGAGCACCCTGGCCACGTCGTCGGACACCCGTTCCCACGGGATGGTCCCGCTCGGACCCGCTCGGACCCTGAACTCGTCGAGGGCCATGCCGCGCTCGGAGTGGATCGCCGCGCTGAAGACGTCGAGGCCGTGCAGCGCGAGCACACCTGCGACTCGGTGGAACACGCCCGGGCGGTCAGGACACGCCACCGTGATCACGTCCTCGGTCGTGCGGATCCGAAGCCCGCCGCAGTCGAGGAGGGCCCTCTGCTCGGCGGTGGGGAACGACTCGTGATCCCGGCGTGGAGCGGCACCGCCCGAGAGCCGGAGGGCGACGAGGTTCGTGAGGCGGTCCACGAGCTGCGCCCGCCACGAGCTCCACGCCGCCGGGCCGGTGGCGAGACCGTCCGCCTCGGCGAGGGCCCTCAGCAGCGCGAGCTGGTCGGAGGTCCCGACCACGGCGACGACGGCATCGATCGTCGCCGGGTCGTCGAGGTCCCGCCGGGTGGCGACGTCGGGCAGGAGGAGGTGGTGGCGAACGGCGTGTGCGATCGACTCGACGTCGGTCGACGCGAACCCCATGCGGGTCGCCACAGACCGGGCCAGACCCTCGCCGAGCACGCTGTGGTCACCGTCGCACCCCTTGCCGATGTCGTGCAGGAGCGCCGCCACAAGCAGCAGATCACGACGGACCGGGCTCGACAGCTGCGACGCCTCCGACGCCGTCTCGAGCAGGTGCCGATCGACGGTGAAGCGGTGCAGAGCGTTCCGCTGGATCCGGCACCGAACGGAGTCCCACTCGGGGAGCAGCCGCGCCCACAGTCCCCACCGGTCGAGAGCCTCCACGACGTCGACGGCGGCCGGTCCGGAGTCGAGCAGCTGCACGAACAGATCACGTGCCTCGGTCGGCCAGCCATGGGACCACACCTCGGCGGGCGGCGGCGCGGCGGTGAGCGCGTCCAGCGTCGAGGCCGAGATGCGCAGAGAGCCCCGGGCCGACGCGACAGCGACCCTCAGCATCTCGACCGGGTCGACAGATGGTCGTGAGGCGTCGATCGACTGCACCCGGTCATTGCGCACGACGAGGTCGTCTTCGATCACACGGTCACGTCGGAACCGCGACGTCCGCGACGTGGACAGGGCGGCACGGACGTCGTGCCACGACTCGTCGCTGACCCACGCGATCTCCCGACCGGCCTCTGCCACCCTCGTCATCAGGACGTCGGGGTCCGCGTCACCCAGGCGCGGGGCGATCAGGTCCTGTTCTGCCAGGGTCAGGACGTCACCGGGCCGCCCGGCCGCACGGTGCAGCTCGACTCGCACCTCGAGGAGCGTCTCGTGGGCGGGCCCGAGCCCGGCGAGGACTCCCTCGCCGACGTCTGCGCCGGCGTCGCGCGCCCAGGCGAGAGCATGGACGTCACGGAGACCGCCGCGGCCCTCCTTGAGGTCCGGTTCCAGGTCGAAGGCGACCTCGCCGGCAGTGGCATGACGGCGTTCGACCGCTGCGGAGAGCTGGTCGAGCCACCGACGGCCCTTGCGGTGCCAGTTCAGCCGGGCCCGTTCGCGGAGCTCCGAGGACAGGTCCGCGTCACCGGCCAGGTGGCGCGCCGACAGCAGAGCCGTGGCGGTCTCGAGATCCTCGGCGGCGAGCGCCAGGGTGTCACGAACCGTCCGCACGGCGTGGCCGAGCTTCAGCCCCTCGTCCCAGATCGGGTACCAGAGGCCGTCGGCCACCCTGGTCGCGTCGACACCGGGTGCGCTGAGGAGGAGAAGATCGAGGTCGGACTGGGGGCAGAGCTCGCCACGGCCCTGCCCCCCGACGGCGACGAGAGCGACCCCGCCGCCACCGGGTGGTCCCCCGGAGGCGACAGCGTCGTCCCAGACGGCGCCGAGCCACTCCTCGACGACGCGCCCGTAGGCGTCGCAGAACTTGCGTCCCGTGAGCGAGCGGTCGTTGAGGAGCTCGCTGCGATGCAGCGGAGCGGCCATCTGCTGCTCCGATGTCAGACCGCGTCGGCGCCGGTCTCCCCGGTGCGGATCCGGACCAGGTTCTCGACGGGGGTGACCCACACCTTGCCGTCACCGATGCGGTCGGTGCGCGCTGCGGCCACGATGGCGTCGACGACCTCATCGACGTCCGCGTCGTCGACGATGGCCTCGACCTTGACCTTGGGGAGGAAGTCCACCTGGTACTCCGTTCCTCGGTAGGTCTCGGTGTGACCGCCCTGGCGACCGAAGCCACGGACCTCGGTCACGGTCATGCCGACCACACCACCCGCCTTGAGCGCCTGCTTCACGTCGTCCAGCTTGAACGGCTTGATGACCGCGGTGACCAACTTCATCGGTGCTGTCCCTTCTCGGTGCCCGGCCCCTGTCCGGACCGGTTGGTGTGCGGCGCCGTGCCGTGGCCGACCCGTGCGCCTGTGTCGGTTGACCCGCGCCTCGGCGGGAACGTGGCGGTCACGCTACGGACGGGGTGTTTCCGCAGTGTTTCCGGCTCCGTGAGGTTCGGTTACGTGCCAGAGGACCGGATCCTGGACCTGTGGCGGATGGAGCCTCCACCGTAGGATCGACCCGTGGCCGTTCGCACCGACTGCCGTCACTACTCGAGCCGGACCGTCGGCGCCGGAGACCTCGTCCAGCGGTGTCGGGTCGACGCTGCGGAACAGGCTCCGTTCGCCTGCCCCGAAGGATGCCTGTTCTTCGAACCCCGGTCGATCACCGACGCCGGCTGGTCGCGGGACCCCGACGCAGGCTGATCCCGCCCGTCGAGGTCCGTTCCGGCCCTGGTTCCGGCCAGGTCACCGACGAGCGGCGTGACGGCGACGGTGGACGTGGGCCTTGGCCGCGCCCCATGCGATTCCGGGTTCCAACAACGATCCGTCCACGTCGCCGAACCCGGCAGGGGTGAGGCCGTACAGATCGTCGGGGAACGCCCTGCGATCGAAGTCGTCTCGGTCCACCGGCTCCACGCCCAGCTCGGCGAGGACCTCGGTCGGAGACGACACCGCTGACCGCAGGATCTGGAGCGGGGTCCCGGTCTGCTCGTCCACGTCGAGCGACAGGAGGTCCCGCATCTCGCCCACGACCCGCCGTCTGCACGCCTCGGCCGATCGCTCGATCCGGGCAGCCGTGGCCCCGTCGATGTCGACCGACGAGCCCGCACAACGGGAGCTCACACACCGACGGACCCAGTCGCCGATCACCGCGTCGACGGCGGCGACCAGCGCCTGGCCGTACGCGCGAAGTCGCTCCTCGTCGCCGGCCGCAGGGTTCACGTCGCCCGTCCCGAGGTTCTCGTCGTCAGCCTCGCTCATCGATGTCAGTGTCGCGCCCGGAGGAGGACCGCACGGTGGTCGCACCGGTGCGTCTCTCCCGCGGTATGAATCGGCATGCGCATACGGGTGACGGCCGTGTTCGAACGGGTCGTCTACAACTGCTACGTGGTCGAGCCGCTCCACCCCGAACGACCGACGATCGAGATGGACGCACTCCTGCGCGAGGGCGACGCCGACGGTCCGGTGCTGCTGCCCGTCCCCCAGTTCATGGCTCTCGTCGGAGGGCCGGAGGTCGCCGAACCGGCGCTGCGCAGGCTGTCGTCGCAGGGGCGCATCGTCCGCCACCAGGACGTCGCTCACGTCAGCTTCCCCACCTGGCAGGTCGTGACGGACTGACCCGGCAGTCCCGCACCGGCAGGCCGGCCGCCAGAACGCCAGAACGCCAGGATCACCCGCCGTCGCGCACGATCGTCTGCGGCGGTTCCAGCTCTCCGACGGGCGCCGTCGGGCTCGACGGGTCGACGCTCAGCGGCGACTCGAGCACTCCCGGCAGCTCGTCGCCGCTGCACGAGAGGACCAGGCGTTCGCCCTTCAACCGCACCGATGGCGGACACGGCAGCAGGTAGCTGTCGGCGACCGGGACGTCGACCGGCATTCCCCACAGCTCCGCCGCGTCCCCTCCGAGCTCCAACGACCCGTCCACCACCCGCAGCGCCACCGCCCGCCGGTCCCACGGGACGACACCCGCAGCCCAGAGCCGACCGTCGACGACCGCGAACGACGTCCCCACCGCTGATCCGAGCTCCTCGGCCGGGAACTCGATGCGGACGTCACCACGCTCGATCGACTCCACGACCACGTTGCCGGACCGGATCGAGACGCTCCCGTCGATGCCGGACAACCGGTAGTCGGCATGCGAGACGCCGAGGCCACCCACCGTGCCGTCGGTGATCAGGACGTCGAGCTCGTCGAGTCCTCTGCCGAGCAGCGCGCCGAGGACGTTCGGCCGCCACGGCGACGAGCCCACCGTCACCTCGATGCGGCCGGTCATCCCGCTGTCACGGAGGCGGTCCTCGACCTGCGACGCGACGTACCACCGGCCGAGAGCCTCCGACGCCACGGCGACGAGCACCACGACCGCTGCGGCCGAGCCGGCGACGACGGGCCACCGACGCCGGCGCGGCGACGCCTCCTCGCCGGTCGTCGTGGGGCTGGGTTCCGGTCCTGTCCTCTCGAGGTCCTCGGAGCCAGGTTCGGGACGCGGCGGGGCCGCCGGCGACGCGCCCTCCCGGAACGCGACGGCACTCGACGCGGCCCAGACCGGTTCGGACCAGTCGGGTTCAGTCGAGTCCGAGCTCACCGAGGACCGTCCGGGGATCGGCGACCATCCCCACGTAGAAGGTCCCGAACTCGCCGTACACAGCGGAGGCCTCGTCGAAGCGAAGCGTGTACACGACGTCCTTGATGTCGTCGGGATGCACGCCGAACAGGGTGACGCCCCACTCGTGGTCGTCGGTGCCGGTCGACCCCGTGACCACCTGGAGCACCCGGCCGGCGAACTTCCTGCCCGACGCTCCGTGCTCGTACATGAGCTCCTTGCGACGGTCGTAGTCGAGGGCGAACCAGTTCGCACCTTCCACGCGACGCTTCGACATCGGGTAGAAGCAGAAGGCCGGCTTGCCCTCCGGCGGCAGGTTCGGGTGCAGCCTGGCCTGCTTGAGCTCGTCGGGAACCCCCTGGGCGTACTCCGAGACCTCGGTGAGCGAGACGTAGCTGTCGGTCAGCTCCAGGCCCGCCTGCACCAGCGCCGTCTGCAACCGCCTCAGGTTCCACTGGTCCGCCGACAGGGCCATGATCCCGAGGTCCGCCTTGTGGCCGAGCATCGCCACGGAGACGACCTGGTCGCCCCGACCCTCGGAATCCGCGATGGCGGCGAGGACCTCCCCGGCATCGGCCAGGGGGCCGACGCGGAAGAACAGGTGGAGGACGGCGGTTCCGATGGTGGGGCTCGACGGGTCGGTCACGGGCCGAGTCTAGGGACGCCTGCGATCGTGTGTTCCCCGGCCCCCGGACCGGGAAGACTCAGGCGGGACCGCCCCGGACCGCGCCGACTCAGGCGGGTTCGATCCCGACGATCGCCTGGTAGTCGGGGATGTGCGATCCGGGCTCCCGGTGCTCGGCCCCGCCCGGCAGGAGGACGTTGCCCTCGGGCCAGTGCACCTGCGCCGATCCGCGGGGCAGCCGTGACACGTGCACCCGGGCGAGCATCTCGCCCGTGTCGGACCGCAGCACTACTCGCTGACCGTCGATCAGGCCGAGCGACTCGACATCCGCGCGGTCCAGGTAGACCGCGTCCCTCGTCGCTCCCGTGAGCGGATCGGTCTCGTCCCACACCATCGAGTTGAACTGCTTGCCCCGCCTGGTCGTGACGAGGAAGCGGCCCTCGGGCACGTCGGGGACGGGCATCTCGAGGGCGGTGAAGCGGGCCCGGCCGTCGGGAGTCGGGAACCGGCCGCCCGGACACAGGTGACGTCCGCCCCACTGCACGGCGTCGCCGGTGCGTTCCAGGAACTCGATCCCCGCGTAGGAGGGGACAACCCGTGCGATCTCGGAGCGCAACGCCTGGTTGGTCGGCCAGGCGAAGTCGGCGGCCCGCTCGGGAGCGGCGCGGGCGACGACGTCGCCGAAGAGGCGCCACTCGCTGCGGGCCTCGCCCACCTGTCGTGGGATCTCGGGAGAGAACGCTATCCGGCGTTCGGTGGTCGTCGACGTCCCACCGCCCTCCTGCTCGTAGCGGGTGGCCACCGGCAGCAGCACCACGTCGTCGCCGTCGACGAGCATCTGCGTGGTCACCACGACGTCCTGGTGGACGCGGGTCCCGACGGTGCCGAGAGCCGCGGTGACCGAGGCCGGGTCGGGCAGCACGTCGAGCAGGTTGCCGCCCGACATCCACAGCACGTCGAGGTCACCCCGCCCAGCTGCCTCCACCATCTCGGGCGCAGTCAGTCCCTCCTGGCCGGGCACGTCGAAGCCCCAGGCCTCGGACAACGCCGCGGTGCTGTCGGCGTCGATCGCGACACCGCCGGGGAACGCCGTGGCGTAGGCACCCATCTCGGCGCCGCCCTGCACACCGGAGTGGCCGCGGATCGGCATCAGACCCGCTCCGTTGCGGCCGACGTTGCCACGGGCCAGACCGACGTTGACGATCGCCTGCACGCCCTCGACTCCGAAGGTGTGCTGCGTGATGCCCATCGACCAGATGAGCACCGCTGCGTCGGCCGCTGCGTACATGTCGACGAACCGCTCGAACGTCTCTGCGTCCACGCCCGACGCTGCGATGAGCTCGTCGAGATCGTGCGCGTCGAGCGCCGCGACGAGCTCCGACCAACCGGTCGTGTGGTGGTCGACGAAGGAGTGGTCGACGGCGCGTCGAGCGATCAGTGCCTTGACCACGGCGTTCGCTAGGGCGATGTCGCCACCGGGTCGGACCGGGACGTGCAGGTCGCAGATCCGCGTGCCGAACACGGCCGACTCGGGCGACGAGGGGACCCAGTAGCGCTCGAGCCCGGGTTCCAGGTACGGGTTCACCACGACGACCTCGGTCCCCGAGCGCTTCGCCTGTTCCAGGTGCTTCATGAACACCGGCTGGTTGTTGGCCGGGTTCGTGCCCCACAGGATGACGAGGTCCGACTCGATGACGTCGCGCAGCGAGCAGGTCGAGGCGGCGACGCCGAGGGTCGCCTTCATCCCGAGCGTCGACGGTGCATGGCACACCCGCGCCGCCGAGTCGATGCTGGCGACGCCGAGCGCGCGGGCCGCCTTGCCGGCGACGTAGTACGTCTCGTTGGTCAGGCCCCTCGACGTCAGGTAGACCGCGATCCGATCCGGGGTCGTGGCCCGGATCGCGTCGGCGGTCGCATCGAGGGCCTCGTTCCACGTGATGCGGCTGAAGCCCCGCTCGCCGCGACGCCTCCGCATCGGATGGGCGAGCCGGCCCATCGAACGCAGCTCCCGGCCCGATCGGGACCGCAACGCGTCGACGTCGCTCAGCAGGATCGGATCGAACGGGTCGGCGGTGTTTAGCTCGAGGAGCTCGAGGCGGGTCGTGCAGAGGTGGATCCCGTCGATCGTCCAGTCGTGCAGCCCGGCCACACCGAGAGCACAACCGTCGCACACTCCCTTGGTGAGGACGTCCCATGCGTACTTGGGGTGGTTCGAGTTGTCACGGACGACGCGCAGCATGTCCTTGTAGTGACGGGGCTTCTGCTGGTCGACGCCGTTGGGCACGAGTCCCGCCCACAGCTCCGGGTGCAGACCGACCTTCGACAGTCCCGCGGCCAGCGGTCGCGGAACGATCGGCCGGCGCCCGGGTCGCTCCGGCGGTCTGCGACGACGCCTCCGATCAGCCACGGTCCCCCGATCGCGGATCGGTGTAGACGGTGCAACGGCCGTCCCGGGCGAATCCGACGAGCATCATCCCCGCGCCCGCAGCGGTGCGAACCGCCAGCGCTGACGGAGCGCTCACCGACACCAACGTCGCGAACCCCGCGGCCCACGCCTTCTGCACCATCTCGAAGCTGGCCCGACCCGACACCCACAGGATCATGCCGTGGGCGGGGACGTCGCCGTCGAGCAGCAGCCGGCCGACCACCTTGTCGACGGCGTTGTGTCGTCCGATGTCCTCACGGACCACGACGGTCTCACCCCCGGGACGGAGCGCCGCTGCGGCGTGGCTGGCACCGGTGAGTGCGAACAGCTCCTGTTCGGACGACACCTGCATGGCCAGTCCGGCGACCACGGCAACCTCCGGAGTGGTGCCGTGAGGCAGGGGTTCGAGGCGAGCGGTCAGGCCCTCCACCGCCTCGACGCCGCAGGTCCCGCACGACGACGTGGCAGCCGACAGGCGGGGCACCGGCGGCGCACTCCGCCCGGCCGTCTCCACCGTGACCACGTTGAACCCTGTTTCGACAGCGGATCCCGTCGCGCAGTAGCGGACGGAGCGGACAGGTGCCCCGTCGAGCAGCCCCTCCGCATGGCACCACCCGACCGCCAGCTCGAAGTCGTGCCCGGGGGTGCGCATCGTCGTCGTCACAGCGACGCCGTCGACGCGCACCTCGAGCGGCTCCTCGACGATGACCGACTCCGGTCGACGCCCCAGGTCCCGCAGTCCCGACGCCTCGGACACGTCACCGTCCTCGTCGATCGCACCGGTCTCGCCGACGGCGCCGAAGCGGCGGGCCAGGTGGGTCTCGGTGCGGGAGCTCGCCACGACCA
>CAZNQK010000018.1:14226-37379 GCA_964575165.1 uncultured Aquihabitans sp. | reverse complement strand
CACCTTGGCCTGCTCCTTGACCATGATCACGTAGTCGCTCATGCCCGGGACGTACGCGCCGCCGGCGGTGGAGTTGCCGAACACGACAGAGATCGTCGGACGCTTGGCTGCGGAGGATCGGGTGAGGTCGCGGAAGCCCCGGCCGCCGGGGATGAAGATGTCCTTCTGGGTGGGCAGGTCCGCGCCGCCGGACTCGGTGAGGCTGATCGACGGCATGCGGTTCTGCTGGGCGATCTCGGCCGCCCGGAACGACTTGCGCAGCGAGTACGGGTTGAGGGCCCCGCCCTTGACCGTCGGGTCGTTGGCCGAGATGAGGCACTCGACGCCCTCGACGACGCCGATGCCGACGATGAGGCTGGCGCCGACGGGGAAGTCGGTTCCCCATGCTGCGAGCGGCATGAGCTCGAGGAACGCGGAGCCCTCGTCGACGAGCAGCTCGATGCGTTCCCGGGCGGTGAGCTTGCCGCGTGAGTGGTGGCGTTCGACGTACTTCGCTCCGGCGTTCACCGCCTTGGCCTGCTCGGAGTGGAGCGAGTCGATCTTGGCGAGCATCGCGGCGCGTCGTGACTCGGGGCTTGTCCCGTCGGTGTCTGCCTGGCCCGTGTCGGTCTGGCCTGTGTCGGTCTTGTCCGTGTCGGTCGGGTCCGTGTCGGTCGGGCTCATGCCGAGTACCCCAGGAGTCGGGCGGCCAGGTCGGTCAGCACTTCGGTGGCTCCTCCCCCGATCGGCAACAGCCGGGCGTCGCGGTAGTGCCGCTCGACCTCGGTGCCGTGCATGTAGCCGGTGCCTCCGAAGAGCTGCACCGCTTCGTTGGTGACGGCGACGGCGGTCTCGACGGCGGTCTGCTTGGCGAGGCATGCCTCGGCGATCACGGTCTCGCCGGCGACGTGGCGACGGGCGACGCTGAGCGTGTAGGTCCTTGCGACCTCCACCTGGCGGTGCATCTCGACGAGCTTGGCTCGGACGACCTGGTTGGCGACGAGGGGCTTGCCGAAGGTCTCGCGGTCCTTGCAGTACTGGGCGGCGAGCGACAGCGCCCGCGCCGCGTGTCCGTAACCCATGAGGGCCAGGAAGATGCGCTCCACGACGAACTGCTCAGCGATGTAGTAGAAGCCGCGGTTCTCCTCACCGACCAGGTTGGAGGCGGGCACGCGGACGTCGACGTAGGAGAGCTCGGCGGTGTCCGACGCGTGCCAGCCCATCTTCCGCAGCGCCCGCGTGACCGTGAACCCTGGCGAGTCCGCGTCGACCACCAGCAGCGAGACGCCGCCGTGGCCGTCGCCACCGGTGCGCACCGCGGTGGTGACGAAGTCGGCCCGCACGCCCGAGGTGATGAACGTCTTGGACCCGTTGATCACGTAGTCGTCGCCGTCGCGGACGGCCCTGGTGGTGATGCCGGCGACGTCGGATCCGCCGCCTGGTTCGGTGACGGCGAGCGAGCCGATCATCTCCCCTGCGAGCGTCGGACGGACGTAGCGGTCGATCAGGTCGGTGCTGCCGTTGGCGATCATGTGCGGCACCGAGATGCCGTGCGTGAACAGCGACGCCATCAGACCGCCGGATGCTCCGGCCTCCATGAACCCCTCCTGGAGGGCGCAGGCGTCGAGGAGGTCGCCGCCGTCTCCACCGGCCTCGACGGGGTACCCGACGGCGAGCAGCCCGGCCTGCGCGGCGGCGACGTGCAACGAGCGCGGAAGCGAGCCCGTCTCCTCCCACTCGTCGAGGTGGGGTAGCACCTCCCGCTCGGTGAAGGCGTGGGCGCTGCGCTTCAGTGCCTCCTGCTCGTCGGTCAGCTGCATCCGAGGACCGCCCTCACATCAGGTCCGCGGGGACGTCGACATGACGGGACCGCAGCCACTCGCCGAGCGCCTTGGCCTGCGGGTCGAAGCGCGTGCTCGAGGCGACACCCTCCCCGAGGAGGCCCTCGATCACGACGTTCACGCCGCCCAGGTTGGGCATCGGGTGACAGGTCACCGGCATGTCGGCCGCTTCGGGAAGCAGCTCCCGGATGCGCTCGGGTGTGACGAAGCCCAGCAACCACTCGATGCGACGGTCCCGAAGGCTCGGGTCGACGTCCGGGTCGGTCTCCTGGCCGACCCACAGGCCCACGTTGGCGTTGCCGCCCTTGTCGCCGGAACGGGCGTGCACGAAGGTCCCGAGCGGGATCATCGGTCGGTTCCCTCAGCGTACGAGTCGGCATCGAGCTCCCTTCCCCCGACGACGACGCGCTCGTGCACCTGGTCGCGGTCGACATAGGCCGGGCGATACACGCCGTACGCCGACGGCTTGCCCGGCGGAGCGGTGAGCGTGAAGCCGGGGTAAGAGGCCAGGGCCAGCTCGATCCCGGCCGCGGTGAACGCCTTGCCGACCACCTCCGCGGACGCGTCCTTCACCACGCACCGCAACCGGCAGGACGCGCCCTCCTCGGTGTCGGCGTCGGGTGGGGGGAGCGGTCCCCGCGACCACACGACCTCGGCTGGCGGGTTCGCTGCAAGTGCCGCGTCGAGTTGGGTGCGAATCCAGGCCTCCTTCTCGGCGAGGTGCAGGCCGACGAGCACGAACTCCATCTGGTTGCGGTAGCCGCCCAGCGTGTTCGTCGACACCTTGAGCCGCTCCGGCGCGGGCAGTCCTCTCACCCCGTCGATCAGCACACGGTCCGGACCGTCGTCGGACAGGCTGATGCTCGTCAGGTCGGCTCGCACGTCGGGGTTGTCATAGACCGGACCCTGGATCTCGTACATGAGCTGCGCGGTGACGGTGTCGATCGTGACGACCCCGCCGGTGCCGGGGTGCTTGGTGATGACGCTCGATCCGTCGGCGCGCAGCTCGGCGATGGGGAACCCGAGCGGGGTGGCCTCGCGGGGCAGATCCGTGAAGCCAGAGAAGTTCCCGCCGGTGGCGTGGGTGCCGCACTCGATGACGTGACCGGCGATCACCGCTCCTGCGAGCTCGTCGAGTGATTCCGGGGTCCAGCCGAAACGCCAGATCCCGGGACCGACCACGACCGACGCGTCGGTGACGCGTCCTGTCACCACGACATCGGCTCCCGCCGACAGAGCTGCGGCGATGCCGAACCCGCCCAGGTAGGCGTTGGCCGTGAGTGCTCCTTCGAAGCCCAGCTCAGCGGCCCTCGGAGCCAGGTCGTCGCCGTCGACGAAGCCGATCGCCGGGTCGAGGCCCAGGCCCTTGGCCACCTCTGCGATGCGGTCGGCCAGCCCCGAGGGGTTGAGACCGCCCGCGTTGGCAACGATCCGCACTCCCCGCTCGAGCGCGTCGCCGAGGCAGTCAGCGAGCTGGGTGACGAACGTGCGGGCGTAGCCGAGCGACGGGTCACGCAGCTGGTCCTTGCCGAGGATGAGCATCGTCAACTCGGCCAGGTAGTCGCCGGTGATCACGTCGACCGTCGTGGCACTTGCGAGCCCGCCGTCGAGCACCTCACGCATGGCCGAGATCCGGTCGCCGTAGAACCCCGAGCAGTTGGCGACGCGGAGCGCCGTTCCCCTGCCGGTCGGTGCTCTGTCGGCAGGGGAACCCTTGGTCGGGCGTTCGTCGGTCGGGGGTCCGCCGATCATGTCGATCCCGATGCCGGTCGCCCGCCGCCGGGCGGACCGGCGAAGGCCTGGGCTATGTCGAGCCAGCGGTCCGCGTCCGCGCCGGTGGCGACGACGTCGAGGTCGTCCCGGTGGCGCCGCCTGGTGACGAGCAGGCAGAAGTCCTCGGCCGGTCCGGTCACGGACTGGGCGGCGTCTGCCGGGCCCCACTCCCATGTCGCACCGGATGGAGAGCGCAGCTCGATGCGGAACTCCTCCGTCGGGGCGTCGATGCCGTTGGTGACGTAGGCGAAGTCGCGGGTGCGGACGCCGAGGTGTGCGACGTGGCGGATCCGGTCAGTTGCCTCGACATCGACGCCGAGCGCGTCGGTGATGTCGCGGCCGTGGGCCCATGTCTCCATGAACCGCGCTGTCGCCATCGATGCGGGTGACATCGGCGGGCCGAACCACGGCAGCTTCTGTCCGCTCGGGTGGTTCCGCAGCGACTCGACCACCGCCAGGCCGGCTGCCCGCCAGCGGGTGAGGACGGCGGCCGGTCCTTCGGCGGCAGCGGCGAAGGCTTCGGTGTCGACGAAGCCGTCCGGGTCGTCGATGGCGCGCAGCACCAGAGCGTCCCAGCCGTCGGGATCGGTGGCCGCGACGACGACCGCCTCATCGGTCCAGGCCAGGTGGGCGATCGTGGTCGTGATGTCCCAGCCGTCCGCGGGAGTCGGCGTGGACCAAGCGGCCTCGTCGAGCGGCTCGACGACGCAGCGCAGGGCGTCGGTCTCGGCCCGGAGGTCGTCGAGGACTTCGTCGAGCACGCTCATGCAGTCACACCCACGCGGTCACACCCATGCGGTCACGCCCCCACCCGGCATTGGTCACGGCGGTCATCCTTCCGACCGGTCTTCCGTCCGTCAAGGAGTTGTGACGGAGGTCGGTCCGGGATCGTCGACGAGGACCTGCGGTCCGAGCTGGGAGACGTCGGAGAGACCCAGCAGCGTGAGCGTGTCGCGCAGCTCGGCGGCGAGCACCTTGAGGATCTGCTCGACGCCGCCCTGCCCGGCCGCCGCCACCCCGTAGAGGTAGGGGCGGCCGATCAGCACCGCTCGTGCGCCGACGGCCAGAGCCCGAGCCACGTCGGTGCCGCGTCGGACGCCGCCGTCGACGAGCACCTCGACGCTCGGGCCGGACCCGGCCACCGCATCGAGCACCTCGGGGAGCATCCGCATGGTGGCGGGGGCGCCGTCCAGCTGGCGGCCTCCGTGGTTCGACACGACGACGGCATCAGCGCCTGCGTCAACCGCTCGACGGGCCTCGTCGCCGGTCATGACCCCCTTCACGATCAGCTGGCCCTTCCATCGCTCCCGCAGCCCGGAGATGTCGGACCACGTGAACGGCGACGCTGCCATGGCGGGCAGCTCACGGCCGGCTTCGAACGCGTCGACGTCCGTGCGCTTCCCGCCGGCGCCTGTACCGGGACCAGCCTCGGAGCCGTGACCCGTGCCCGAGTCCGACGCAGATCCGGTGGAGCGTCGGGCCAGCACGTTGCGGACGGTGGCGACGGTCCACGCAGGACGGGCAGCAACCTGCGCCAGCAGGTGGGTGGCGAGGCGCAGGGACGGGTTCGGCGGCATCGTGATCCCGTGGGCGAGGTCCCGTTCGCGCTTGCCGAGCACAGCGGTGTCGACGGTGACCATGAGCCCGGCGTAGCCGGCGTCGTGGGCGCGCTCGGCGAGGGCGTAGGCCTCGTCGAGCCCTCCGGGCGCATACACCTGGAACCACTTGGCGCCGGGGGCCTTCGCGGCGACCTCCTCGAGCGGGGTCCCGGCCACGGTCGACAGGACCGAGAGCGTGCCCTGCGCGGCGGCGGCGCGGGCCGAGGCGACGGCGCCGTCGGGGTGCATGAGCGAGACGAGGCCGGCCGGGCCGAGCAGGACCGGGAGATCGACGGGGATGCCGAGCACCGTCGTCGCGGTCGATGGCGCACCGGTCTGTCGCGGTGTGGCCTGGCGGAGTGCGAGGTCGTGGAACGCGTCGCGGTTGGCGCGGGCGGTGATCTCGTCGCCGGCGGCGCCGTCGATGTAGTCGAACACCACGCCGGGGACGCGGCGTCGGGCGAGGCGGCGGGCTTCGCCGACGCTGAACAGGCGGGTGGGATCCATGCCGAGAGTCTGTCCCACCTCCACCCCCTCGCGTTCTGACGACAAGTCACGGCAGCTCTGACGCCGCGATGTCATGAGAATCCGGGGTGTCCTATGTTTCGGTCCACTCGCCATCGAGGGGGACACCTGATGACCAACCGGACGTACGTGATCGGCGTCGGCATGACGAAGTTCGAGAAGCCCGGGAGCCGGGACTGGGACTACCCCGACATGGGGCGGGAGGCGGGCGAGAAGGCGCTGACCGACGCGGGCATCGACTACTCGCAGGTCGAGGAGGCCTACGTCGGGTACTGCTACGGCGACTCGACAGCGGGTCAGCGTGCGCTGTACGAGCTCGGCCTGTCGGGCATCCCGGCGATCAACGTGAACAACAACTGCTCGACGGGATCCTCGGCCTTGTACCTGGCCCGCCGTTCGGTCCTGTCGGGCATGGTGGACCTGGCGCTCGCGCTCGGCTTCGAGAAGATGGAGAAGGGCAGCCTCGGTGTGAAGTTCACCGACCGGACGACGCCGCTCGATCGCCACTTCGAGGACATGGTCGCCCGTCGTGGTTTCGCCCAGGCCCCTGCCGCGGCGCAGATCTTCGGGAACGCCGGTCGTGAGTACATGGAGCGCTACGGCACAGACCCCGAGGCGTTCGCCCGGATCGGTGAGAAGAACCACCGGCATTCGGTGAACAACCCGTACTCGCAGTTCCAGGACCAGTACAGCCTGGAGGACATCAAGAACGCTCCGATGGTGTTCGACCCGCTCACCAAGCTCCAGTGCTGCCCGACCTCCGACGGTGGTGGAGCTGCGGTCGTGGCGAGCGAGCGGTTCGTGGAGACCCACGGGCTGTGGGACCGAGCCGTCGAGATCGCCGGTCAGGCGATGACGACGGACTTCGAGAACACCTTCGACGGGTCCGACATGAGCATCGCCGGATTCCACATGACGGGCGCGGCTGCGGCGAAGGCGTACGCCGAGGCCGGCTATGGACCGGAGGACGCCCAGGTGGTGGAGTTGCACGACTGCTTCAGCGCCAACGAGCTCATCACCTACGAAGGGCTCGGGCTCTGCGGCGAAGGCAAGGCCGGGGACCTGATCATGGACGGCGCGGTCACCTATGGGGGCCGGTGGGTGGTGAACCCGTCGGGAGGACTGATCTCGAAGGGTCACCCGCTCGGCGCCACGGGTCTGGCTCAGTGCTCGGAGATCACGTGGCAGCTGCGTGGCACGGCGGACGAGCGCCAGGTCGACGGAGCCAGGGTCGGGATCCAGCACAACCTCGGCCTCGGTGGTGCCGCGGTCGTGACCGTCTACGCCAAGCCCGAGCGGGCCGCCTGATGGCGATGACCGTTGCCCCGTCGTCGGTCGACGTCGCCCGACGTCGACCTACGAGACCTCGACCGCTGGGCGGTTGAAGGGCCACCTCACGAGTTCTTCGCCCGAACTCCGCGACACGGCCCCGGTTGGCGTCACCCTGGCCTCGACGGTAGTCGTGGTTCTGGGTGGTGTCGGACCACGAGCAGGTGACTGCGATGGGCAAGTGCCCGCACGTCCTGTCCTCGGATGGGGACAACGGCGGGGTGACCGGCCTCGGTCCGGGTGATGAGCTCCAGGCTGCGTTCGACGGTCCCTTCGCTACCCGACGGGGACCGGGTCAGCGGATCAGGAACTGCCCGACGATGACCGCCAGGGCGCTCCACACTGCGAGCAGAGCGGCCATCGAGGCGATCAGCTGCACGAACTGGCGGTGCAGCCCCTCGGCGAGGTCCTTCTGGAAGCGGAGCGTGAGACGCTCTTCCATGCTGTCAGCGCACTTTCGCGACCGCTCGAACTCGGCCGCGTTGGTCGTTCGGTCCTGTTCGAGCTCAGACCTGAGCCGTTGGAACTCGGCCGCGTTGGTCGTTCGGTCCTGTTCGAGCTCAGACCTGAGGAGCGAGATGTCGGCTGTCAAGGCGGCCTGTAGGTGAGCGAGGTCGGTCTTGGTGGCGACGTCGGCCCAACCCACCGGCGGCAGGTGCTCCATCAGCGTGTTCGAGGGTCCGGTCCCAACGTGGCCTCCAGCTGCTTGTAGAGCTGGTACCTGGATTCTTCGGTGATCGTCACGGCGTCCCCGTTCTGCATCGTCTCGTGAAGCTGCTTCCGGTGTGATCCGGAGCGGTGGGGGAAGCCGGCCGTTGCCGTGCCGGCGAGTGTACCGATCGACCGCGACACCCGACCTTCGATCAGCGTCCCGAGCACCTCTGGGAACTGATCGCCCACCGGTGGGGTAGATAGGCCCACGGAGGTACGAGAGATGAGACTGAACACCTACGACGTCGATCCGTCGGGTCACAAGCGCCTGATCGGATGGGCGACATACCTGGACCAGGGCGTGCTTCCCAAGGCGTTGCGGGCCTTGGTGGAGACCCGCGTCTCGCAGATCAACGGATGTGCGTTCTGCCTGGCTATGCACACAGACGAGGGACGGAAGGCGGGCCTGGAGCAGGCCAAGCTCGATACGGTGGCGGCGTGGTCGGACGACCCGTCCTTCACCGAACAGGAGCGAGCGGCGCTGCAGTTGGCTGAGGCCATGACCCGGATCGCCGACGGAGGCCGCGTGACCGATGACGTGTGGAATCGGGCGGCGAAGGCGTTCGACGAGGCCGAGATGGCATCGCTGGTGCAGGTGATAGCGATCATCAACGCCTTCAACCGCATCAACGTCGCGACCGAGCGCGGGTCGGACTTCTACACGGAGTACGCGGCCGGTCAGAGCTGATCGGAGCAGCGGGATTCGGAGCAGTCGCCCGGTGAACCTGATCGGAGCGGCGCGGTTCAGAGCTGCAACGCAGCCTTGCCGGCGGCGACGAGGACCGGATCCCACACGGGTGAGAACGACGGCGCATAAGCGAGGTCCATCCCCGCGATGTCCCGGACGTCCATCTCGTTCCAGAGTGCGGTCGCAAGGACGTCGATGCGCTTGCCGGCGCCGGAGCCGCCGACGATCTGACCTCCGAGCAGCCGTCCAGATCCCTTCTCTACGACCAGTTTCACGGCGATGGGGTCGGCGCCGGGGAAGTAGTGGGCGCGCACCGATCCCTTTGTGGTCACGGCGAAAGCGTCCAGCCCGTGGGCGGACGCCTCCTTCTCGGTGAGGCCGGTGCGGGCGACCTCGACGGCGCCGACCCTGGTGATCGCGGTACCGAGGATGCCGCCGAAGGTCGACGGGGTGCCGCCGATGTTGGATCCGGCGACCCGCCCTTGCTTGTTGGCGTGGGTGCCGAGCGCCACGACCATGCTCGCTCCGGTGATCCGGTGCCGTGACTCGACGCAGTCGCCGGCCGCCCACACGCCGTCTACGGGCGTGTGCTGGTGTTCGTCGACGATGATCCCGCCGGCGTGACCGATGGGGATGCCTGCGGCGGCCGCGAGGGTCGAGTTGGCCCGGACTCCGAGTCCGACGACGGCCAGATCGGCCGGAACCGGGCCGTCGGTGGTGTCGACGGCCGACAGGCTGTCGTCGCTGCTGACGAACCCCGTTACCGCGGTGCCGAGTCGGACTGTGATGCCGAGGTCGACGAGTGCCTTGGTGACGAGCTCGGCCATGTCGGCATCCAGGGTCGGCATCGGCTGGTCGGCCAGTTCGAGGAGAGTCACCTCCAGCCCCCTGGTCACGAAGGCCTCGGCGACCTCGACGCCGATGTAGCCGCCGCCCACGACAGCGGCTCGCCGGGCGCCGTCTTCGATCGCGCTGCGGATGGCGTCGGCATCGGGGATAGTCCTGATGTCGAAGGCGCCGGGACCGTCGATGCCGGGCAGCGGCGGAAGGATGGGAGTGGCGCCGGTGGCGATGAGGAGCTCGCCGTAGGGCTCGGTCGATGTCGTGCCGGTGTCGAGGTCGGTGACGTCGACGGTCCTGGCGGCGGTGTCGATCGCCACCACCTCGTGGCGGGTGCGGACGTCGATCCCCTGTTCCCGGAACTGCTCGGGGGTGCGGGCGACAAGGCTGTCGCGGTCGGTGACCTCGTCGCCGACGAAGTAGGGGAGTCCGCACGCCGCATACGACGTGTACGAGCCGCGCTCGAACACGACGATCTCGAGGTCTGCTCGGAGCCGACGTGCCTGGGCTGATGCGCTCATCCCGCCTGCGTCGCCACCGATGACCACCAGTCGATCGCTCACGGTCCACCTCTCTCGGATCGCTCGAACCGGGTCAGCATACCCTATGGGGTATCGACCGAGAGCGCTCGGAACGATCTCGGATCAGTCGGCCCACGATCCGGTCGTGGTCACCGTGGCCGGGATGGTCAGTGGGATGGGAGTTGAGCCGGGGACCGCACGAGGGTGACCAGGGGCTTTGTGGCCTGATGGTTGCCCGGCGAGCAATAGCCTCCGGGCATGTCACGACCGAAGCGCCGCAAGGGCGGCCGCGTCACGCCCAAGCGGACCCGGCCTCGCAACTGGGACGATCAGGGTCCCGGCCTTCACGCGGTTCGGCTCCCGGAGCGCGACGAGCCACCGATCGTCGGTGAGGTGCGTGAGGCGCTCGACTTCGGTCATCCGTTGGCACTGCTGTCTCTCGGTTCGAGCTTCGCGGAGCTGGCCGCGGACTCGGATCGTCGGATGTCGATGCTGTCGGAGGAACCCGGGGAGCGCTCGGTCGAGGTCAGTTGGCAGATGCTGGTCGAGATGTTCTCCGGCGTCGACATGCCTGAGACCACGGCATTGCTGCACGCCCTCGCACCGCTAGCTCCCGAGCCGTGGGCTGCGCAGCTCCGGCTCCAACTGGAGCTTCGGCGGCACCATCGCTTGCCGGACTGGGTGCGTGGGCTCGAAGACGTCGAGGTCACCGAGGTGTGGGAGCAGGGCGACGTCATGCGTGACGGCGAGAACGTCCTTCTCGGAGTCCGGTGGTCGACCGGCCAGGAGCTGACGGCGGTCACCTACATCGACCACAACATGGGCACGGTTGTGAAGGACTTCTTCACAGCGTTGGGCCCGCCGAGCGAGATCGTGGAGATCTTCGAGAGGGAGGCGCCTCAGGGTGGATTCCAGCGTCGGATGGACCCGGCGGAAGGTCGCGCTCGCATCGACTCGGCAACGGAGCGATGGTCGAGGACGTGGCCGCCCCTGGTGTCGGAGGAGTGGCCGATCGCCCGTCCGCTGCTCCTGTGGCTGGCCTCGTTCCTGCCGGAGGGAGCGGCCCTCCCGGAGTGGGAAGAGCTGAGCGAGAAGGAACAGGACCGGCTGATCGACGCGTTCCTGTCCTCACCCGACGGCGCGGCGGTCCGAGATGACCCCGATGCCCGACACCTGATCGAGACGTTCCTCTGGTTCGGTGCCGGCTACGGGGTGGCGGACCCGTTCCGGTGGAGCCCGGTCCGCGTCGAGCTGTTGCTCATGGACTTCATCCCCCGCAAGTTGCACGGCCCGACCGCTGTCCTGGCAAAGGCGCCCGACGTGCTCGAGCGGTTCATCCCGTGGGCGCTCATCCAGCTCGGACACCGCGATGACGTCCACTTCAGCGTGATCGACGCCAGGACCGAAGAGGCCCTCGAGGCGCTCTACCACTGGGCACCTCTCTACCTGGAACGAGTCGGCGCCGACCCGTCGGCATGGGACGAGGATGACAACCCGTTCGACCTCGGGGGGAAGACTCCGTACGAGATGGCCCAGTCCATCCTTGCCGCCATGGGCGATCAGCTCGATCCCTCGGCCCGGGAGCATCTGGAGGGTTTCATCGCGTTGGGGCCCGATCCGTCCGAGCGGGACTACCTGCTCTACGAGCTCGGTGGCGAGGAGGCTGCAGCGCGGGTTCACGACGAGCCCTGGCCGTTGGAGGCGATCGACCGGGCTGTCGTGCCGGACGACCTGTTCGACCGAGTGGAAGAGATCGATCGCGGACTCGTCGCCGCGTGCGAGGGGCTGGGATTCGACGACGAGCACCTCACGATCGCCCGCCGGGTGCTGACCCGCGTGGTCGAACGGGATCCGAAGGCGCTGCGACGGCGCGGGGCGACCGGTGGCTGGGTCGCTGGACTGCTGGTGGTCGTCGGCGATCTGAACGGTCTGATCGGCCAGCGCGACTTCCAGGTGACCAAGAAGGCGATCGCGGCTGCGGTCGGAGTGAAGTCCATCGGGAGCAAGGACGGCACCATCGGACGTTCTGCGGACCTGACCACGAAGTACCACCACGTCGACCTGCTCGACGTACGCAACCGCCGGGAGCTGCTGCGCCTGCTGGCTGATCCAGACGACGACGGCTGAGCCGGCAGGTCCTGGCGGAGCGTCTTCGCGGCGGTCCATCGGAGTGTCACGCCGGGTCGTCGGAGGAGAGGAGCGGGGCCCCGATCCAGGGACGTTCTGCCCTGTTCATGGCGCACCTCCGGGGGCAGGATGGGTTGATCGCCGACCCACACCTCTCCGAAGCGGATGCGTTCACCCTGTCGCTCGAGCGCGATCCGCTGCTGCGATCGACGATCGTCGCCGTCGCCGTGTTCGACCGCGCGCCCGATTGGGACCGGTTCGCCGAGACGATCGACCGTGCCACCCGCCTGGAGCCGAACTTCCGTCACAGGCTGGTTGGCGGCACCAACGCTCTGATGCCGTCACGGTGGGTCGCCGACCCGGCGTTCGACCTCAGCTGGCATCTGCGACGGGTGGGCGTTCCGTCCCCCGGAACGCTCGACGAGGTCCTGGAGTTCGCGAGGGTGGCCGGCACCACGGCGTTCGACCCCGAACGTCCACGCTGGGAGTTCACCCTGATGGAGGGCATGGCCGACGGCGGCGCTGCGCTGGTGATGAAGGTCCACCACGCCCTCACCGACGGCATCGGCGGCATCCAGATCGCGCAGCACGTCGTCGACCTCGACCGCGGGGGCACCCCACGCGTGCCCGTGCCCGAACCGCCACCCGGTCCGGCCGACGCGACGCTGGAACGCCTGCAGGACGCCGCGGTGTTCCGCTCCGGGAGGACGGCCACGGTCGTGCTCGGCACCCTCTCCCGGACGCCGGGTGCCGTCATCTCGCTAGCGCTGCATCCGTTGAGGACCTCGACGGCGTTCCTCGGAGCGATCGGCTCGGTGTTCCGTTTCGTGCGTCCGATCACCAGCACGATCTCACCGGTCATGACCGACCGTGAGCTCGGGTGGCGCTACCAGCCACTGAGCGTCCCGCTCCGACCTATGAAGCGGACAGGGGCGCTCATCTCTGGAACTCTCAACGACGCCTTCCTCGCCGGGGTCGCCGGTGGCATCGCCCGCTACCACCACCGCCACGGCTCCGACGCGTCGTCGATGCGCATCACGATGCCGGTCAGCACCCGTAGCGAGGACGACGCCGCCGGCGGGAACCGGATCACGCTGGTCCGCTTCGAGATCCCGAGCGATGCCGACAACCCCCTGGAGCGGATGCTCGCGATCCACCGTCTGACCGCGCAGTGGCGACACGAGCAGGCGGTGGAGTGGACCGAGGGGATCGCGGGAGCGCTCAACCTCCTGCCCACGGCGGTCGCCGCCGGGATGCTGAAGCACGTCGACGTGGTCGCCTCCAACGTGCCCGGATTCGACATCCCCGTCTACGTCGCCGGTGCCCGACTCGAGCGCTTCCTGGCGTTCGGACCCACGATCGGTGCGGCGGCCAACCTGACCCTCATGTCGTATCGGGACAGGTGCGACATCGGCCTGACCACCGACGTCGGCGCAGTCGAGGACCCGGAGGTGCTCCTCGACTGCCTGCGGGAGTCCTTCGACGAGCTTGTGTCTCTCGGCGTGGACGATCCTGAGCCCGCCGCTGGCAGAGCCGTCGAGACGACAGCGGTCGGGAAGAGAGCCCCTACCAAGAGAACGGCCAGCAAGAAGACGGCCAGCAAGAAGACGGCCAGCCAGAAGGCGACCACAGGGAAGACCGCCGGCAAGAAGACCGAATCGACGACGGCGAGGGCGACGAACGCGGCACCGGCCCAGGAAGGGGACGACGGATGACCGATCTCGGAGACCGGCTGGGCGCACTCGATGCCGAGTTCCTCCACATCGAGGACGGGATCGGCCACATGCACATCGCTGGTGCCTGCACCTTCGACGGACCACCGCCCACCTACGCCGAGCTCGAGCAGCTGATGACGTCGAAGCTGCACCTGATCCCGCGCTACCGCCAGCGTGTCCGTCAGGTCCCCTTCGAGCTCGGCCGGCCCGTGTGGGCCGACGATCCCCACTTCGACCTGCGCTACCACCTCCGACACACGGCGCTCCCGCCGCCGGGTGACGACGCAGCGCTCTGCCGCCTCATGGGTCGCGTGATGTCCCAGCCGCTCGACCGGGACCGTCCCCTGTGGGAGACGTGGCTCGTGGAGGGGCTCGAGGACGGCCGCTGGGCCCTGATGTGCAAGGTGCACCACTGCCTCGTCGATGGCATCTCCGGTGTTGGGCTGCTGACGGTGCTGTTGGACCTCACCCCTGATTCCGAGCTCGGTGACCCCGAGCCGTGGGAGCCCGCCGCGGAACCCGGCGCAGCGCGGAAGGTCCTTGGGGCCTGGTCGGGTCTAGCGTCCGACGCCGCCGGTCAGGCGCGCCGGGCGCTGTCCTCGATGCGTTCGCCGGGCGACGCCGGACGCAACGTGGTCGACGCCCTGGTCGGCACGGTGCACCTCGGTCGTGAGCTGGTGGCGACGGCGCCGCTGAGCATCGAGGGGTCGATCGGTCCCCACCGGACGTGGGCGCACTCATCGGCGTCGTTCGAGGACGTACGCCTCATCCGCAGGACGTTCGGCGGAACCGTCAACGACGTCGTTCTCACGGCGGTCGCCGCCGGTTACGCGGAGCTGCTCCGGCACCGGGGCGAGGACGTCGGCGAGGCGACCGTCCGGACGTTGGTGCCGGTCTCGACCCGGCGTGAGAGCGGCGACGGGGTCCCCGACAACAGGGTGTCGCTGATGCTCTACGAGCTTCCCGTCGACCTGGACGATCATGTGGAGCGACTCGGAGCAGTGCAGGCAGGGATGGCCGAGCTCAAGGGTTCCCACATGGCGGAGGTCGGCGAGATCGTCACCACCGTCGGCGACCTGGCGCCGCCCATGGTCGTCGGTCCGATCAGCAGGTGGATCGTCCGGGTGCTGCGACGTGTGCCGCAACGGTCGGTCACCACGGTGACCACCAACGTGCCAGGCCCGCAGTTCCCTCTGTACTGCCTGGGTCGCGAGATGCTCGCCTACCTCCCGTACGTCCCGATCACCCACGGCGTCCGGGTCGGCACGGCCATCCTCTCCTACAACGGCCGTCTGTTCTTCGGGGTCACCGGCGACGCGGCGACCGCACCGGACGTCGACGTGCTCGCGACCGCGACCGCGGCGGCGATCGATGAGCTGGCCGCGCGGGCCCGGATCGCTGCTGACGCCGCCGACGCCGCCGGTGGCCGGAAGCGGTCGTGACCGCCGAGCTCTGCTCGGTGTCGACCGCCGCCCGGGCTGATCGACCGCTCACGTCTCCCGGGCCAGAGTCCTCCGCAGGAGCAGCACCCCGAGGGTGAGGAACACGGCGGCGAACCCGGCGAGGACAGCGATGTTGAGAGCGATCCCGCCCAGGGTGGCCTCTTCGAAGACCAGGCCGACGAACCCGTCCATCGCCCAGGCCTGCGGCGTGAGGTGACCGATGGTCCGCAGGAGCGGAGGCACGATGTCGAGCGGCCACATGCATCCGCCGAGCATGCCGAGAGCGATCCCGACCGGGACACCGATCGCGGACGCCTGTTCGGGGTTCTTGGCGACCGCCCCGACCACCAGTCCAGCGCCGACGGCCATGAGCGCGTAGACGATGACGAGCACGGAGACGCCAAGGGCTTGGCCCCACTCGACGCCGAACACGACGGCTCCGACGGCGATGATCAACCCGGCCTGACCGAGTGTGATCAACAGGCGCACGCCGGCGAACCCGGCGATGACAGCACCTGCGCCGACCGGAGCGGCCATCGTCCGGCGTGTCAGCCCGAGCCGACGGCTCTCGACGAGCGCCCCACCACCGGCGAGCGCCGTGATGAAGAGGAACAGCACCAGGTTGGACGGCGCCGTGTAGGAGAAGTTGCTGGAGCCTTCGAACTCGGCGTCACCGACCGTGCGCACCTCGACGGGGACGGCCGAGGACTCGGCAGCGGCGGCGTCGACCGCTGCCGACGCGTCGGCCCGGTCCAGGTCGGAGCTCCGCATCACGAACGCAGTCGCCGCCAAGCGGGTTCCGACTTTACCGGCGGCGGCCCGCACGATCGGGTCGACCGCCTGCACGTCCTCGTCGCCAACCGCTTCGATCCTCACAGAGGCTTCCCGGCCCTGCGAAGCCGCGGCTCCGAACCCGGCGGGGATCACCAGCGCCGCGACCTGGTTGCCTGCCCGGACGTCGCGTCGCAGCCCGGCGAGCGAGCGGTAGGTCGTTAGGTCAGCACTGCCCGACTCCCTGAGCTGGTCGAGCACCTGCCGTGACGTGTCGCTGCGGTCCTCGTCCAGCACGCCCACAGTGACGTGCTTCGCTGCGGCCCCGAACGTCATCCCGATGATCACCATCACGGCGACGGGCATGATGACGATGAAGAACACCGCTGTCCGGTCCCGCGCCAGCCCCCGCAGCTCGGCCGCCATCAGCGCCAGGATCGCCCCGACCTTCGGCGACCTCCGACCGGAGCGTGGGCCGGGGCCGGGTCCGGAACGGGAGCCGGCGAGCGAGTCGGATGGGCCCGACTCGGAGTGCGGATCCGGCCCGGTCATCGCAGCACCCTCCGGGCCAACATGCGGATGCCGATGACTCCTGCCACCAGACCGATCCCGATCATGACGGCGACGGATCCGAGCACGTCGATCACCCCGGCGCCACCCGCCCCGAGGTCGGTCAGGGCCCTCAAGGCCCAGCCGTTCGGAGTGAACATCGAGAGCTTCTCCAGGAGCGGCGGGCTGGACCCGGGCGACATGAAGTTGCCTCCGAGGAGGGCGAGCACGAACGCCACCATCGACGTCAGACCCTCGGCCTGGGCATCGGTCCGGGCGATCGCAGTGACGAAGATGCTGATCCCGGCGGTGGCGAACACGACGCCGACGATTACCAGCAGCACGGCGAGCGGGTCGCCCCATGCGGCGTGGAAGACCGACGAGGTGACAGCCCACAGGACGACGAAGCTGGCCAGGCCCAACACGAGCACGCCGCCGGTCTTGCCGAGCAGGATCTGGGCGTCGCTGACCGGGGCGGATCTCAGCCGTGACAGCGTGCCCTGCTGTCTCTCGGTCAGCAGGCTGCGCGCACCGGCGCCGATCGTGAAGAACAGGAACAGCATCCCCATCGACGGTGCGAAGTAGGCGATCGGGCTGTAGGCGCCGCCGATGGAGTCATGGGTGACGCCGATGGACTGCTCCACGGCCTGGGCCTCGGCGACCACCTGTTGGATCCGCTCGGCATCGGGTGGTTGCGGTCCGGTCCGCACTGCGGCATTGACCGCGAGCCGGACTCCGTCGAGGCGGGAGGCCATCCGGTCGGCGACGGAGGTCGTCACGTCTGCTGTGATCCGCTTGCCGGCGTCGACGACGACGGTGATCGGCTCCGGCGAGGTGCCTGTCACCGATTCGCCGAACCCGGAGGGGAGGACGATCACGGCGTCGACGTCACCGGAGTCGACGCGGTCGTCCACGTCGTCGGCGTCGACCCGTTCGAAGGTGACGGGCGATCCCTTGTCGTTCGCGGAGATGAGCCCGTCCACGAGCCCCCGGCTCATCGAGGACCCGTCGGCGTCCGCCACGCCGATCGTGGCCTCGAACGAGAAGCCGCCGCCGAAGGCCAGGCCGACGATCGTCGCCATCACCAGGGGCGCGAGGATGCCCTGGATGTAGAAGGTCCGGTCCCGCAACCGCCGTCGGAGGTCGTTGCCGACGACGACGAGGGTGAGCCGCACGTCAGTCCCTCAACGCCTGGCCGGTCAGGTGGAGGAACACGTCCTCGAGGTCCGGTTCGGACAGGTCGATCGACTCGACGGTCACGCCGGAACGCTCGGCGGCGTCGATCAGCGGGGCGAGCGCCCGGGCGCCGTCGTCGACGAGCAGACTGACCGCCGTGCCGGTGACCTCGGCGCTGACCACGCCGGGCAACGCAGCGCACGCCGACGCGAAGGGGCCGAGCGCTCCGCTGGCGGTGACGGTGACCCGGGTGTGCTCGTCGATCCGCTGCGTCAGCTCGGCCTGGGTGCCCTCCGCGATCATGCGGCCCTCGTCGATGATGCCGACGCGGTCGCAGAGCCGCTGGGCCTCCTCCATGTAGTGGGTGGTGTACAGGACCGAGAGGCCCTCACTGCCGAGCTCCTGGACGCTCTCGAGGATGGCGTTGCGGCTCTGCGGGTCGACGCCGACGGTGGGCTCGTCGAGCACCAGCAGGGTGGGCCGATGAAGGAGGCCCGCTCCGATGTTGCAGCGGCGCTTCATGCCGCCGGAGTACTCGTCGATCCGATCTCCGGCCCGGTCGCTCAGGCCGACGAGCTCGAGCACCTCGTCGACCCTCGTCGACAGCTCCTGTCCGTGCATCCCCTGGATGCGGCCGAAGAACCTGAGGTTCTCCCGGGCGGTGAGGTCGGGGTAGAGGGCGATGTTCTGGGGCACCAGGCCGACGGCGGCCTTCGCCGGAGACGCACCGGTGTGCATGGTCCGACCCTCAACCTCGACGTGTCCCGCGTCGGCTGGGAACAGTCCGCACACCATCGAGATCGTGGTGGTCTTGCCGGCGCCGTTCGGCCCGATCAGCCCGTAGGTCTCACCCCTGTCTATGTGGAAGCTCACGTCGTCGACGACGGTCCGGTCACCGAAGCGCTTCGTCAGTCCGCTGGCGGACAGCACCACTCGGGACGGGTCGACGGTCACGTCGAACTTCTAGCAGGCTGGTCGGGTCGCGACCACGAGGTGTTCTGGACCGCGTCAGCCAAGGAGGAGCTCGCCGGCGACGTAGCTGACGAGCAGCGTGAGCCCGCCGACGGTCAGGCTGCGCCCGAGTGTCCGGGCAGTGGACAGGTGCGCCGCCCTGGCCGAGACGACCGAGGTGATCGCCAGCGCGGCGACGACGGCGCCGAGGATCGCCCACGTCTCGATGTTCACCGGTGCGAAGTACGTGATCAAGAGCGGGATCAGCGCGCCGGCCACGAACGCGACGCACGTTGCCAGACCCGAGAGCAGGGGAACGGCTGCGGGCATCGGTTCGTCGAACCCGTACTCGGCTTCGAGCTGAGCGGAGAGCGCGTCGTGCGCCGTCAGCCGCTCGGCGACGACCCGGGCAAGCTCCGGCTCCAGGCCGCGAGTCTGCCAGTGGACCGTGAGCTCCTGGATCTCCGCCTCCGGGTCCCGTTCGAGCTCGGACTGCTCCACCTGCGCGATGCTCAGCTGGGCCTCGCGCTCGGACGCGATCTCCGCCCACTTGGTGCCGCCCGTGCTCAGCCCACCGGCGATCGTCGCCGCTGTGGCGGTGAACATGAGCAGGCGATCGCCCGCTCCGGCACCGGCGAAGCCCTGGAGGATGCCGGCGGTGGCGATGATCCCGTCGTTGGCGTCGATGATCCAGCCGCGTCGGGTGCTGGAGTCACGGAACCATCCCCAGATGTCGTTCCGCCGGTTCGGATCGCTCGACGACTGCATCGCACCTCCCGTTGGGAGTCTCGCAGCCGGTTCCGCTCCCGGGTCGGATGAGCCTGTCGCAGTGGGCCCCTACCCTGTCGGGCGAGATCGACCCGATGAAGTGGGCCCGCGGGTGGAGGCCGTTCGTCCGTGGGTCCTGGCGAACGGGTCGCGTTCTGGGGACCGGATACGTGGTCGAGAAGGGGATTCGGTTCGGCCGTGTGGAGTTGTCGGCGAGCCTGCACCTCCAGTGTGCATCCCGAAGCGGAATCGGAACGGTCATGTCACATGGTGGGTCGCAGGCAGGGGACAGGGAGGGGAGCGAGATGAGCGACAACGATTCCGTCGGCGATCCGGTCGTCGGGCGGCCGATCCTCGGATGACGGGTCCGATCCAACGGCGGGCGCTCGTCCGGAAGTGGTCGAATCCTGATCGGTCGCCTGTCAGCAGGTGCTTCCGCACGGTGTGTCGACGTGACGCTTGTGCTCGAGCGACTCCTGCACAGCGGCGATCAGAGTGGCCGTCCGAAGTGGGGTCTCGACGATGTGGACGCGGTCGCGGTCGAACCACCAGTCGTCCGATTCGCTGCGGCGCCTCAATTCCGGCCCGGTCATCTCGGTGACGATCGGCGGCGTGTGCTCATCGTCGGTGAGGGCTCCTAGTACCGGCGCGGTGTGGGGGTCGGTCGCTCCGAACAGGTTCACCACGACATCCGCGCCGGATACGAGGGAGCAGTCGCCTCTGGTCAGCATCGGGCACTCGTGACGGCGGTCGGGGCCCTCGCAGACCCGCACCTCGTATCCCTCTCTGCGTAGGACACGGGCAACAGCGTCCGGGGTCTGCTCGGGCGGGCACTCGACGAGCACCCTGGTGGCGCCATCCGGTGCCTCGTCCCAGTTCTCGGTGGTGGCCGGTCGGACCATGGTCGGTACCTCCCTGTCGGGCCGTCCCTCCACGATGCCAGAGCAGGCACTGAATGCGGTGGGTGGTAGTCGTCACAGCCGCCGACCGGCTTGATCCCGAGGTCCCTGTAGGTGAAGACCGGTGAGTACGGCACGTCGAGGGCTTCGAAGAAGGCACGTGCGACCTCTCCCCGGTCGACCAGGGTCACCGCCGCGACGACGGTGGCTCCGGTTGCGGTCACCTTCTCGTAGGCCTGCTGGATCGATCCCCCCGTCGTCACGATGTCGTCGACGAGCAGGACCGTCGAGCCGGGGCCCAGCTGCGCACCCTCGACCGACTCCGACGGTCACCCCTCCGTCGTAGCTGTAGATGGTGAAGCTCATCGGCTGGTTGCCCGACAACGGCGCCCACCCGGTCATGCCCTCCACCCTCGATCCGGCGAAGTACACCGGCATCGGTGGACCGGGCACGTTGGTCAACGTGCCGACCGTCCGGTTGGCGAGGAGGTCCACCGACGCCTCATAGACGCTCCGGCTCAACCCCGCGATCGCCTCCTGCACGCGGAACGCGACCGCCGCCTCGTGACCGCGCTTGATGCGCCCCATCCGTCGACGGACGACCCGTAGCACGGAGACGGGATCGGGATCATCGGTGGGCAGCTCGAGTTGGACCAGGGCGAAGCTGTTGCCCAGATCGGTGGGCAGCGTCAGGTCGATCGGCGTGAGGTTCACCGGAACCATGAAGGTGACCGAGGAGCAATGCGTGTCGTGGGCGGCCAGGTACGACCGCAAGGTGCCGGCGACGCAGGCGATGAGCACGTCGTTGACCGTCGCCCCCTCGGCGTGCGCCACCGCCTTGACGTCTGTCAGTGCCAGCGGCTCCGACCAGGCGACCGCCTTCTCCGTCGAAGCCGTGCCCGACCACAAGGAGGCATTGTTGCGAGTGCCGAGCAGGAGCTTGCGGGCCACGTCCATGTCCGCCGGCGCCGCCGAGAGCACGTCGACGAGCGGACCACTGCGAGCCACCGCCGATGTCACCGATGATCGTGCGTCGGAAGCGGCGTCGACGGCGCCTGACCACGTGGCGGTGATCCACCCGTGGACGGCCCCGACGGGGTTGACGGCTCCGGTGCGAGCGGTCTTGATCGCGTTCGGCACCAGCCTCGGCAGGTGCGAGGTGAACGCTACGGCCGCACTTCCGGCCGCGGTGGCGGCACGGACCGTGCCGGTCGCCTGTTGCCACACGTCGGCCAGTGCGGAACGGGCGCGATCGATTGCGGTCGGAGTGGGTGTCGTGTCCCGGGCCCCGAACTGCTTCACTGCGGGTGCGAGGATCGCCCCTCCCTCGGGAGCGGCGTCGAACAGGGACATGGCCAGCTGGACCATCCGTATGCCGTCGGCCACGGCGTGATGTGAGCGCAGGACCAGCGCGCTGCCGCCGCGGTAGCGGTCGACCCACAGCACCCGCCACAGCGGTCGGTCTCGCTCCAGCGGCTCCGTTCGGTGGCTGGACACCAGTTGCTGCAACGACCGGGGATCATCGGGGTCGTCGAGCTCCACGTGCTCGATCAGATCCTCGAAGTGGACTTCGGGGTCCTCCTCCCACCACCACGAGCCGTCGGCGTCCTGCATGGCTCGGCTCCGGAACACCGGATAGCGGTTCCACAACCGTTCGACGATGACGTCCCGGGCGCGCTCGACGTCGAGCGGCTCCGCGGTCCAGATCACCGAGTCGACCACCATCAGGTTGTTGGGTCGGTCCATCACCAACCACAACGCGTCCTGGACGCCGAGCTTGTGACGCTCCACCACAGCGGCTACCTCCACACGAACGTTACTCAACCGCGGGGTCAGCCTCTGTCGGTGATCAGTCCGACCGCTGCGTCGAGAATCCTGGACTCCAGGGCTGAGGCCGTCGTCGGTGTCGGCCCAGATCGATAGCGTCCTTGCGTGACCAGGCACGGAGGGTTCAGCGGTGAGGGCCCCGCTCCGCGGTCGAGCCGGGATCGGGCGATAGGCGCGCTAGTCGGACTCGCCGTAGGCGACGCGGTCGGCACGACGCTCGAGTTCGAGAGCCCGGGGTCTTTCGAGCCGATCACCGACATGGTCGGCGGAGGTCCGTTCGGCCTCGAACCCGGTCAGTGGACCGACGACACGTCGATGGCCATGTGCCTGGCCGAGTCGATCCTCGATCGTGACGCCCTCGACCCCGAGGACCAGTTGCGCCGCTACCTGGCGTGGCGTGATCACGGCTACTGGTCCTCCACCGGAGAGTGCTTCGACATCGGCACGACGACGACCGCTGCGATCAGTCGGTTCGCCACCACCGGCGTCGCGATCCCCGATGCCGCCGACGTCGACCAGGGCCGTGCAGCGAACGGGTCGTTGATGCGCCTCGCCCCCGTGCCGATCCGTTGGAGCGCAGATCCGGCGTCGGCGGCACAGCATTCCGGTGAGTCGAGTCGCACCACCCACCCGGCAGATCGACCGGTCGACGCCTGTCGGGCCTTCGGCGCGATGATCGCCGCGCTCATCGCGGGAGTGGCGGCCGAGGAGGTCCTCGCCCCCGACTTCTGGACGTTCGGTGCGTTGGACCCGCGGGTCGAGGCCGTCGTCCGTGGGTCCTGGCGAACAGGTTGTGTTCGCGGGAGCGGATACGTGGTCGATGCCCTTGAGTCGGCGCTGTGGGCGGTCGGGCGAGCCGGCGAGTTCAGGGGTGCTGTGCTGCGGGCAGCGAACCTGGGTGACGATGCCGACACGACGGCTGCGATCGCCGGTCAACTGGCCGGGGCCCGGTGGGGCTGGACGGGAATCCCAGAGGACTGGCGGAACCGGATCACACATGTGGATCGGATCGTGGCCATCGCCGGTCGACTCCACGACGCTGCTCGAGGGTCCGTTCCGTCGCTCAAGTGGCCGCACGATCGCTTCGTCCACGGCTATTGGGTCGCGCCGGGCGAGGTGCTGG
>CAZNQK010000018.1:0-14126 GCA_964575165.1 uncultured Aquihabitans sp. | reverse complement strand
CGCCAGGAGAGGTCGGTGAGCCCGGCGCGCAGCGTCGGTCGATGCCTGTCGTGGTCGTTCCGTTTCCTGTGAGGTGGATCCCATGAGCGTCGACCCAGACCCGATTCGTGCGGCTGAACACGTGCTCGCCGCCCTTGGACCGGACGCGGGTCCCGATGAGATCGCAGAAGCCTGGGCGGTGCTGGGTTCGGCACTCACAAAGGCCGGCCGGACCACCGAGGGCGTGGCGCAACTCCAGCAGGCAGTTGCGTTGCTGATGGTGTCGCCGACCGGGACGGCTGAGGAGGTGTCGAACGCGATGGGCCTGCTCGGCCGTGCGCTCACCGAGGACCGTCGCTTCGCCGAGGCGCAGGACGTCCTGAACAACGTGGTCCACCAACGCATCGAGCTGTTCGGATCTGACGACCCCAGAACCCTGGTTGCTCGGGGGAACCTGCTCCGCGCCGTCGCCTTCGGCGGTCGACCCGGAGAAGCGGTGATCATGGCCGAGGAGCTCCTTGCTGACCGGGTCCGCATCCTCGGTCCCGATCACCCGTCCACGCTCGACACCCGTGGACATCTGGCTCGTGCGCTGGCTGATGCGGGCGAGAGCGCGGCAGCCGTTGCCGAGCTCGTCTCGTTGCTCGATGACCGCGTTCGCGTGCTCGGCCCCGACGATCCGGCGGTCTTGACCACCCGCCACAACCTCGCTGCGGTGCGAAGCCGAGCGTCCGCAATCGATCGGGACGACTCGAGCGTTCTCGAGCTTCTTCGGGAGAACCTGGCGGAGCACATCCGGCTCCGGGGTCCGATGGACCCGCAGGCCCTTGGGGCCGCCGGGTTGCTCGCGGAGCACCTGCAACACCGTGGGGATCACGACGCGGCGATCGAACTTCTCGAACTGCTCGTCGACCAGCGGACCGAGGTGCTCGGAACGACGGCGGCTCCGACCATCACGAGCCGCCGCATGCTTGCCGAGTCCTTTCGGATCGTCGGTCGGATCGACGACGCCGTCGAGACGGCGACCGCTGCCGCGATCGATGCGGCGTCGGCTCTTGGGCCGGCATCGATCGAGACGCTCCAAGCAAGGGTTGAGCTGGTGGCCGCACTCGAGGCAGCGACGCGGACCGGACTCGACGTGTCGGAGCGGCGGGCGGAAGTCGTGGCCGCGCTGGCTGCGGTCGATCTTGGCTTCCTGGAGACGGACCACCCGGTGCGGTTGGAGATCGAGACGATCCTGCGCCAGTCCGGCTGATGCTGACCTGTCACGTTCCCTTTCGTCGGTTGCTTCCTCATCCCGCGTTCTCATCCCGTCTCGTGCTGTGGAGCAGCACGAGACGGGATGAGAAGTGAATCGTCCGACCCGATTCGCCACCGGAGTCGTAGCCAGGGGCCGGTCTTGGTTGCGACCCGCAACCTGTGCCGGATCAACGAACTCGCAAGTACCTGATCGACAACGGGTCGTCGACATCGTCAAGCTCAACGCAGAGACCGCACGCATCGTGGCCCGCCAGCAGGAGCCCCGAACCGCGATCGACGAGACCGTGGCCGACTTGGAGAGCCGCGCCCCGTGAGTCTCTGCGTACCGATCTGTACAACTCTGTACATGGTGGTACGGTTAGGTCATGCCCGCCGTCAACATCAGTGCTGCCCGAGCTGAGCTGCCCAAGCTGATCGACGCGGTGGAACGCGGGGAAGAAGTGACGCTGACCCGTCATGGCAGGCCGGTCGCGGTGCTGGTGCGACCCGATCGGCTCCGTAGTCGGCGGGCCGAGGATGCCTTCGCCGAGGCGGCCGAGATCCGGACGTTGCTCACATCGGCACGGTCAAGGCCCTTGAGCGATGGTGGTGGCCTGGCTCCCGGGCGTGCAGACAGGCTTGCCGCCGAGGTCCTTGCCGATCGCGGCGGGCGCTGACTCGGCCCCCGCATGGATGCCTTTGACGCCGACGTTCTCATCTACGCGGCAGAGCCCGGACATCGACTGGGTGATCCGGTTCGGGCGCTGTTCGAATCATCGGGACCCGGCGACGAGCTGTCGACGGTCGGCATCGGATCGGTCCTGCTGCTACCGGAGTTGTTGTCGAAGCCTCGCCGGAACAGGGCTGACGGCGAGGTTGCCGCGTTGGCAGCGCTCCTGGGCCGCCTTGACTTGCTCGCCGTCGACCTGGAGATCGCGGAGTTGGCAACGACACTCGGTGCCCGTCATCGACTTCGCTCAGCGGACGCCGTGCACCTGGCCACCGCCGTTGCCATCGGAGCGGACCGCTTCATCACCAACAACACCCGGGACTTCTCTGCCGCGATCACCGAGATCGACGTCGTGACCCCTCAGGACCTCCGATAAGGTTCGCCGAGCTGATGATCGAGAATGGCGTCGAAGTCCAGGTCGAGCGCACTGGACCGTCCACATCGTGAGGCTGCGTCGACTGTAGCCCGGAAACTCAAGGGTTTCGCGTCCACGCCCTGCCGCTCGATCCACCCGACTCCTCGCCGTGGATGAGCAGGCATCAGCAGGCGCTCGAGCATCTGTTCGCTGTCGCCGGGAGCGATGCCGCTTGTAGTCAGGCCCTTCGCCTCCTCCTACACCCCCGAGGCGATCGCGGAGAACGGTGTGTCCGGTGTCCTCCACGCACGGTGACACTGCCCGGGTCCACTCGTTCAGGATGGCGAAGTCCCGGAGTCGACGAACGGGTCGGAGTCCGACCGCTTCGGTCGGCTCGCACGGATCGTCGCCCACAGCATCTGGAGGTCCCTGCTGGGCGTGTAGGTCCGTCCCCGCCGTTCACCGACCGCAGCCAGCAGGTTCGCGTCGACGAGTCGCTTGAGGTCTCGCGTCGCGGTCAGCTCGGCGATCTCCTCGTCCTCGCTCTGCGCGACGAGTCGCCGATAGGTGGCGTTGCCAAGCCGGAGACCGCGAGCTGCGTCCGCGAGCGGCCCGATCGACCGGCTCGGCAGACCCCGTTCCCGGACCAGGTCCTCGAGGCCGGTCCAGAGCTGCTCGGTCTCCTCGACGCGACGGAGGAGCGTCCCGGCCTGGCGGTGGTGTGCGGTGAGGCAGAACCGGACCCACGGCAGCGCGTCGTTGCCCGGGTTCCACGTGCCTTGGCCCACCGCGGCGAGCACGTCGTAGTAGGCGTCGGTGTTGCGGCCGAGGTACTCCTCGATGCTGGAGAACTCTGGAGCGAGGATCTGTTCACGTGCGAGGACGAGCGTCTGGAGACATCGGGCCATGCGGCCGTTGCCGTCGCTGAAGGGGTGGATCATCACCAGGTTGAGGTGCGCCATCGCGGCTCGGAGCACCGCGTGTTCATCGGCGTCGGAGGTGGCGTCGAGCGAAGAGACGAGCTCCCCGACCAGCTGGGGAACGAGCTCCCGGTCGGGGGCCTCGTAGACGAGCTCGTGGTCCTCGTCCCGCTCCACCCAGATGGCCCCCGGCCGCCACTGCCCGGGGTTCTTGGACAGGTCATGGCGGATCATCATGAAGTGCAAGGACTTGAGCAGGGACTCGTCGATGGACGGCGGTTCCGGGTCGCGGGCGATCTGCATCACGTACGTGAGCGCGTCGCGGTAGCCGCGCAGGGCGAGACGGGTCTCCTCGCCGGCTTCGAGTGTCTCCTCGTCGTCGACCGCGGCGAGGACGTCGTCGAGGGACGCGTCGTAGCCCTCGATGCTGTTGGAGCCCTGGACGTTGCGGGCGAAGGTCAATCGACGGAGGCTGCCGAGCCAGCGTCGCCGGTCGCGAACGTTGTGCCGCAGCTCTGAGCGCATCTGGTCGAGCTCTTCGATGACGCGCATCTCGGGTTCGCCGAGCTGTGGAGGCGCGTAGATCATCCACCCATGATAGTTACTAACCATCAGTACTGATAGTTGGTAACCATCTTTCACGCGTGTCATTCGAGACGGTGATGTGGGAAATGCCGCGATCCGTCAGCGAACCCCGCCGCCGGGGCGGTGGAGTTCGGGGGCGACGCGGTCGCCGCGGCGCTGGGGCTGACAGGCGCCACTCCTGCGGGTGTCGTCGGGGAGCTCATCGAGGTCGGTGACGACGCGATCCCTCGGAGCTTCCAACCGTTCGTTTGGCGACATACCTTCGAACTCCTCGATCCGATGAACGGGTGGCCGCCTGGCTGAGCCCCCGCGTCGTCTGTCGCGGGCAGTTCACTCATCGCCGACAAGAAGTTCGACGGGGGCGCTGTCGGGGAACTGCACGACGAGGTGGAGCTCTCCACCGTTGGCGTGGACGAAGCGCTTGAGCGTGGACAGAAGCATGTCGCTACGCCGCTCGAGCCGGGAGATCTCGGAGCGGGATCCCTGGGCCGAGGAGTTGGTTGACCTGGAGGGGGCGGGGCCCGTGGAGGTGCACCCACGTCGGTAGCGCTAACCGGTCGCGCAGGCGACCGAACGCCCGGATGGCGTTCGGCGCGTGCCACGGCGTGGCCCGCCGGGTTCGGGGGCGGGCACGTCGGCGTCGTCGGACAGCTCGGTGCCGCACAGGGGGGACGCCTCTCGCGGGATCCATCGTCCGCACCGCCCGCTCGCCATGGCGGTGCATTGCGGTCGGCAACGGTTGCCCCGGCTCGGCGTCTGTCAGTCGTCGGCGAGTTGGCCACCACCGAGTCCGGCGGCGAACGCTGCTTCGGCCTGTGATCCGACCACGAGGAGGAACAGGTCAAGTGGCAGTGTCCCGAACTCTGACGTCGCCGACGGGTGGGCGACGGCGACCTGGGGAGCAACGAGGTAGGTGTTCTGGGCGAACCTCGGGTGGCGCTCGACGAGGGCACGCATCCCTGCTCTGGAGTGGGTGGGTGAGGAGGCGATCTCGAACGCCATCGGGTGCTCGGGGTGGTCGAAGATGAGATCGACTTCGTGCTTGCCGTCGCGCCAGTGGTGAAGCCGTACGCCGGCGTGCACGGCGAGGGATCGCAGGGTTGCAGCGACAAGGTTCTCCAGCAGCGCTCCCTGCTCGGTCGGATCGTCGAGGGGAGCGACGCCTCGTTGCAACGCGGCGTTCCGGATCGCACCGTCGACGAAGTACAGCTTCCTTCCTCGCTTCTGCACGGTTGCTTCCCGTCCGGAGTAGTTCGGGAGCGTGAAGACGAGGAAGGCCTGCCCCAGGTACGAGAGGTACCGATCGAACGTCGGTTGGGAGAGACCGAGGTCGCTGCAGATGTTGGACGGGGACAAGATGCTGGTGATCTGCGCGGCCAGTACATAGAGGAGTCGTTCGAGCATCATCGGGTTGTCGACGCCGAACGACTGCGGGATGTCCTTGTAGACCGCTCGTTCGACGGCGTCGCTGCGCAGGATCTGTTGCGATTCGATCAGTCGCGTGGCGTCGTCGTCGTTGGGTCGATCTCGCGCCAATGTGAGCAGCTCGGGGAATCCGCCGACGAGCATGAACTGCCGACGCCATCGGGTCACGTCGGGGTCGGGGCGGGTCCCGTGCGGGAGTGCCCTGATGCTCTCGCTGAGGTGTCGATCGACGGGAACGTCCTTGCTGGCGTCGACGAGCTCGAGGAACTCAGTGAACAGGTACGGCGTCAGATGCTGCTCGGCCCACCGACCGACGCCACTCTCGAGCCGCCGCTCACGAAGCGCAGCCGTTGCACTGGAGGTCGCAGCGATCCGAACTGGCCAGCGGTCGTCGTAGAACGTCTTCAGCCACTGATCCCAGCGATCGGTGTACACGAGCTCGTCCAGCATCAGGAAGACCGGGTTCGCGTCGGTTGCGCCCGAGCCCTCGATCACCGCCCGGACGAGGTCGCCGAGTTGCTCCTGCAGCAGCAACGGGTGGTCCAGTCGAAGCCACCAGATCCGCGACGGGTCGGTCCCGTCGCCGATGAGGTGACGTACCGTCTGATAGAGCGCGGTGGTCTTGCCCACTCGTCGAGGTCCGAGGACCAACTGGAAGCGGTGCGGCTCGTCGTCGCGGAGACGACTCCACAGCAGCTTGGCAAGGGTGCGCTCGACCGGTCGTGCGAGCGCGTCGGGGACTCGGCCGTCACGCTGCCACGGATTCTGCTCGTCGAAGACCCGCTGCAGGTCCTCCGGCTTCGGACGCCAGACAGCCAACTTCGGTCCCCCTTCATGAGGCGTACTCGACAATAGCACTCATTGCGTGAATGCTATTGTCCAAATTACAAAGCGATGACCGGAGTCGTGAGGCTTGTCGATGCCCCCAGCTTGTGGCGTGGTGAGGGCTTCGATGGGGCATGGGATGCAGCAACTGGATCTGTCGTGGCCGGCCGCGGATTGGGCCCGAGGCGACGCTCGAAGCCGACGAGCGCGTCGCAGGAAGCGGTCTGACCTAGTCGCGGTCAGCTTGCAGCGGATGAGCCGATAGGGCCGTCGGCCTTCATCAGGAGGTGCAACGCGTGTTGACTCCATAGCCCAAGCTACAAGAACTCGACGGGTTGTGTTGTAGCTTGATGGGCGTGGACTCGAGTCGCTTTGTAGCTCCGGAGTTCGGGTCCGTGGTGAAGACCCCTGGTCGCACCGGCTACCTGGCGTTCCGACCTGCCCCCTTGGCCCGCACCCTCGACCTCGACACGGCGACCGTGCTGGCGCTGTCCGAAGCAGACCGGGCCCTTGGTCGCTTGGCGGGTGCCGGGCGTCTCCTGCCGAACCCCCATCTGCTGATCCGGCCCTATGTGGCTCGCGAGGCGTTGGCGAGCAGCCGCATCGAAGGGACGCAAGCGTCGCTGTCCGACGTCTTCGATGCCCAGGCGCGCAAGACCGCCGAAGGTCCCGTTCGCGAGGTGACCAACTACATCGATGCGCTGGAGTACGGCCTCGACCGCCTGGCCACGCTGCCGATCTCTGCACGGATGCTCTGTGAGGTGCACGGGATCCTCCTGGTGGACGTTCGTGGTCAGGAGCGTCGACCTGGTGAGCTCCGTAAGTCCCAGAACTGGATCGGCTCACCCGACAACCGGCCCGAGACCGCCGTGTTCGTCCCACCGCCGCTCGACGACATGCGAGCTGCCCTGGATGACCTGGAGCGCTTCCTCCACGAGGACCACCCCTCGATCCCCCCCTTGGTGCGGATCGCGCTCGTCCACTACCAGTTCGAGACGATCCACCCGTTCCTCGACGGCAACGGCCGGCTCGGGCGCCTGTTGATCGCATTCCTGCTGGCGGAGATGGGCCTTCTCCCTGACCCGCTGCTCTACCTCAGTGCCTACTTTGAACAGCATCGCAGCGACTACTACGACCGGCTCCAGGCAGTTCGCGAACGAGGCGAGTTGGCCGAGTGGCTCCGCTTCTTCCTCACCGGAGTCGCCCAGCTCGCGACCGACGCGGTCAGCCGGGCCGAGCGCCTGGTCGACATCAGGGAGGACTATCGCGGCCGGCTCGCCGATGACCGCTCTCGCGCCGCAGCGCTCGTCGACACGATCTTCCAGAACCCCGTCCTGACCACGTCGCGGGTTGCCGGCGACCTGGGCGTCACGTTGCAGGGAGCGTTGAACCTTGTCCGCCGTCTCGAATCCGCGCGCATCGTGACCGAGGTCCAGGGGATCCCCGGTCGATCGAAACGCTGGGTAGCACTCGAAGTGCTCGAGGCGTTGCAGCCCGGTGCGGAACCGACGTTCATGGCAGGATCGTGAAGCCCAGAGCGATTCGACGAGCCGAGGCGCCCACTGGTGCTGCCGTACAGTCGACCGGGGCCATTGCACCGGTTTCGTGAGACAAACCGTGAGACGCGGGCTCTACCCGCTCAACTGATCGAGGAGGAGTCGACCAACCGTCGAAACGGTGTTGCTGTCGAGCCGACCGTGGGAGACGGCAGCGGCGTTCGCCAGACGTGCGGTGCGCAGCGCGTCATCGACGAACCAGCGCTCGACCTGTGCAGCCACGAGCGTTGCGAGATCGAACGGTGCTGACCGGAGTGCTCGAACGGACTCTTCTGAGCGAACCAGGTCGCCGGTGAGACGGACCAGGTCGAGTGCGTCGCTCTCACGCTTGGAAAGCGACGGTCCCTTCCGGTCGGCGATCGCATGCAGCTTGCAGGCGACCAGAGCGGGCATGGTCGCAACTATCAGGGTGCCTGCTTCGATGACGCTGCCGGCGGGCGACACCGCGTCGATCGCCACCGGAGTTGCGCTGTCCAACGCCCACCGGTGGCCGACGACGAATAACCGGTCGAGATCGTCGTCGGGGAGATCGCCGCTGTCGTCGGGCAGCGGCCAGGTCTCCATGACGTCGACCTTCACACCGTCAACTTCGATGCGGTTCTCCTCGGCTGCATCTCGGTCCCCCAGGTACTGAAGCGCGAGGTCTCGAGGCCCCGCACCTTCGGCGACCGTGTCGACGTCGTTCGTCGCACGGTGCACGGTGGCGAGCCGGATGGTGACGGCGAGTCCGCCGACCAGCGCTGCCGGTCGGAAGCGGGGCATCTCGAACAGCGTCGTGGCGGATCGGACCAGTCGGCTGACCGTACCGTCGTCGGAGTCGATCAGCGCTACGTCACCAGACACGAACGAATCCTTTCGGCGGTTCCCATTGATCGAGTGCCTCGCGGCCTCGGGAGGTGGCGGCGAGGTCCAACGCGCAGGCAACTGGATGCGCGAGCGGCGATTCGGTCTTCCTCGCGGGAAAGCGGTCGTGAGTAAGGAGTCCGACCGGGTCGACCGCGAGCTCGATCGATGGCTGGCCCGTGTTCGACGTCGCGTCGGTGTTACCGATGAGCTTGGCGCGGCGGAGCGACTCGTCGTCTGGGACATACAGCAGGGTCGGGTAGTCGCCGGTGAGCACGAGCGGCGCACCCCACGCCACAGCGCCGCGCTCGCCGGCCATCACCCAACCCGCGCCGTCTAGATCGTCGATGTTCGCTCCCAGACGCGGATCGTGCAGGCCGGCGGCTGACAGCTGGATCGATGTGTGAGCCCCGGGCCAGACATCGGCGAGTGCCCAGAACAACTCCGGTGTCAGTGGCCGATATCTGCCCCGGCCGACGCGTTCTGCCAGTTGCGCCTCGGCCAGTGCTGACATCGCACGGCTGACTGAACTGACGACGAGGCCTGCCTTACCCGCCATCGTCGTGAGGGGCAGGGGATCGTCGGGTCGCGTCAGGAGCCCCATGGCAGCGCAGAGCCCCGAGCGGCCGGAGATCGCTGTCCTGCTCGGCCGGTTGGGATCGAATCGGCTGGCAGGCGCGATGTCGGTGTCGATGAACAGGCTTTCGGTGACCAGTCGGAGGTGGCCTCGGCGATCGAGCCACCCGATGCCGGCATCGTTGAGGATCGGTCGCAGCGCCGCGGCGACCTGGTCCGCGACGACCATGTGGAACCTTCCAGGGGTGTGGTGACCGACCTTGAACTTGGGAACTCCCGACAACACGGATACAGCGGTGACCTCGACCGCAGCTCGCGAGCCGCCGGGTAGCTCGACGGTCACGACGTCGGCGCGATCACCACGACGAACCTCGAGCCCGAGAGCGGCAGCAACGTCCATGAACGTCTGCACCGCATCTCCTTGGAGTTCGGCTTGCGAGGCGCGAGTCCTCATGCGACTTGCATTATAACGCAAGGCGCAAGAAGTGCCTGCGGGCCCGCCGTTTCGTGTCCTGAAGGTGAGGCACAGCCACCATCTCGAACGAAAGGGACTGGCCCTCTGCCGTGGTTGGAGTCCATTGGGCGACCTCGCTGTGCCCGACGTGGGCTACAAGCGCCTGTCCCTGCTGGGCGCAGCGAGACGATCGAGGATCGCTCTGTCCTCGGTGATGATGTCGCGAACGACCGCTCCACGATCGAAGTCGGCGGTAGCGCGAGTGAGGATCTCAGCGGCAACCTGCCCCGCTGTGACGCCGCTGGCGGCTGCGATCTTCTCGAGCCTGGCCAGAACTTCGGCGGGGACCTCGAGGTCCAGGATCATCGTCGCAGCCTAGAGAAGATGGCCGCGGCGGCTCGTGCGGAAACTGCTTCTGCTGGGTCCGCTTGCGGAACAAGCCAGTCTGTGCCGCCCCCTGACCACGGCAACTCGCCGTCGGCTCGGGTCCGTCGAGGCGTACCCTTGATGCCGTGAGCACGGTCGATCTGTCGGACGAGGTGGTGCGTGAGTTCGTCGCCGAGTTCGGCGAGGACGCACCGCAGGTGGCGGAGAAGGCCCTGCGCAGCGAGATCACCCGGCACCGCATCGAGCGGGCCGTCAAGGACGTGACCGACCCCGCCGCGGCGGTCGCCGAGGCCCTGGCCAATGCCCCCGAGTTCGTCGCCGAGGTCGAGCGTCTCGATGCCGCCGGCGAGCAGCCAGCTGGGGACCTCGAGGAGCGCCTCCGCCGCTCGGCCGGTTGAGCTTCCAGCCGACACTGCTCGAGGACAGCCTGGATCCCTGGCTCGCCGTCGAGCTGGATCCCGACCGCCGTGAGACCGTGATCCGGTTTCTGATGGCCCTGTGCGACGCAGAGGGCCGCTCGTCCGGCGCCAGACCCGTCCCGGGGACGGAGCTTCCGGCGTTCGCCGCGATGCTTCCTGGAGCCGGCGTCGTGGTCGTGTGGGTGGTCGTCGAGGGCTACTCCCAGATCGCCATCAGATACCTGTACGACATCTCGACCGGGCAGCGATTCGGAGGCTGACGACAGCTCCGGTCCCTCGGATCAGGACGTGGTCAGGAGCGGCACAGACTGGCTTGTTGCGCAAGCGCAACGAGCTGGCGATCGACCGCTGGTCACCTCTACCGGCACTCAGGGGCATCGGCGGCCCCGATCGCTTCGCCGCTGCCGAGGCACGGCGTCACGGTCTTACCGGTAGTCGAGTCGACGATCCGGCGGTCGCCCAGGGCCGATGACAGGTTTGCTCGCTCGACGTCAGCGCAGTCGCCCTTGTAGCTGTGGATGCGAAGCCTGAGCCGCACTTCGTGCTTCGACTCCTCAGCATCGACATCGACTTCCTCGTGGCAATGCCAGCCCACCTCGAGCGAACGACCGTCAGCCGACACCCAGACGCGACTGATCGGCTGGTCTTGCCATCCGACTCCGCACCCAGACGCAACGAGGGTGCCCGCGCTGATGACAGCGATGACGAACGCTCTACCCAACGTGCTCGGCTGCATGATCGTCTGACGATCGTATGCCCGCTCCAGTTTCCGGCTGGGTGCTTGCCCTGCCCGCTATCGGAGCCGAACTGGTCACCCTGACCGAGCACCGTGGTCAGGGGCGACCACCTTTCGCCGACCCCCATACTCGGTCTTCGACGACCTTCGCCGAGCGGGTGTCAGACGCCTGGATCCAGTGGGCGTAGATATTGGTGGTGGTGGACGGGTTGCGGTGACCGACTCGACCGGAGACGCTGCGCAGCGGCACGCCGGCGTCGTCGGACAGCTCGGTGCCGCACAGGGCGGACGCCTCTCGCGGGACCCATCGTGAGGTCGGCTACTCGAAGGGGAGCTCTGGGTGCACCGTCGACGCCTCAACCGAGACGGGTCCGTACACGGCTTCGAAGATGGCGCTGGCCTCGTAGACCCGCCCCCGAGAGCGGCCGGTGATCTCGGTGAGGTCCCCGCGTTCGACCAGAGCGTCGATCGCGGCCTGAGCCGTCGGCCGGGTGACGCTGATCGCGGTCTCGACGCGGGGCGCGGTGACGAGCGGGACGGCGAACAGTTGCTCGGCGAGCCGGACGACCGAGTTCGGTCGGCCTTCGTCGAGCAACTCGTTGCGGAGCTGATGTTGGAGCTCGACGAGGCGGACAGTCCGCTCCTCGGAGTCGCGTGACTGCTGTCGAACGCCGCGAAGGAAGAAGGCGATCCACGGCATCAGGTCACCCTTCTGGCTCGTGAAGAGCAGATGGTCGTAGTACTCGCTCCGGTGCTGCTCGAGGAAGGCCGAGAGGTACAGCAGCGGCTGCGGTAGTGCCTCGCGCAACACAAGCATCAGCGGGATCATCAGTCGACCGATGCGGCCGTTGCCGTCGAGGAACGGGTGGATGACCTCGAACTGGTAGTGAGCGACCGCGAGCTGGACCAGGAGCGGGAGGTCGGTCTCGTGGAGGAAGCGTTCGAGGTCGGAGAGCGCGTGGTTCATCTCGTCGGGCGGAGGAGGGACGAAGACGGCGTCTTCGAGCGTGCTGCCGCCGAGCCAGACCGGGCTTCGCCGCAGCTCGCCGGGGCGGCGGTGCTGGCCCCTCGCTCCGTAGAGGAGGCGTTCGTGCATCTCCCGGAACAGTCGGATGGAGATGGGGAAGCCCTCAAGGATGCGAGCGAGCCCGTGCTCCATCGCCACGATGTAGTTCCTGACCTCCGTCGCGTCGTCGGCCGCTTCACCCGGAAGCACCTGCCCGGCCTCGAAGCGGAGCAGCTCGTTCACGTCGGTCCTGGTCCCCTCGATCCGGGAGCTCAGGACTGCCTCGAGACGAAGGTGGGGTCCGATGAGCAGGTGCGGGTTGGGGATCAGGCGGCCCACTCCGCCGAGGCGGTGGACGGCGCCGGTCGCCTCATCGAGGAGTTTGATGACCTCGTCGGTCAGGCTGAGCCGACGGGGCGCTTCGGTCGGGTGGAACGCCCAGTACCCCTCGGGAGCCTTGCGGACCCGGCCTCGCTCGGTCGACGTGAACGCATCGGCCCGCATGTCGCTCCTTCGTGAAAGCCGGCTTTCGGAACTCCCACTCTAACTAAAGTGATTGACCATTTGGTTTAGTTAGGAGGTGGGGAGTGCAAGTGAGCTTTCCATCCGCCCTCCGCCGCCAGATCCGGTCTTCGACGGCTTGGGCTGACCGGCTGTCGGACTCTTGGATCCAGTGGGCGTAGATGTTCGTGGTGGTCGACGGGTTCCGGTGGCCCACTCGCCCGGAGACGCTGCGCAAGGGCACGCCGGCGTCGAGCAGCTGGGTCACCTGGAGGTGACGCAGGCCGTGCAGGTGGATCCAGCCCGGCAGCTCCAACCGATCGCGCAGTCGGCTGAACGCTCGCGTCGCACTCGACGGGTGCAGCGGCTTCAGGCCGCCGGGCTCGGGTGCGAGCACGTACGCGTCGTCGCTCAGCTCGATGCCGCACAGAGTGCAGGCCTTGGCGTGGCGGTCCCGGTGGTCGAGCAACCAGTCGAACGCGAACGACGACAGCGTGATCGTGCGGTGCTGGTGGGTCTTGGTGTCCTTCTCGTACACGACGTTCGTCTCGCCGATCGCCGCTTCGATCCGCAGCGTGCCCGCCGTCTCGTCGACGTGTCGCCAGCGCAGCGCGCACAGCTCACCCCGGCGGGCCCCCGTGTCGGCTGCGAGCACGATCAGCGTGGCGAGCGTCGGGTTCACCTTGGCCGCCTCGTCGAGCATCGCCCGCGCGACGTCGATCGGCACCGGCTTCGGGTTCGAGGTTTGCTGCCGAGGTGGACGCGCATCACGAGCGACGTTGACCGCGACCCAGCCCCAGCGCTTCGCCTGGTCGAGGACCCGGCACAGGAGCACGTGACAGCCCCGGACCGTCGAGCGCGAGTAGCCGGCCTCGACCAGCGCGCCATAGAAGCGGTCGAGGTGCTCGGTGCTCAGGTGCGACAGTCGACGTGATCCGAGCGCCGGCAGCACGTGGCACTCGGCCGAGGTCCGGTAGTTGCGCAACGTCGTCGGCTCGAGCCCTTCGAGCTCGGCCTGGCGCAGGCCCGCCTCGATGGCGTGCGCGACCGTGCGCTGGCCGACCGACACCTGGCCGCGAGCCGACTTGGTGATCAGCTCGGCCAACGCGACGTCGGCCTGGCGCGAGGTGCCGTGGAAGGTCACCGACTTCTGCTGGCGCTTGCGCGTCAGCGGGTCCTCACCCGCGTCGACGCGCAGCTCCCAGGTTCCTGGACGTCGTCCCTTGCGCTTGCTGCCCTGCATCCCGTGTCTCCGTTCTCGCACCGATTCGTGAGACGTCGGTGAGATTCCGTGAGACACGGTGACGGTCAGGTCTGAACACAAACCTGACCATGTGCCGAGAACCCTGCAACTTCAAGGGTCTCCGCGGGTCTGAACAGAGCCCGAGAGGAGAATCGAACTCCTGACCTGCTGTTTACAAGGCGTCCGCTGACCGTCCACGCCGTGAGGCTGCGTCGACTGTAGCCCGGAAACTCAAGGGTTTCGCGTCCACGCCGTGCCGCTCGATCCACCCGATTCGCCACCGCGGATTAGCAAGGGATTAGCAGCCTGCCGTCGGCGCAGCCATGAACGCGTCGGTCTACGCGCGT
>CAZNQK010000017.1:26262-38068 GCA_964575165.1 uncultured Aquihabitans sp. | reverse complement strand
ACGAAGCCGATGAGGGCGAGCGCCTCGGTGAAGGCGATGCCGAGGAACATCGTGGTCTGGACCTGACCGGCCGACTCGGGCTGGCGGGCCATGGCCTGGACGGCCTGACCGACGAGGTAACCGATGCCGATGCCGGGGCCGATGGCGGCGAGGCCGTAGGCCATGCCGGCACCGGACGCGCCGGCGACGGCCTTGGCGGCGTCGGCGTCGAGACCGGCGTTGTCGCCGGCCTGGGCGAGGATCCCTGCGGCGTGCTGCAGTGCGCTCATTGGGTTGGGTTCTCCTGTTGCGGTGGTCTGTCGACCGGTTTGCTGGTTGAAGATCTCGTCGGGCCGGAGCCCGTCTGGTTCCGCCCGGTCAGTGCGCCGGGTGGAGTGCGCCGCCGATGTACACAGCGGTCAGCAGGCTGAAGATGAAGGCCTGGAGGAAGGCGACCATGAACTCGAATCCGGTGAAGGCGACGAGCATCGGGAAGCTCAGGACCAGGACGCCGGCGAGGATGCTCGCCGACCAGAGGGTGATGCACAGCACGGCGAAGGTCACGAGGAGGATGTGACCGGCGAGCATGTTGGCGAAGAGTCGGACGGCGAGCGAGAAGGGCCGGATGATGAAGGTCGACAGCAGCTCGATCGGCGTCACGAGGATGTAGAGGGCCTTGGGCACGCCGGGCGGGAAGAGCGCCCCGGCGAAGTACTTGAGGCCGTGGTGCTTGACGCCGACGCCGATGAACATCGCCCAGGCGACGACGGCGAGGACCAACGGGTTGGCCATGCGGGCGTTCGCCGGCATGTGCGCCGAAGGGATGACCTCGAAGAGGTTGCCGATCCAGATGAAGAAGAACATCGAGATGAGCATCGGGAGGTAGCGCTTGCCGTCGGGGCCGATGGCCGGGGCGACGATCTGGTCCTCGACGAAGTCGATCGAGACCTCCATCACGTTCTGGAGCCCGGTCGGCACCAGCTTCGCCTTGCGGCCGGCGATCAGGAACAGGATCACCGGCACGATCATCGCGATGAAGGAGATGAAGGTGATCTTGTTGAACTCGTAGAAGGTGCCCTCGCCGAACCAGGCCGGCCACTTGACGATGTGGTCGATCGGCGGGAAGTGCATGCCACCTCCGCCGCCGTCTTCGGCGGCGAGGATGGTCGGTGCGAGCAGCGCGAGCATTCGGTCGGGCTCCTTCTACGGCGCGGTCGGTGACGCGGACGGGGCGGAGCCGGGGGCGGAGTCTCCTCCGGCACCCGGCAGGTACGGGTTGGGGGTGGCCCCGGGCTTGAGACCCGGGAACGCGAGCGAGCTCGAGATGTGGCGGAGCTCCCAGAACAGCAGGGCGAGGTGCGTCACGATGATCGTGAGGCCCAACGGCACGAGCTCCACCCACGGCTGGTTCCGGACCGCGAGCACGGCGACCATGATGAGGCCGAGGCGCAGCAGGAACCCGAACATGGCGGCGGCGCCCATGGCGGCAGCGCCGATGCGGCCGCCGACCTGGAGCAACCAGCCGGCGAGCAGGAAGTTGACGACCACGATCGCCAGTCCGTACAGGGTGGAGAACACCCCGTCGAGGCCCCAGAAGGCCGCCGAGACGATCACTGCGATCGGGATGGCCCACACGCTTCGCTTGACGATGTCGAACGCGACGGCCATCGCCGGCGAGGGGCCCTCGATCCGCGGGCCGAGCATCGGGTCCGGACCGGGAGCGCTGTCGCCGCTCACTGTGCCGTCGCCGCTCACGGTGGCGTCGCCGCTCACGGTGGCGTCGCCGCTCATGGGGCGACCTCAGGAGTCTCCACCGGCAGGGGTTCGGACCGGTTCAGGGCATGGAACTGACCGGCCGGGCGCTCCACCCGGATCTCGCCCTGCTCGGCGAGGCGGTCGAGCTGGCGGTGGTACGAGAAGTACAGGCTCACCCCGGCACCGGCGGCGCCGAACACGGCCAGCCCCACAGTGAACATCGGGAGCGTGTCGAAGGTCCTGTCCAACCAGAGGCCGACCAGAGCCATGATCACGGGAGCGAACACGAGCTCGAAGCTGCCCGCGCTGCGGTTCAGGGAGCGCGTCAGCTCGGTCTGCGAACCGGCGGGCGGCGTGGGGGCGGAGCGGTCGTCGGACATCGGTGGGTCGGTCGTTTCGGCGGCACCGTGGACGCGGGTCAGACCCGCCCGAGGTGCTTGTGAAACCTTTCGCAATCTACGTGGGGTGCAGCCGCCCCGCAAATCCTCGTGACACGGCGCCCCGCCGACCGAGCCCTGGACGTCGAGCTCTGACGCGTCACGCCGATCTCAGGCCTGCGTAGGGGACGTCGTCGGGAAGGGCGGCGGTGAGACCACTGCCTGCGCCGGCGCGTCGACCGGACCGGCGGCTCGCTCGATCGCTGCCACGATCAGATCCGCGTTGGCGCGCTGCTCGTATGTCGAGCGGATGAGCCAGAACCGCAGGTACCGGGCCAGCGAGTACCGGATGAACAGGGCTCCGCCCACGATCGTCAGCGCGATCCCGAGGAAGGACCCCTGCGCCATGTAGGCGCGCTGGTCCGCGGGTGAGTCGCCCATGAGGCCGACCTCGACCGCACCGAACACCGCGAGTGCGACGCCGACGACCATCAACCCGATTCCCAGGGCGAGCAGTCGCTTCTCGCCTTCGGCCGAACCGCCCTTGAGCTGCAACGAGTCGACCTCCTGACGGAACTGCTCGACCCGCGGCGACGTCGTCCCCACCGTGGTCTCCTGTGTGCTCATCCTGGCTTGCTCCTTCGTTCGATCTCGTTCGTCCCGACCGTGCAGCGGGGTCGTCCTTGTTCCTCGACACCTGGTTCGTCTGTCGGATCCTCTGTCGCCGATCCCATCGCGAACCTGTTCCCTCTCCGGCTATCCACCCAGGTAGGCGGAGGACAGCTCCCGCTCCACCTCGTCGGGTCGGCCGACCTGTCGGATCGTGCCGTTCACCATGATCGCAGCAACGTCCGCGACACCCAGCACCGTCCGCGCGAACTGCTCGACCACCAGGATCGACGTCCCGGCCCCGGCGATCTCCGACACGATGCCGTACAGCTCCTCGACCACGAGGGGCGCCAGACCCATGGAGAGCTCGTCGAGCAGCAGCACCGCCGGCTCCACCGCCAGACCGCGGGCCATGGCGAGCATCTGCTGCTCACCGCCCGACATCGTGCCGGCGACCTGCGATCGGCGCTCCGACAGCCGGGGGAACTGCGCGTAGGCGACCTCTTCCACGTGGGCTATCGACACCCCCGCATAGGTGGCCATGATCAGGTTCTCGCGCACGGTCAGGTTCGGGAAGATGCCCTTGCCCTCCGGGATCGTGGTCAGGCCACGACGGGCCAGGTCCTCGGGGCTGACGCCGGTCACGTCGCGACCGGCAACCATGAGCTGCCCGCTCGTCGGCGGGAGCTGGCCCGACGCCACCGCCAACGTGGTGGTCTTGCCCGCGCCGTTCGGTCCGAGCAGGGCCACGACCTGACCGGGCAGGACCTTCAGGTCGATTCCGTGCAGCACCTCGATCGTGCCGTACGCGGCACGCACCCCGCGCAGTTCGAGGAGCGGCTCGTCGGGATCGTGGGTCTCGACCGTCATGAGGTCCCCCACGGCGTCCCGGCCTCCCCCCCGTGCCCGTTCGAGCGTCCGGGCAGCTCGGTGGCAGCGGCGTGGGCGAGGTCCTCGTCCCCCGTCGCGGAGCCGAGGTAGGCGGCGAGCACCGCCTCGTTGGCCCGGACCTCCTCCGGAGTGCCCCGGGCGATCACCTGACCGAAGTCGAGCACCGACAACTCCTCGCACACCCGCATGACGAGGGCGATGTCGTGCTCGACGAGAAGGATCCCGAGCCCCGCACCCGCGAGGTCGACCAGCAGGTCGCCGAAGTCGATCGACTCGCGCTCATCCAGACCCGATGCCGGCTCGTCGAGGAGCAGGACGCGAGGACGGGCGGCGAGGGCCCGACCGAGCTCGACGAGACGGGCCTGGCCGGTGGGCAGCGCGCCCACGGGCAGGTCGGCCAACGGCGCCAGATGCAACCGATCCAGGATCAGCTCGATCTCGTCGGCAGAGGAGAGGTCATCGTCCGATGCGAGGAACGCTGGGGCCGGATGTCGCCCCCTGGACCAGCCCTTGCGGATCTCGAGCCCGGTGCGGACGTTGTCGCGGACGGTCAACGACGAGAACACCTCGAGGCGTTGGAAGGTGCGTCCGATGCCCGCCCTGGCCCGCTTGTGCGTCGGCAGTCGGGAGATGTCTCGCCCGTCGAGCAGCACCTTTCCCGATGTGGGGTTGATGACTCCGCAGATGGCGTTGAAGGTCGTCGTCTTGCCGGCGCCGTTGGGACCGATCAGACCACAGATCCGACCCGGATCGACCTTCAACGACACTCCGCCGACCGCCAGGTGACCGCCGAAGCGCACCGACAGGTCGCTGACCTGGAGTCCCGCGTCGCCGCGGCCGTCGCTCATGTGGAAGCCGGTCACGAGACACCCACCATCTCGTCCTCGTCGAGGCCGAGCATCCGACCGGCGTCGAGAGCGTCGGCCTTGGTGAGCGGCCGATCGAGGCCGAGCTCGTCGGGCGAGGCGACCTCGGGCCGGCGCAACGTCTCCGGCACCACACCGAGCACGCCGATCGCGATCCGCAGGACCAGGAACGCGAAGGTTCCGATCGCCAGGACCCGCCACCCGTTCGAGGAGATGAGATCCTCCCACGGCAGCGCCGCCGCGACGACCAGCGAGATCAGCAGCCAGACGCCAGCAGCGGTCCGACGGGGTTCGGGACCGTCGGGCTCGGCGGGCGCGAACACGATCGGCAGCAGCGGCACGACGCAGACGGCGAACACCACGAGCGCAGCGACGAAGGACCACTTCGGGATCATCCCCGCCCGGGTCAGCACCCAGAGCGCGGTCGCTCCGAGGCCGGCGATCGCCAGCGACGGCACGGACTCCCCCACGGCCCGATAGCCCGCGGCCATCTGGGGTGCGGCACCGTCGGGCTCGCGGCCCAGGCTGATCCCCATCATCCCGGGCGTGAAGCTCAACACGTCGGTGACGGGCATGGTCACGAACCGGAAGATGCCGATGGCGTTGGCCGCGAACACCGTGGCAGCGATCGGCATCACGCCGAGGATCAGACCGCCGAGGAACGCGCCCGCGACCGACCCGATGCCGCCGACGACCGCCAGCATCGTGATGGGGAGCGAGTTGGTGAGGCCGAAGTCGTCCGCGATGAACGTCCGGCCGGCGATCGCGCCACCCATGCCGGCGATCGCCGCCGACAGGGCGAAGACACCCACCTTCGTCGACGTGAGGTTGAGCCCGAGGGTCGCGCACGCGACCGGCGAGTCCTTCATGGCGGCGACCCTGCGTCCCCAGGCGCTGCGCCGCAACAGGATCAGCACGTTGCCGAGCACCGCGAAGGTGACGGCGAACAGCACGAGTTGCCGGTAGTCGTTGCCGACCTCGAAGCCGAAGATCGTCAGCCCGGGCACCTGGAGCGAGCCACCGGGCATCACCTCCGCCTGACCGAAGACCATCGACGAGCAGAAGAGCGCGAACGCAGCGGTGGCCAGGGCCAGGTAGATGCCGGAGAGGCGGAGTGCCGGCAGGGCGACGATCGCACCGACGACGGCGCAGAGGAGCACGGCGATGGCGACGCCGACCGGCGATCCCGACGCCCCCCACGTCGCCATGGCCAACGCACCGATGCCGGTGAAGGTCATCTGGGCGAGCGAGATCTGCCCCGCGTACCCGGTGAGCGGGACGAGCGACAGCGTGATGAGGGCGAAGCCGAAGCCCTTCTGGACCAGGTTGAGGTCGGGACCCGACAGGAGCGACCCGATCGCGGCGGTGGCCAGCACCAGTGCGAGCCCGCCCCACAGCGCCGTCACCTGCGACGGCGGTCGCACCGGCGACTTCGGTCGCGTCACCCCGTGCGCGCGCAGTCGGGCCTCGGGCTGCACCAGGATCACGACGAACAGCATCACGGCAGGGATCGCGGTGCGCAGGTTCTGGAGGCTCACGGGACCGAGCGCGTACGACGGGTCGATGTAGCCGGTGGCGTAGGACTCTGCGAGGCCGAGGATCACGGCACCGAGGAACGCCCCAGGGAGCGACCGGAGCCGACCGACCACGGCGACGGCGTAGGCGTTGATGACGAGGAGGGTCAGCGTGATGGCGCTGAGGGTCTGCTCCGATGCGATGAGCACACCCGAGACCGCCGCCAGCCCCGCGCCGAGGGCCCAGGCGAGCATGGCGGTGCGCCCGGGTCGACCGCCGTTGAGCCGCAGCAGCGCCCTGTCGTCGACGATGGCCCTCATGGCGATGCCGAGGCGGGTGCGACGCAGCACCAACCGCAGCCCGATGGCGACCGCGATCGCGATCGCCATCGTGAGGATCCGCGAGTACGGGATGGCCACACCGGCGATCTGGACCGTCTTGCCCGCGAAGAACGGAGGGACCGGACGGGCGACGTCGGGAGGCCAGATCACGTTCGCGATGCCGAGCAACGCCACCATGAGGCTGACCGTCACCACGATCTTGACGACCTCGGAAGCCCCTTCGATCCCACGCATGATCCCACGTTCGACGACCGCCCCGAAGGCCGGGGCCATGACGAACACGACGAGGATCACCGACGGGACGACCGGGACACCCCAGCCCTGGTTGACCTGCCAGTAGGCGAACGCCGCCATCATCCCGAACGCGCCGTGGGCGAAGTTGAAGATGCCCGACGTCGTGTAGGTCACGACCAGACCCGACGCCGCGATCGCGTAGATGGCGGCCGTGGACAGGCCGGCGATGGTGAAGGTGAGGAACTTGTCCAACGCTCAGCTTGCTCCGCGTACGGGTCGGTCCGGTCCGTTCGTGCCGGGAGTTTCTACCAGATCCGCGAATGCAACATGACCTCCGTCACCTCACACCCGGACGCGGTCTCCGCCCCGGCGTCGCCGCCCCACGTCGTTGCCGCTCGACGCACGTCGTTGCCGCTCGCCGCACGTCGTTGCCGCTCGGTGGACGGCTCTGCAACGATGTCGGGACCTGACGTACCGTCAGATCCCGGGACCGGGCACCCGCTCGGGTCGGCCCACGAGTCCCGGCCTCGACACTCGAAATGCTCGGCCGACCGGTCGAGCGCCACCTCAAGGGGAGCACGTGGACCTCACGATCCGTAACGCCACCATCGTCGACGGCACCGGCGCACCGGCCCGGCAGGGAGATGTCGGGATCGACAGCGGACGAGTCGTCGCCGTGACAGAGCCGGGCGACACCCGCCTCGACGGCTCCACGCGGACCATCGACGCGTCGGGGCTGGTGCTCACCCCGGGCTTCATCGATCCCCACACCCACTACGACGCACAGATCCTGTGGGACCCGACCGCCTCTCCGTCGAGCATCCACGGCGTCACGACCGTCATCGCCGGCAACTGCGGGTTCACCCTGGCCCCCCTCTCCCCCGGCGACGGCGACTACACCCGCCGGATGATGGCCAAGGTCGAGGGCATGCCGCTCGCGGCACTCGAGCAGGGCATCGAGTGGAACTGGGAGACCTTCGCCGAGTACCTGGGCCGCATCGAGGGGAACCTGTCCGTGAACGCCGGGTTCCTGGTCGGGCACTGCGCCCTGCGCCGCAAGGTCATGGGCACCGACGCCGTCGGCCGGCAGCCCACCGACGACCAGCTCCAGGAGATGAAGGACCTGCTGGCCGAGTCGATCCGCGCCGGCGGCCTCGGGTTCTCCACGACCCGGGCCCGCACCCACTCCGACGGCGACGGCGAGCCGGTCGCGTCCCGATGGGCCGAGGAGCCCGAACTGCTGGCCCTGGCCCAGGTCGTCTCCGAGCACGAGGGCACGACGCTCGAGTTCGCGTCCGACGGCTGCCTGGACGGCTTCGACGACGAGGAGGTCCAGTTCATGATCCGGTTCTCCAAGACCGGCAACCGTCCGCTCAACTGGAACGTGCTCACCGTCGACTCCCACGCCCCCGAGCGTTACCGCAACCAGCTCGCTGCCATGGACGCCGCCGCCGAGGCCGGCGCCCGGGTCGTGGCGCTCACCATGCCGGTGATCGTCGGCATGAACATGAGCTTCCTCACCTACTGCGCCCTGAACATGATGCCGGACTGGGGCGACATCCTCGGCCTGCCGGTTCCCGAGCGGATCGAGAAGCTTCGCGACCCCGCCACCCGTCGATTCATGGAGGAGCGCGCCGCCTCGCCCGACGCCGGGGTGTTCGCCCGGCTCACCGGCTGGGACACCTACGTCATCGGCGACACCTTCTCGGAGGCCAACGAGGGTCTCACCGGCCGCCGGGTGGCCGACATCGCCGCCGAACGCGGCGCCGGGGCGTTCGACACCCTGCTCGACATCGTGATCGCTGATGACCTCCGGACGGTTCTCTGGCCGGGCGCCACCGACGCGGACCCGGAGTCGTGGGAGCTGCGCCGCCTGGCATGGCAGCACCCGTCGGTCATGCTCGGCGGCTCCGACGCCGGCGCGCACCTCGACCGGATGCAGGGCGCCAACTACCCGACCCGCTTCATCGCCGACTGCCTCCGGGGCCGGAAGCTGACGACGCTCGAGGACGCCGTGCGCATGATGACGACCGTGCCGGCCGACCTGTTCGGCCTCCGCGACCGCGGCGTGATCAGAGAGGGAGCCCACGCGGATCTCGTTCTGATCGACCCGGAGACGGTCGACTCCGAGATGCTGTCGATGGTCGACGACCTCCCGGGCGGCACCGAGCGGCTCTACGCGGGGTCCGTCGGCGTCCGGTCGGTGTTCGTCGCCGGGGAGGAGGTCGTGACCGACGGGGTCGTGACCGACGCCCGGCCGGGTTCGGTCATCCGGTCCGGGGTCGACACCGACACCGTCACCGCCGGCTGATCAGCGGGCCCGCAACGCCCCGAACCGCGGGGCCAGGACCGTGAACAGGGCCAGGCCCAGCGCAGCCAGGCCCAACGGCACGATCCCGTTGCCGCGGTTGGTGAAGACCGGAACCAGCACGAAGGCGCTGAGCAACGCCGTCCACCCCCACAGGATGACCACGGTGCGACGATGACCGTGGCCGAGGTCCATCAGTCGATGGTGCAGATGGGCCTTGTCCGCCGTCGCGACTCCCGAACGCCGGGTCGCGCGTCGCACCACGGCGAACGCCGTGTCGAGGAGCGGGACGCCGAGGATGAACAGCGGGATGACGAGCGGAGCGAAGAAGAACCATGACTGGCCGGAGAACGGGTCGTCGGACTGACCGCCGACCGCCATCGTCGACGCCGCGAGCAACAGACCGAGCATCAGCGCCCCGCTGTCACCCATGAAGATGCTGGCCGGGTTGACGTTGAACGGCAGGAACCCGACGCAGGCGCCGGCTGTGAGGATGGCGATGAGCGGGCCGATGTTCGACGGGTCGATCACTCCGACGTCGAGCAGCCGCCATCCGTAGAGGAAGAACGCGAACGACGCGATGGCGACGATCCCAGCCGCCAGGCCGTCGAGGCCGTCGATCAGGTTGACGGCGTTGGCCATCACCACGACCCACAGGACCGAGACCAGCGCAGAGAGGTCGGGCGGCAGAACGGTGAAGCCGAGGAACGGGACCCGGAAGTAGATCACCGTCACACCGACGAGCGTCAGCACCGACCCCGACAGCACCATCCCGGCCATCTTCGCTGGGGGCGAGACATCCCGGATGTCGTCCACGAGTCCTGTGCCGAACATCACCAGAGCCGCGAGAAGGACACCGAGGACGTTCGACGGCGTCTCGAAGATCGGTCGCATGTCGGGCAGGAGCGCCGCGACGACTCCGCCGGCGACGACTCCGATCAGCAGGGCGGCGCCGCCCAGCACAGGTGTCGCATGGGCATGCACGCTCCGGTCCGATGGATGGGCCAGCGCCCCGACCCGGTGCGACAGACGTCTCAGACCGGGCACCGACACGGCCGTCGCTGCGATCGAGACGACCATCACGATGACGTAGTCCCGCACGGCTGTCGACACTACCGCCGCCACCGGGCTCACCCCGGGAGGGGCGGCGCCGGGGGGAGTCGGGTCGATCCACCCACGGTCGTTGGTCGGCACCGGTGGCGTGTGCTACAAACGCCGTGAAGATCGCTGGGGAAACGGAAGGTGAGAATTGAGGACCGGGTCAGGGAAGTCTGGTCCCACCATCCGTCGTGGCTCCCAGCAGCGGGAGGGAACGATGACGGACTGGGGTCACCCGCTCCGAACGCAGGGAGCGCTCCGGAGGTCAGGTCAGGCCGGTGCCGGCCTCGAACGCGGCGTCCAGGTCGACGTCTCCGTCGCCGACCTGACCGCGCCGGATGTCATCGTCGGCGCTCCCGGCGACGACACGCCGCCGTCCTCCTTCGAACGGCGTCGCCCTCGGATCGCGTTCGGCACACAGGTGAAGCTGGCTCTCGTCGGCGCGGACGTCGTCGCCACCGCCTGTGGGATCGCCATCGCCACTGCGCTGACGGCGTGGCTGGGCTTCGCTGATCCGGCCGACGACAACCTCCTCCAGATGTTCCTCGTCGCCCTGGTGGTGTGGCCGATGCTCTACGCGCATCAGGGCCTGTACCAGGCACGACGGACAGCCCGCCGTCTGGAGGAGGCACGGCGCATCGTCAACGCCGTCGTCTCGGGGGCTCTCGTGCTCGCCGGAGCGTCGGTCCTGGTCGAAGAGACCCTCTCCCGCTTCTGGCTCGTCGCCGTCGGGTTCTGCGTGATCCTCACGCTGGTGGTCGAGCGGGAGCTGGCCAGGCGGGTGATCCACGAGTTCCGCAGCCGCGGAGTGATGACGCGCCGCGTCGTGATCGTCGGGAGGAACGAGGAGGCGACCGAGCTGGCCGAGGCACTCGGCGAGCATCCGGAGCTCGGCTACGAGGTGGTCGGCTTCGTGGCCGACGCACCGGCCGGACCCGTCATCGATCTTCGAGCCGGACGTGATCTGGGCCCGTACCTCGGCCACACGGCCGACGTGCTCGACCTCCTGCGTTCCACGGGCGCGACGGGCGTGATCGTCGCCACCACCGGCATCGACCAGGTCTCCGCCAACCGTCTCGTCAGGGACCTGACCCGTGAAGGGCTCTACGTCGAGCTCACCTCGGCGATGCGCGACATCTCCTCCAGCCGGATCTCGGTCCGCCCTCTCGGCGCCTACCCGGTGCTGTGCGTCGAACCGGTGGCGCAGCTCAGCTGGCGCCGTGTGGCCAAGCGGGTCTTCGACCTCGTCGTCGCCTCGATCCTCATCGTCCTGACCAGCCCGCTGCTCGCGTTCTCCGCTGCGATGGTGCGGATCACCTCCGGCCGGAACGTGATCTTCGCCCAGGAGCGCGTCGGCAAGGACGGCGTTCCGTTCCGGGTGTACAAGCTCCGGACGATGGTCCACGACGCCGAGGAGCGCCTGGCAGAGCTCCAGGACCGCAACGAGGCGTCGGGTCCGATGTTCAAGATGACCGACGACCCGCGGGTGACGCCCGTCGGTCGATGGTTGCGGGCCCTTTCCATCGACGAGCTCCCCCAGCTGTACAACGTGCTCGTGGGGGACATGAGCCTCGTCGGACCCAGGCCGGCACTGCCGAGCGAGGCCGTCCAGTGGGACGACGCCCTGTGGGAGCGACTGCGGGTCCAGCCCGGGATCACCGGCATGTGGCAGGTCAGCGGGCGTTACACGACCTCGATCGAGACCTACGCCCGGCTCGACCTGTACTACGTCGACAACTGGTCGCTCATCACCGACATCGCGATCCTCGTCCGCACCGTCGGCGTCGTGCTCCGCCGCAAGGGCGGCGCCTGAGCCAGCCGCAAGGGCGGCGC
>CAZNQK010000017.1:0-26162 GCA_964575165.1 uncultured Aquihabitans sp. | reverse complement strand
TCGGCGTCGTGCTCCGCCGCAAGGGCGGCGCCTGAGCCAGCCGCAAGGGCGGCGCTGCCGAACGTGCGGCGCCTGCACCGGATCAGGCGTACACCGGGAACCTGGAGCACAGCTCACGGACCTCGCCACGCACCGAGTCGATGGTGGACTCGGAGCTCGGGTCGGCCAGGACGCGTGTGATCAGCCGGGCGATGCGCTCCATCTCGGCCTCGGTCATCCCCTGCGTGGTCACCGACGGGGTGCCGATGCGCAGACCCGAGGTCACGAACGGCGAGCGGGGGTCGTCCGGCACCGTGTTCTTGTTGAGGGTGATACCTGCCGCGTCGAGCGCGTTCTGGGCGTCCTTGCCCGTCAACTCCTCGTCGAAGGAACGCAGATCGATCAGCATGAGGTGGTTGTCGGTTCCTCCCGACACCAGGCGGAACCCTGCCTCTCCCAGCGCTGCGGCCAGGGCGCCGGCGTTGGCCACGATCTGGTGCGCGTAGGTGGAGAACTCAGGGGACGCCGCCTCGTGGAACGCAACAGCCTTGCCAGCGATGACGTGCTCGAGCGGACCACCTTGCAGACCCGGGAAGATCGCCTTGTCGATCGCGGCGGCGTGCTCGGCGCGCGACACGATGCACCCACCACGAGGGCCCCGCAGGGTCTTGTGGGTGGTGAAGGTCACAACGTCCGCGAAGGGAACCGGGTTCGGGTGCGCTCCCCCGGCGATGAGGCCGGCGATGTGGGCGGCGTCGAACAGGAACAGAGCGCCGACCTCGTCGCAGATCTCCCGGATAGGTGCCGGGTCGATGGTGCGCGGATAGGCGGTCGCACCGGCGACGATCATCTTCGGGCGGTGCTCCAGGGCCAGGTCACGGAGCTGGTCGAGGTCGAGTCGCTCGTCGCTGGCGGTCAGCCCGTACGACACGAAGTCGTAGAACCGACCCGAGATGTTGACCGGCGAGCCGTGGGTGAGGTGCCCGCCGTGGTCGAGGCTGAGACCGAGCACGGTGTCGCCCTGCTCGAGGAGCGCCAGGTAGACGCCGAGGTTCGCGTTGGCGCCGGAATGCGGCTGCACGTTGGCGGCATCGGCACCGAACAGCTCGCACACCCTCGTCCTCGCGAGGTCCTCGACCTCGTCGATCACCTGGTTGCCGCCGTAGTAGCGCTTGGAGGGATACCCCTCGGAGTACTTGTTGGTGAGGACCGATCCCACGGCGTCCATCACGGCGGGGGACGTGAAGTTCTCCGACGCGATGAGCTGCAGTCCGGTGTTCTGACGATCGACCTCGTGGTCGATCAGCTCTGAGATGGCGCGATCCGGCTCGGTGGGCCAGGGCATGGTCGTTCGTTCCTCTGCTGTGGGTGTCCGGCGGAGTCCGGGACGACGTCAGGCGTCGGTGCGGTGCCGGCTGATGGCCTCGATCTTCGCGACCCGAGCGGTGTGACGTCCACCCTGGAACTCGGCGTCCAGCCACGCGTCGAGCGCGTCCTTCGCGACCTCGACGCCGGTCAGGCGTTCGCCGATGCAGATCACGTTCGCGTCGTTGTGCTCCCGCGCCAGCCGGGCGGAGGTCTGGTCGTGGACCGTGGCGGCCCGGACCCCCTCGACCTTGTTCGCCGCGATGGCGATGCCGATGCCGGATCCGCAGACGCAGAGCCCCAGGTCGGCATCGCCACCGGCGACCGCACGCCCGACCGCCTCTCCGAAGTCCGGGTAGTCGACGCGATCGTGACCGTGGGTCCCCAGATCGATCACGTCGATCCCCCGCGCAGCGAGGTGCTCCGCCAGCAGGTCCTTGAGATCGACCCCTGCGTGGTCTGCACCGAGGGCGACGCGTGGCGCAGCAGCGCCGGTCCGAGCCGTCCCGTCGTCGCTCGAGGTCACGATCCGGTGCCCGATCGCTCGAGCCTGGCCCGCAGAGTGGTCATCACCCGTTCGGAGGCCTTGGGCATCTCGTCGAGCAGCGTACGGAACGCCTGGGTGCGGAACCGCAGGACCTTCATCTCGGCGTCGGCAACGACCGTGGCCGTCCGTGGACGGTGGTCGATGAGGGCCATCTCGCCGACCATCGCACCCGGCCCGACCGACGCGACGTGCTCACCGCGGACGTAGACGCTGGCCTCTCCCTCCACGATCACGTAGCAGAGGGTGCCGGGATCGCCCTGGTCGACCAGCACAGTGCCCTGCCGCGCCTCCATCTGGTCCGAGAGCTCGAGCACCCGGTGGAGGTCGACGTCGGAGAACCCCTCGAAGAACGGTACCGACGACAGCCATGCCACATCCGCGTCGTTGCTGTGAGCCATCGTCGAAGGTCCCCCCGTGTGAGATGCGCAGGCGGTCGTCTCGGTTCCTGCGGCGGGCCGCACACTACTGTCGCCCTCGTCCCGATGTCGGGGCAGATCCGACCTGGTCGTCGCAGGACGGCCATCGGTTCGACGGCCCGCTGCCGGAGCGGGTGACGAAGGGGGTTCGGACATGCGTGCGGTTGTGATGCGAGACGGATCGCTTGTGGTCGACGACGTCGTCGTGCCCGACCTCCAGCCCGGACAGGTGCTCGCCGAGGTGCTGGCCTGCGGCATCTGCGGGTCCGACCTGCACGCCCTGCACCACGCGGACCGGATGGTCGAGATGTCCGAGATGGCGGGCGGCGAGCTCGGTCCGATGGCCCCGAAGGTCATGGACACCGACCGCGACGTCGTGATGGGCCACGAGTACTCGGCCCGGGTGCTCGACGTCGGCGCGAACGTCGGCAACTGCGCTCCCGGCGACGTGATCGTGTCGCTACCGATCGTGATGGACGCCGGCGGGCTGCACGCCATCGGCTACTCGAACGACTACCCGGGCGGCTACGGCGAGCAGATCGTCCTGTCGGACATGCTGACGATGAAGGTGCCCAACGGGCTCGACCCCCACCTCGCGGCGTTGACCGAGCCGATGGCCGTGGGCCTGCACGCCGTCGAGATGAGCCGGGTGTCCCCGCGTCATGCCGCCGTGGTGCTGGGTTGCGGACCGGTCGGCCTGGCCGTGATCGCTGCGCTGCGCTCCGCCGGCGTGGAGACGATCGTCGCCGCTGACTTCTCCTCGGCCCGTCGAGCGCTCGCGGTGACCTTGGGTGCGACGGAGGTGGTCGACCCTTCGGTCGAACAGGCGGTGGCCGCCTGGCGCCGCGTCGACGGGTCGAAGCCCGTCGTGGTGTTCGAGGCGGTCGGGGTGCCGGGGATGCTCGACGCCGCCATGGTCGACGCTCCGCGGGGTTCGCAGATCCTGGTGGTGGGCGTCTGCATGGTGCCCGACACGGTGCGACCGATGATCGCCGTCGGCAAGGAGCTGAACCTCCAGTTCGTCCTCGGCTACGACCCGCTGCAGTTCCGCACGACGTTGAACCGGATCGCCGACGGGGAGATCGACGTGGCGCCGATGATCACCGGGCGCGTAGGCCTCGACGAGGTGCCCGCTGCGTTCGACGCGCTCGCCGACCCGGAAGCCCACGCGAAGATCCTGGTGGTCCCGGACGGGGCCGCCTGACGGACGCCACGACCCCTCCGACCGCTGACCCTCCGACCGCTGACCCTCCGACCGCTGACCCCACGACCGCTGATACGGCCTTCCGGCCCTTCGGACGGCGCCGGCGGCGAACGGAGGACGCTCAGCCGGGCCCGGGACGTCGTGCGACCAGCATCCGGCTCCGACCGGTCAGGTCCGCGAGAATCTCCGTCTCGGCGAAGTGCTCGGATGCGAGCCCTGCGACCGCATCGGCATGCTCCGGCGACAGCTCGCACACCACGACTCCGTCGCCCGTCAGCCAGTCGAGCGCACCCGTGAGGATCGTCCTCAGGTCATCGGTGCCGTCGGGCCCGGAGAACAGGGCGCCGGTCGGCTCCCACTCCACCACCTCCGCCGGGAGCTCGGCCGTCGTCGCGACGTACGGCGGGTTCGACACGAGCAGGTCCACCGATCCGTGCAGCACGTCGGGCAGCGCGTCGAACCACGAACCCTGCTCGATCCTCACCCGGGCGCCGGCCCGACCGATGCCCGCGAGGTTCGCCCGGGCGACGTCGAGCGCATCGGCGCTGGCATCGGTGGCCCACACCGAGGCCCTGACCCGTTCGACGGCGACCGACAGGGCGACTGCTCCCGATCCGGTCCCGAGGTCGACCACCGTCGTGGGACGCTCGGAACCGCCGAGGCGATCGAGCTCGGCGAGCGCGACCTCCACGACCTGTTCTGTCTCGGGTCGAGGGATCAGCACCCGCCGGTCGACCATCAGGTCCAGGGAACGGAACGCCCAGTGCCCGAGCACGTACTGGAGCGGTTCGCCGGCGCAACGCCGAGCGACCATCTCGTCGAGTCGAGCGACGCCACGAACCGTCGCCGGTCGACCCAGGTGCAGGAACAGCTCGCCGTCCGCCGCTCCCGCCGCCTCCGCCACGATCCGGCGGGCGTCGGTGTCACAGGTGGCGGACACGCCGGCGGCGTCCAGACGTGCAGCGGCCTCGGCCAGGAGCTCACGCCACGTCACCGTCCCGTCCACGTTCGCGCCCTCGGTCCCGGAGCCGGTGGGCCCGTCGTCCGTCACGTCATCTCGCTCAGCCGACGGGCCTGCTCATCGGCGACCAGAGCGTCGCTGAGGACGTCGAGATCGCCGGCCAGCACCTTGTCGAGCGTGTACACGGTGAGGCCGATGCGATGGTCCGAGACCCTGTTCTCCTTGAAGTTGTAGGTCCGGATCTTCTCGCTGCGACCGCCGCCGCCGATCTGGGCACGCTTCTGACCGGATGCCTCGGCCGCCGCCTTCTCCTGTTCGAGCCGGAGCAGGCGGGAGCGGAGGACCCTCAACGCCTTCGCCCGGTTCTGGATCTGGCTCTTCTCGTCCTGCATGGATACGACCAGACCAGTCGGCAGGTGCGTGATGCGGACGGCGGAGTCGGTCGTGTTCACCGACTGGCCCCCGGGACCCGACGATCGGAACACGTCGACCTGGAGGTCGTTGGGGTCGATGCGCACGTCGACCTCGTCGGCCTCCGGCAGCACCACGACGGTGGCGGATGAGGTGTGGACACGACCCTGCGACTCTGTGACCGGCACCCGCTGCACCCGATGCGGTCCGGCCTCGAACTTCATGCGCGTCCAGACCCCGTCGCCGGCGACCCTGAGCACGGCCTCGGTGATCCCTCCGAGATCCGATGGAGACGACGACAGGACCTCCGAGCTCCAGCCCTGCCGTTCGGCGAATCCTCGGTACATGTCGAGGAGCTCACGGGCGAAGAGGTTCGCCTCCTCCCCTCCTTCGGCACCGCGGATCTCGACGATCACGTCGCGATCGTCGTTGGCGTCGCGCGGCAACATGAGGAGCCGCAGCTCGCCCTCGAGTCGTTCGATGGATGCTCGAGCCTCGCTCGCCTCGAGCCGCCACGCGTCCCGCTCCTCACCGGACGACTCGACCAGCAACTCCTCCGCTGCCGCCAGGTCCTCACCAGCTGCACGCAATGACGCGGCGCACTCTGCGATCGGCTGGAGCTCCCGGTAGCGACGCGACATCTCCGTGTATCGACGCTGGTCGGCAACCACCTCGGGATCGGCGAGCCGGACCTCCGTCTCGGCGAGCTCCCGTTCGAGGCCCTCGGCGCGAGCCAGCAGGCCGGGGTCGCTCACGGAGCGGTCCCCTCGACATCGGAGCCGACCCCGCCATCCGGCAGGTCCCACGGCGAAGGAAGGGTCACCACTTCGGCCGGGTCGGACAGGAGCGCTGCCAGACGGTCGAGTGTGGGCACACGGTCCCGGACCGGCACGGCCAGCACCAGTCGAGCCCCGGGAGCACATCGCTCCCGGGTGTCGGCGGCCACGGGGACCAGCGACAGGTCCACTCCGGCGGAGCAGACCACGACCATCGGCTCCCCGTCGGACGACCTGCCCTTTGCGGCCGCGGGCGACACGTCCCGGACGCTGTCCCGGCTGACCGTCGTCTCGATCGGTTCGAGCTCCGCCGCCCCCACGAGTGCCGGGTCGCCGAGCACCGACCAACGGAGCCACCGATCCCTCGCTAGGCGCGAGAGCGGATGCATCGATCGGCCCGGCACCCGTTCCGCCGAGACCATTCCGACGGTCCGCTCGAGCGTGGTCGTCGGTGGCTCACCCTGGTGCATGGCCGCCACTGCGTCGCGGTCGAAGCGCCCGACCCCTGCCTCGAGGTGCAACAGGCCGTCACCGCCGGTCTCCTCGGGCCACAGCACGAGGCGGGCGACCTCGAGACCCCGCACCTCGCCGCGGACGATCCCGTCCTCGACCACCACGTCGAGCCCCGCTGCACGCAGCTGGTTCACGAGCTCGGGCGCCTCGGGTGCATCCAGCGGGGTCGGGAGCGCTGAGGCCACCGCTACCACGGATGTCGCCCCGGACACCGACCTGACCTCGATCGGATGGTCGAAGTGCCTGGCCATGCGGGCGACGTCGCTGGAGACGTCGTCGAGGATCAGCACCAGATGGGAAGCATCCTGACGCAACGACCACGTCAGAGCGCCTGCCAACGTGGCCGGGTTCGCTTCCTGGGACAGGACGTACGCGTCGTCGCCCGACACCGCCGTCGCGTTGGCACCGACCGTCGTCGCCTCGACCGTCACGCCGACCAGGTCGCGCACGAGCGCCACCAGTTGGGCGCGGAGGAGCCCGGCGCGCTGCTCCTGGCTCAGTGCCATCTCAGGACCTCCCCCACCGACGGCCGCCGCCGCTGCGGCGCCCCCGTGCGACGCGCGGGAGGAGAGGCGTCACTCGCCGGCGTCAGCCGACTTGGTCGCCTTGCGCCGCTTGCCATACCGACGCTCGAAGCGCTCGACGCGTCCGGCGGTGTCCACGATCTTCATCTGACCGGTGAAGAACGGGTGGGTGAAGGCGGAGATCTCGACCTTGGCGAGCGGGTACTCGTTGCCGTCCTCCCACGTGACCGTCTCGCTCGTCGAGATCGTCGACTTGGTGAGGAACTTGTCACCGGAAGACGTGTCCTGGAACACGACGTAGCGGTAGTCGGGGTGGATTCCGGGCTTCATGGTTTGCGCTCCCAGTGCGGGTCCCGGTTTCCGAGCGGGACCCAGGTGGTTGGAGGGGACGGGAAAGTATGGCCGTTCGGCGACCGACCGACCAGCTGGCCGGCTCGTTGATCCAGCTGGTCAGCCGGGGACCCCGGGGGCCTTGGCGATCTCCGCGAGGAACACGTCGTTGCTCGGGAACGTGCGCATCCGGTCGATGAGCAGCTCGAGTCCGGCACCGGCGTTGCCCTCGGCGGCCAGACCGGACAGCACGCGTCGCAGCTTCCAGACCTGCTGCAGCTGCGTGCGCTCGAAGAGGAGCTCCTCGTGGCGGGTCGATGAGGCGTCGACGTCGATCGCCGGGTAGATCCGCTTCTCCGCAGCCCTGCGATCCAGTCGGAGCTCCATGTTGCCGGTGCCCTTGAACTCCTCGAAGATCACCTCGTCCATCTTCGAGCCGGTCTCGACGAGCGCAGTGGCGAGGATCGTCAGCGATCCGCCCTCCTCGACGTTGCGGGCCGCGCCGAAGAACTTCTTCGGCGGGTACAGCGCCCCGGTGTCGATACCACCGGACATGATGCGACCGGTAGCCGGCGCGGCCAGGTTGTAGGCGCGGGCAAGACGGGTGATGCCGTCGAGGATGATGACCACGTCCTTGCCCATCTCGACCATCCGCTTCGCCCGCTCCGATGCGAGCTCGGCGACCTGGGTGTGCTCGTCGGAGGGCCGGTCGAAGGTCGACGCGATCACGTCGCCCTTCACGGAACGGCGCATGTCGGTCACCTCCTCGGGGCGCTCGTCGACGAGGAGGACCATCAGGTGCACCTCGGGGTTGTTGTGCTCGATCGACTGGGCGATGGTCTTCATCACCGTCGTCTTGCCCGCCTTCGGCGGCGACACGATCAGGCCGCGCTGGCCCTTGCCGATCGGAGCGATGAGGTCGACGATCCGCGACGTCATGTCACCCGGGAGGTCGGCACGCTCCAGCCGGAGTCGCTCGTCCGGGAACAGCGGCGTCAGGTCCTCGAAGCGTGGGCGCTCCTTCGCCTTCTCGGGATCGCCGCCGTTCACCTTGTCGATACGCAGCAGCGCCGGGTTCTTCTCACCGCGTCCGGCGGGCCGACTGGCGCCTTCGAGGAAGTCACCCTTACGCAGGCCGAGCTGGCGTGTCTGCTTGACCGACACGTACACGTCGTCACGGCTCGGGAGGAAACCCTTCACACGGAGGAAGCCGTAGCCCTCGTCACGGAGGTCCAGGAACCCGGCGACGTCCACCGGCTCGCCGTCCCATTGCGGTTCCGGCTGGCCTGCGTCCTCTCCCTGGCGATCCCGGTCACGACCCCGGCGACGCCGACGACGACGGTTGCCCGGCTCGGGATCGCCCTGCTGGTTGCCGCCCTGCTGGTTGCCGCCCTGCTGGTTGCCGCCCTGCTTCTGCTGGCCCTGACCCTGCTGGCCCTGACCCTGCTGACCGCTCTGGTCCTGCTTCTGACCACCCTGCTTCTGACCACCCTGCTTCTGACCACCCTGCTGCTTCTGACCGCCCTGCTTCTGATCACCCTGCTGCTTCTGCTGGCCCTGCCTCTGATCACCCTGCTGGTCACCCTGCTTCCCGGTGGCCTGACCACCGCGATCCGCGCCGGCTCCGGAGCCCTCGGCAGCACCACCGGCCGCTGCATCGGCGCCGTCGTCGGCATCGTCGGTGGAGGCACCGTGGCCGGACGACCCCGACGGACTGCCGCCATCGAGCGCTGTCTGGTCACCGGCCGGCGCTCCGTGGGTCGACGCTCCGTGGGATGACGCAGCGTCACCCAGGGTCGCTGTGCCGCCGTTCGACGTGGATGCGGGATCTGCGCCGGTCACCCCGGCGAGATCGAGGATCATGCCGATGATGTCGGCCTTCTTGGTCCGGCTGGTGGGCTTGCCGCCCAACGCCGCGGCGATCGTGGCCAGCTCGGCGCGGTCCTTGCGCTCGAGACCGTCGACGTCGATCGAGTCAACACTCACGTGGTGGTGTCCCTTGTGTTCGGCAGCCGCTAGGTCAGCGAGCTGCGGTTGGGGGTGGAGATCGGGACCCCGGCTGCGCGGGGGTTCGATCTGGTCGACCGGTTCGAGAGCCGAGGTGGGAATCGGGGCGATCCCCACCGGAGGAACCGTCCTCCGGATTGTCCGACCGAGGTCGGATGGTCCGGGTGCGGGACTGCGGGTTGTTCGACAGATCGGCCGGCCGGCTGGCCGGTTCGAGGTCCGTCGCCCTTCAGCCCCCGCCGGTGCGACACGCACACCTTACCCGGGCCTCGTTGGGATGGACAACCACCCCCGTCCTCCACCGACCTTGGGCACCACAGACCAACCACTGGTCGCTCCCGCCCGACAACGGAGCCCGCGACCCCGTCGCCTCCCGTCCTCCACCGACCTTGGGCACCACAGACCAGCCACCGGTCGCTCCCGCCCGAGAACGGAGCCCGCGACCCCGTCGCCTCCCGTCCTCCACCGAACTTGGGCACCACAGACCAACCACTGGTCGCTCCCGCCCGAGATCGCGAGGGGTCGATCGACGGTACCCCCTCAGCCGCCGATCAGCTGCGAGATGAGCTCGTGACCGGGAACGACGGAACGTGACGCCACTCCGGACTCGGTGTAGATCCCGCCCTCGCCGTCGACAGCTGAGTCGACCAGGAGGTACGGCACCGGATCGGGAGTGTGTGTCCTCAGACCGAGCGGCGTGGCGTGATCGGGAAGCAGCAGCAGCCTCCACGGGCCAAGCTCGTCGAGCGCCGGTACGAGACCCGCCAGGATCTCTGAGTCCCAGAGCTCGAGTGACCTGACCTTCTCGCCCGCGTCACCGGCATGGCCGGCCTCGTCGGTGGCTTCGACGTGGATGACGAAGAGGTCGAGACCGTTGGCCAGTCCGTCGATGGCGGCATCGCGCTGCGCTGCGTAGTCGGTGTCGTAACCGGGCGTGGCGCCGTCGACGTCGGGGAGCGCCATGTCGGTCAGCACTCCGAGGCCTCGCACCAGATCGACGGCGGTGGTGATGCCGCCGGTGACCCCGTGCTGGTCGGCGAAGCTCGGCATCGACGGCTGGAACCCCTGGCCCCACAACCAGATCTGGTTCGCGTCCACCCGAGGGTGACGGGCCAGCACATCGCGGCTCGCTTCCATCAACGACCTCAGCCGCTTCGCCGCCGGCCCGCTCGGCCACACCGCCGGCTCGCCGGTGAGATCATGCGGAGGTACGCAGTCCGCCTCCAGCCAGTCCGCAGGCGCAACCAGGATGTGGCGGTACTCGACCCCTGCGTGGAACTCGAGAGCGGATCCCTCCTTCCCGCTGCCGAGCTGGGCGTCGAGGTCCGCGAGCACTTCGACCGCATCCCGCGTGGACGGATGACCGCCGGCGAAGTCGACCATCGTCCCGTCGTCGCCGATCGTCACGAGGTTGCATCGGTACGCGAGCCGATCTGACGGGAGCTTGAGCCCGAGCGACGCCGCTTCGATCGGAGCGCGCCCGGTGTGGAACCGGGCGGGGTCGTAGCCGAGGATCGACATGTTGCCCACGTCGCTGCCGGGAGCCATCCCCTCTGGGATCACGCCCGCTCGACCGACCGTGCCTCGCGCAGCCAGGGCATCGAGCACCGGCGTGTGAGCCACCTCGAGCGGAGTGCGGCCGTCCAGGCCGTCGAAAGGCTCGTCGGCACATCCATCAGGGACGCAGACCACGTACTTCACCCGCACATGATGGCCCGAACTGCGCATCCGCCCCGCAACGGCGCGAGCGTCCCAACGGTCGAGCCGACTGCCCCCGCCGAGATCGCTTCAGGCGACTCCAGCCGAACTTGGGCACCAGAGACCAACCGCTGGTCGCTCCTGGCCGAGAACTCCTATCTCCAACTCCGCACCGCTGAACTTGGGCACCAGAGACCATTCAGTGGTCCGCCCTCTCCGAGAACGCACGGTTGAAGGCCTTGTTCTCATGTCAACGGGGACCGGTCCCCGATGACAGAACGGCCCTACACGCGCTGCGATCGAGACATGCGAAACGAGGACCAGGCACGACTGGCGAAGGTCGCGACTGCTCAGCACGGGGTCTTCCACCTGTCGCAGGCCGATGGGGTGGGCGTCTCACGACGCAAGCTCCGTTACGCCGAGCAGACCGGCGGACTCGAGTCGGTGCACCCCAAGGTCTGGCGGATGCCCGGATCACCCAGGTCGGTGCACCAGGCGGTCTGGGGTGCAGTCCTCCAGGTCGGCAATGGCACGATCGACTCTCGAGTAGTGGCCAGCCACGAATGCAGCCTGCGGCTGCGTGGCATCGAGCGAGTGCCGTTCGTCCTGGCTGTGAGCACCGGAACAGGAGGCAATCAGCACCACTTCGGCGTCAGGGTCCACCGGTTCTGCGACCTCTCCCCCGACATGATCGAGCGAATCGACGGAATCCCGGTGACCACCGTGGCCCGAGCCATCGTCGACCTGACCTCTGTCTTCCGGCGAGATCGACTCGACCAGTTGATCGACCAGCTCACCATCGTCGAGCGCGCAACCACCTTCGGCGCCGTGAACCGGGCCCTTCGCCGATCGAACAGACGGGGCCGCACGAACATCCGGATGCTCCAGCAGCTGCTCGACGCACGGGACGAGAGCACGCCCATGTCGATGACGGAGAAGCTGGCCGACGAGCTGCTCGTGACCACCGACCTCCCCAAGCCAGAGCACGAGTACCCGCTCCCCGGGTGGGAGCTCGGAGATGCGTTCGTCGACCGCGCCTGGCCGGACGCGATGCTGATCGTCGAGATCGACGGCCGCAGCTGGCACGGGCGTGAGCGCGACATGCAGCGGGACCGGGAGCGGGATCGGAACGCCGGTAGGGCTGGCTGGTACACGGCCCGCTTCATCCACAGCGAGGTCCGCGACGAACCGGATGTCTTCCTGACCGACGTCGTCGAACTCCATCGGCGCCGTTCGGAGCAGCTCAGCCCGCCTCCGACCTGACCGACCTTGGGCATCACAGACCAACCACTGGTCCCTCAACCCCAAGAACACGGACGGTGAGGGCGAAATGGAGAGACGGATCGATAGGGCTCACCGAAGTTGGGCGTCACAGACCAACCAAAGATCCCTCGTGCCCAAGAATGCTGGAAGGTGGGCGGGTTGCAGGGGCTGGGCGGGTTGAAGGGGGCTCGGCGGGGGCAGGTCAGCGGGGGCAGGGTCAGCGGGGGCAGGGTCAGCGGGGGGCGACGGCACGGCGGACCAGGGCCTCGACGGCCTCGAGCGTCGCCGGGGCGTGCTCGACGCGCTCCTCGCGGTCGAACAGGTCGCCGAGCGAGTCGGGCAGAGCCGGACGGACTCCGATGGCGGCTTCGACGGCGTCGGGGAACTTGGCAGGGTGCGCGGTCGCCAGCGCAACGACCGGAACCGACGGATCGGCGAGCACGCCATCCGCAGCGAGCGATTCGGCGACACCGATCCCGACCGCTGTGTGGGGGTCGACGATGATCCCGGTCCGCTGCTGAACAGCTCGGATGACCGCTGCGGCCGGTTCGTCGTCGAGTCGGCCGCAGTCGAACTCGACGCGCAACCCATCCAGCACGCCGGCATCGACCGACACCGTCCCGTCGGAGCGGAACGAGGTCATCATCGACGCCACACGATCGCCGTCGCGGCCGAGCACCTCGAACAGCAGACGCTCCAGGTTCGAGCTCACCTGGATGTCCATCGACGGGCTCGTCGTCGGCACCACATCGGTGATCTCCATGGTTCCCGTGGAGAAGAAGCGCGTCAGGATGTCGTTGCGGTTCGACGCCACCACCAAGCGCTCCACCGGCAGGCCCATCCGCTTGGCGACCCATCCTGCGAGGACGTTGCCGAAGTTGCCGGTCGGCACGACGAAGCTCACGGGACCCCCGTCGGGCGCGACCGCCAGTGAGGCGGTCACGTAGTACACGACCTGGGCCATCACCCTCGCCCAGTTGATCGAGTTGACCGCGGACAGACGGACCTCGTCACGGAAGGCCACGTCGGCGAAGGCCGCCTTGACCAGGTCCTGGCAGTCGTCGAACGTCGCCGGCAGCGCAACGGCGTGGGCGTTGGCCGCTCCGAGCGTCGTCATCTGACGCCGCTGCACCTCGGAGGTCCGGCCGTCCGGGAACAGGATCACGATGTCGACGCAAGAGCGCTCTGCGCACGCGTGCATCGCCGCCGAGCCCGTGTCGCCCGAGGTGGCGCCGAGCACGCACACACGGTCGCCCCGTGCCGACAGGACGTGGTCGAACAGCCGACCGACGAGCTGGAGCGCGACATCCTTGAACGCCAAGGTCGGGCCCCGGAACAACTCGAGCAGGTGGAGATCGGGGCCACTGGATCCGAGCTCACCCAGGGGCACGACGGGGCAGACATCGGGGGTGTCGAACGTGGCGTAGGCATCCGCGACGATCTGTTCGAACGCCTCCCGATCGACCGCACCGGGTACGGGGTCACCGTCCTCGTCGACGTCACCGTCGATGAACGGCCACATGACCTTGGACGCGACCTCTGCGTAGGTCAACCCGCGGAGCTCCTCGAGCGGCGGCAGAACCGGCCACTCGGACGGCAGGTAGAGCCCGCCGTCGTCGGCCAGACCGGCGAGCAGGACGTCGGAGAAGCCGAGCACCGGCGCGGCGCCGCGGGTCGAGACGTATCGCACGGCGCTGATCCTGCCCGCGATCGGTTCCGGACGCTCAGTCCTGGCCGACGACGCGCAGGACCGAACCCACGGAGCGGACCGCGTCGAGCCCCCTGAGCTCCTGCAGCGTGGACCGCAGGTCCGCCTCCCGCGCACCGTGGGTGATGAAGGTGAGGCGGGCGGCCGTCGGGTCGGAGTCTGCCCGGTCGCCGTCGATCGACTCCTGCTCCATCGAGCGGATCGACACGCCGTGGGCGCCGAACACCCCGGCCACAGACGCCAGGACGCCCGGTCGATCGGCGACCACGAGGCTCAGGTAGAACGCCGAGCGCAGATCGTCGATCGGTCGGATGTGGGCCTTGCCGAAGGACCCCAGCGAGGCGTGCGTTCCCTTTGCCAGGTTCGCTGCGGCGTCGATGACGTCACCCAGCACCGCCGACGCCGTCGGGAACCCACCGGCTCCCCGCCCGTAGAACATCAGGTCGCCTACAGCCGCGCCCTCGACGAACACGGCGTTGAAGCTGTCACGCACCGAGGCGAGCGGATGGTCCTCGGGCACCATGGCCGGGTGCACCCGCACGGCTATCGAGCCGTCGTCGTAGCGCTCGGCGATGGCGAGCAGCTTGATCTCGTAGCCGAGGCGGCGGGCGTGGTCGATGTCGGTCGAGGCGATGCCGGAGATCCCCTCGTGGAATACGTCTCCCGCGACGACCTTGGCACCGAACGCGATGGTGGCGACGATGGCGGCCTTGGCCCCTGCGTCGAAACCCTCCACGTCCGCGGTCGGGTCGCGCTCGGCGTAGCCCAGGCTCTGGGCCTCGGCAAGCGCCTCCGCGTAGCTCCAGCCCTCCTGGGTCATCTTGGTGAGGATGTAGTTGGTCGTCCCGTTGACGATGCCGGTGACACGGCTCACGTCCTCACCGACAAGCGACTCACGCAGCGGACGGACGATTGGGATGCCTCCGGCGACCGCGGCCTCGAACAGCAGGTCGACACCGGCCGACTCGGCCACTGCGTACAGCTCCCCGCCCACGTTCGCGAGGAGCTCCTTGTTGGCGGTCACCACCGGCTTCCCACCCTTCAGCGCGTCGACGATCAGCTCACGGGCCGGCTCGATGCCACCGATCACCTCGACGACGAGGTCCACGTCGGGATCGGTCACCACCGATTCGGCGTCTGTGGTGAGGACGTCGGAGTCCAGCTCCACTCCACGCTCCTTGGAGAGGGAGCGCACCGCGACCCGCGAGACATCGAGGCGCAGCCCGGTGCGTGCAGCGATCTCGTCGCCTCTGGCGCGCACCAGCTCCACCAACGCCGCGCCGACGTTGCCGCAACCCAACAGACCGATCCTCACGTGTCGTTCCACACCGCTCACGGCAACCACGCTATCGGTCCGGCCACACCCCACCCCAGCCTGCTTTGTTCCCGTTTCGTGGCCGTAAACGGCCACGAAACGGGAACAAAGCCGGTGAGCAAGGCGGGTGCTCAGCCGACGTCGGTGGCGAGGAGGTCCTCGATCGTCTCGCGCCGCACGACCAACCTGGCCTCACCGTCGGCGACGAACACCACCGCGGGCCGCAGCACCTTGTTGTAGTTGGACCCCATCGAGTGGCCGTACGCTCCCGTCACCGGCGTGGCGATCACGTCGCCGACGGCGAGGTCGGCGGGCACCCGGCCGTCGCGCACCAGCAGGTCACCCGACTCGCAGTGCTTGCCGACGAGGCGGATCGGCATCTCGCGACGCGACGACGTCGCCCTGGGCAGGAACGTCTCGTAGCCGGAGCCGTAGAGGACCGGCCGGGGGTTGTCGCTCATGCCGCCGTCGACCGACACGTAGGTCCGCACCCCGGGGATGAACTTCACCGTGCCGACCGTGTAGAGAGTGATCGCGGCAGCGCCGACGATCGCTCGTCCGGGCTCGATCCCTACCTCTGCCCCGATGCCTACGTCCCGACAGGCGTCACGCACGGCGACGGCCCACTCGGTGATCGTCGGGGCCGACTCCCCTGTCACATACGCGACGCCGAGCCCTCCACCCACGACGAGCTCCGGGAGCTCGGCGTCAACGACGAACGGCGCCACGACCCGCAGCCCCTCGAGGAAGTTGTCGACGCTGAACACCTGCGAACCGATGTGCATGTGCAGCCCGACCAGGTCGACCGCGGCCGATGCTGCGGCACGCGCCACTGCGTCAGCGGCCTGACCGGTCGGCAGGGGGAAACCGAACTTGGAGTCGAGGTTGCCCGTACGAACGTGCTCGTGGGTGTGGACCTCGATGCCGGGGTTGATCCGCAGGAGCACCTTCGGGACGGGGGAACCAGCGGCGACGAGGCTCTCGATCCGGTCGAGCTCGTCGTCGCTGTCGACCACGACCCGCCCGACACCGACCTCCAGCGCGAACCGGAGCTCGTCGGACGACTTGTTGCTGCCGTGCAGGACCGTGCGCTCGGCCGGAACACCGGCGGCCAGCACCACCGCGAGCTCACCACCGGTGGCAACGTCGATCCCCATGCCCTCCTCGGCGGCGAGTCGGGCCATGGCCCGGCACAGGAACGCCTTGGACGCGTAGGTGGCTCCCCGGCCGAGCGCCGCCACGGCCTCACCGCACCGGGACCGGATGTGGTCCTCGTCGTAGACGAACAGCGGCGTTCCGTAGCGCTCGGCCAGGCCGAGCACGTCGCATCCACCGATCGACAGCCGGCCGTCGACGTCGATCGCCGCGGTGTCGGGGAGGAGCGAGGACGGCAGCGGGTCGTTCACATCCGCTCCGGCGCTGTGACGCCCAGCAGAGACAACCCGACACGCAGCCCGACGCCCGCCGACTCGGCGAGCCACCACCGCGCCTGACGCAGGTCGTCAGGCGTGTCCGGATGCAGGATCGGGCAGTCGTGGTAGAAGCCGTGCACGGCCGAGGCCAGCTCACGCGCCCACGTGGTCACCTTGTGCGGTGCCCGCTCACGGGCGGCCAGCCGCACGACCTCGGGCAGCACCTCGAGCTGGCGCAGCACCTCCAGCTCGCGCTCGGCGGTCAGCACCGACAGATCCACGTCGTCCAGCGAGCGACGCTCGATGCCCCGCTCGACGGCGACCCGGGCGATCGACGCGATGCGGGCGTTGGCCATCTGGACGTAGAACACCGGGTTCTCGTTGGACTGCTGGACGATCAGGTCGAGGTCGACGGTCTGGGGTGAGTCGACGGACTGGAGCAGGTAGGTGAGGCGGACGGCGTCGGCTCCGACCTCGTCGATCAGGTCCTCGAGCGTGATGAGATCACCGGACCGCTTGGAAATCTTCACCTCCTCGCCGTCGCGCTCCAGGCGCACCAGTTGGGTGATCACGACCTCGAGGTCGTCGGGGTCGTGGCCCAGGGCCTGGATCGCGGCCTTCATCCGCGGCACGTAGCCATGGTGGTCCGCTCCCCACACGTTGATCACGAGGTCGAAGTCCCGCGCGAACTTGTCGCGGTGGTAGGCGATGTCGGGGAGCATGTAGGTGTACTCGCCGTCGCCCTTGACCAGCACCCTGTCCTTGTCGTCACCGAAGACCGTGGAGCGGAACCACACTGCTCCCTCGCGCTCCTCGACCATGTCGCGCTCGCGCAGGTCATCGAGCGTGTCGTCGATCGCTCCGGCGGCGAGGAGGCTCCGCTCCGAGAACCAGGTGTCGAAGCTGACGCCGAGCAGTCCGAGGACCCGTCGCTGGTCGGCGATGGCGTGGGCCTCGCCCCACTCGAGCGGGTCGGCGTCGTCGGGCATCTCGGCAGCCCAGTCCACGATGTACTGGCCCATGTAGCCACCTTCGGGTGGCTCCTCGCCCGCCTTGCGGGCGGCGAGCGACGCGGCGAACGTCTGCATCTGCACGCCGCGGTCGTTGACGTAGAACTCGTCGAACACCTCGTGGCCGATGAAGCGGAGCAGACGGGCGAGGCTGTCTCCGTAGACCGCTCCTCGGGCGTGACCGGCGTGCACCGGACCTGTCGGGTTGGCCGAGACGTACTCGACCATCACCTTCGTCCCGGCTCCCGCTTCGCTCCGTCCGTAGTCGGCGCCGGCGTCGAGCACCACCGACACCAGGTCGTGGAGCCAGCCGGGCGCCAGACGGAAGTTCACGAAACCCGGACCGGCGACCTCGACACCGACCACGTGGGACGGGGGGTCGGCCATGAGGACGTCGACGATCGACTGCGCCAGATCGCGGGGGTTGCGGCCCGCTGCCTTGGCCGTCGCCATGGCGACGTTGGACGAGAACTCGCCGTGCTCACGCCGCGCCGGACGTTCGAGATGCACCTCATCGGGAGGCTCGACGTCCAGGGAGCACAGCGCGTCTCGGATGGCAGCAGTCAGCACGTCGCGCATGGAGAGCGGATCGTACCGCCGACTGGATCGGACACCCGAAGCGCGTTCGGGAGGCCCGCACCGCCTGCGCTAGTGTCGCCGCGCCCTCGACCTTCGAGGGTCCCGCCCTCGTAGCTCAGGGGATAGAGCATCGGCCTCCGGAGCCGTGTGCGCAGGTTCGAATCCTGCCGAGGGCACTGCGGAGGGCGCTGACGTCGGCATCGAACCTCCTCGGTGGCCACCCGACGCGGGCGGTCGAGCGGGCGACGGATGTCCTGTTGGTGGATGACGAGCTCCGACAACTGCACCGCCGACGGTGCACGAACCGGTCGGCGCAGCCACTCGAGGAGCGCTGCGTTGACCGGCTGGATCGCCGACCTGGAGGCACTGCTGACCCGGTGAACGGGCAGGTTCCCCTTCCCGGCCTGACCCGTGCTCCGCCTCAGGCGCTCCCCCGCTCGTGGCGAATCCGGGACAGGAGCGTGACGACGGCCCAACCGGCGAACGACACCGCCACGATCGGGAAGCTCGGCGGCAGGTCGAACACCGCGGAGAGCAGCAGTCCCGCCCACACGCTCGCGATCGCGTCCGCTGTCGCAAGACCGATCGCCACCGCCGGACGGGCCGACAGAGCCAAGGCCGTGGCCGCTGGCGTCACGACCAGAGCGAACAGCAGCAGGGTGCCCACCACCTGGATGGCCATCACCGTCACGAGAGCGAGAAGGACGGTGAACGCCAGGCCGAGCGCCCGGACCGGGACCCCGCCGGCCGCAGCGACCGGCGGGTGGATGGACGCGTAGCGCATGGGCCGTCCGATGACCGCCAGCACGACCAGCACCGCAGCGGCGAGCACGCCGAAGGCGACGAGTTGGGGGACCGTCACCGACAGCAGGTTCCCGAACAGGACGTTGCTGACAGCGGTCGCTCCCTCGCTGGCCAACGAAGCGAACAGGATGCCGAGCGCCGTGGCCGCCGCCAGAACCGAACCGGTCGACACGTCTCGGTCATCCACACGCGGCCCGAGCGACCAGATCGCCACGGCGCCGCCGACGCAGGCAACGGCCAACCCGACCGTGACCGGTGCCCCGACCAGCAACGCCGCGGTCGCCCCCGGGAAGCCGACGTGTGCCAGTGCGTGGGCGGCGAAGGTCTCACGCCGGACGACGACGAAGTAGCCGATCGGCCCGGCGGCCAGCGCGACGAGCGTGCCGGCGAGCACAGCGTGGCGCATGAACGACGTCGACATCACGTCGAGCCAACCCGGCGTTCCGCCGACGGCGGCGAGAAGTCGCAGGTTCAGCGGAGCGAGCAACGTGGGCATCAGCCGCTCCGAGTGAAGAAGTCGCCCTGAGGCGTGCGCACGACCCGGACGGAAGTCCCGTAGAGGTGGCTCAGCAGGCCCTCGTCGACGACGTCGCCGATCGGCGCGTAATGCGGGTGCCCGTCGAGCAGGTACACCGCTCCGGTGAGCACGCCCAGCAGCGGGTTGATCTCATGGGTGACCACGAGGGTCGTGATCGACCCCACCGGAACCCCGCTGCCGTCGCCGTGATCGTCGTCGACGGCTCCGGTCGACACGGCACCGAGGAGGGCCGCCACCTCCTGCTGGCTGCGGACGTCGAGTCCGCCGAGCGGCTCGTCGAGGAGCAGCACCTCCGGCGAGCGGACCAGGGCCTGGGCGATCGCGATCCGCTGGCGTTGACCACCGGAGATCTCCGACACGCGTCGATCGGCGAACGACTCCGCCCCGACCGCACGCAACGCTCCGTCGACCGCACCGGAGACGTCGGATCCGCCACGTCTGAGCCCCCAACGATCGCCCACCAGGCCCAGGGCGACGAGGTCCCGACACCGGACGGCGTCACCTCTCAACGCGTCCTGGTCCTGGGGCACGTAGCCGATGCGCCGGTCCCCCCTCCTCGGCTCCTCTCCGAGCACCTCGACCGAGCCCCTCGACGGCTCGACCATGCCGAGGAGCAGCTGCAACAGCGTCGACTTGCCTGACCCGTTCGGACCGATCACGCCGACGACCGCGCCTCTGGGGACGTCGAAGGTGCCGTGGGACCACACCTCCCGACCACCGCGACTGACGGCCACGTCCCGCAGCCGGATCACCGGATCAGACGCACCCGGCGCCGGGAGCGGCGCCGGCACGGTGGTGGTGACCGAACCCCGGTCGGTCATGCTCGGCGCTCCAACGCGTCGATCAGCTGTCGGAGCTGGCGCCGCTGCCAGGCCAGGAACCCGATGCCATCGGGTTGCGACTCCCTGATGGAGACGACCGGCACGTCATCTCGTCGAGCAAGCCCGCGGATGTGATCCGGCATCGCACCCTCGGACTGCGAGCTCACGATCAGGACGTCGACGGCACCGCCTCGCATCAGGTCCTCGAGCTCCGTCAGGTCGCCGGGCGACGGCTCGGAACCGTTGGCCGCGGCCCGACGCACCCCGGGGGGCGTGAGATCACGCAGTCCGAGGGCCTGAGCGGTGGCATCGAACAGCGGCTCGGTCGCGACGTAGGTGCGCCCCCGCAGGGCTGATCGGGCATGGTCGAGCTCCCGTTCGTAGGCGGCGAGCGCTCGGAGCCATCGGGCACGGTCGCGACGGATCTGCGACCGGGCGGCGGGGATCGATCGGGCCAACGCGTCGGCAACCTCGTCCGACACCGCGACGACGACGTCCGGGGAGTACCAGAGGTGCGGATCGTGACGGAGCCCGTCCCCGTTCCCGTCACGTGTCAGGAGCCTGGCCGCGACAGCCGCCTCGACGACTTCGTCGGGATGCGTGACGTCGACAGCGGACCGGGCCCAGTCGTCGTAGCCGTTGCCGTTGAGCACCGCGATCCGGGCCCGGTCGAACGCGACGAGATCCGACGGCCGAGGCTCGAACTCGTGCGGGTCTCCCGAGAGAGACCCGACGACGGTCGTGACCGACACGCAACCGCCGCCGACGGCGTTCACCACATCGCTCCACTGCCCGACGCTCACCACCACCGGCACCGGGTCGACCGGACAGGATCCGCGGACAGGCTCGGATCCCTCGGATGCCGGACGGGCGCCGGCCCCACACGCTCCCAACGTGGCCGCCACGACCACGGCCGCGACGACCCCTGACGTCACCCGCGAGACGGCACGCGTCCGCAGCCGGTGCGTGGACCCCTGCGTCGGACAGGCGTCGAGGGGTGCGCGGTCCGGGGTGGTCACGATCCCAGACTACGACGGAATGGGGATGGTTCCCATTTCCGGGTCGAGGCGCTCCGGTCAGCGACAGGTCACCCCGGCAGGAGGAGCTCCAGGCGTCCAGCCGGGTTCGGTGGTGGTGGTGCTCGCCGGCGTGCTCTGCGACGTGGACGACTCGGCGCTCGGCGGAGCCTGATCGCCGTCGGACCCCGCGGCCTCGGCCGGCTCGGAGACGTGCTCGAAGTCGGCACCCAGGGTCACCACGACCCGGCCCGGAGTCAGCTTGCGGTCCTCCTCCATCTCCGGAGCGGGAGCGATCCATGCAGCGACGAGCTCGCCCATCGCCCTGCCGCCCTTGGAGTACCGGACCACCGAGCGTGAGGCGTCCTCGGGAGCCGTGTCCACCGACCCGGCCACGAACCCGCCGTCCGCGAGGACGTAGCTGACACGACGCCCCTCGCCGTCCTTCCCGGAGCCGTTGAGCACGTCGACGGTCACATCGCCGGGATCGGGCGGCGGCACGGTCGAGGTGGTCGTGGTCGCCACCGTCCGGCCTCTGAAGACATCGAGGACCGGCTGAGCGGCGGCCTCGTCGAGGAGGACCACCGACGCTCCCCCGTCGGTGGTGACGCCGACCACCGGCAGGCTGTGCGTCTGGAGGTTGTCGGGATCGAAGTCCGACAACCGCTGGGCCAGGTCGAGGATGTCGCCGGTCCCGATGCCGCTGTCGAGGGTCACGCTGTCGACGACGGCATCGACGAGCCCCTTGACGGACCCGACGTCATCCAGACCGAGGTCCTTGACCTTGCTGAGCGCCGAACGGACCAGCAGCTGCTGACGGGTCATCCTCCCGAGGTCGCCCGTCGGATCGGTGTGCCAGCGCACGCCGTCGCTGTACTGGAGGTGCCGCGACCGGGCGAACGCCAGGCCCATGTACCCGTCGAGCACGGTGCAGCCCTTCTTGCGGATCACCAGCCCGGAGTTGTTGTCCTTCACCGGGTTCGGGAAGTACATCGGCACACCGCCGATCGCGTCGACGATGCCCTGGAACCCGACCAGGTCGACCTCGACGAAGTGGTTGATCGGGATGCCGAGGCTCTGCTCGATGGTGTCGACGAGGGTCTGCGTCGAGTGGCTGAAGGCGGTGTTGATCCGCTGGTCCTTGCCCGTCCCCGCGATCGGCAGCCACAGGTCCCGCGGGATGGAGAGCATGTCGATGCGGGCCTTGGCCGGATCGACACGCATGATCGCGATGCTGTCGGAACGCTGACCGGCGGGCGTGCCCTTGCCCGTCAGGACGCCAGCGCCCTTGGCCTTGCGGTCCACACCCTCTCGGGAGTCGGAGCCGATCACGAGGAAGTTGCGAGGCTGGTCGTCCGCCGCCTCCGACAGGTCCAGGTCCTTGCGGCCCAGTTGGTTGAACGACCAGAGACCCCACACCGCACCTGCTGCTGCGATCATGGCGACGACGGCGAACACGGCGATCGAGCCGAGCAACGCGCGCCTCGGCCATCGCCGCGACGGCGGCTCGGGAGCCGCCGAACGGTGACGCCTGACCACGCGGGTCGGTTCGTCGGCGACGGGACGTCGAGGTTGCGGTGGAGGGGGGTTTCGGTCGTTCACGGGGGCTTGGGAGCGATCGGACGCGACGGAACCCGCCACTTCCGCTGGTCGACGGTAGCCGCCGGAGATGGCCCAACCGAGTCAGCCGGGTCCGCTACCGGGCACGCCCTCAGGTCGGCGTCATCGGTCCGGTCGAGCCCGCAGCGACGGACCCGGGCGTCACTTGGCGCCGGCGGCCTTGGGCTCGCGGGGCAGGCCGAGAACCTTCTCCCCCACGATGTTGCGCTGGATCTGACTGGTGCCGCCCCAGATCGTCTCGGAACGGGAGAAGAAGAACGACGACATCATCGGGCTGACGGGGTAGGTCTCACGACCGTCGGATCGCATGGCGGCCGGCCAGGATCCGCTCTCGGGACCGGAGGTCGACAGCATCGACTCCGCACCCCAGATGTCGAGCGCCAGCTCCATCGCCGCCTTGTGGGTCTCGGACCAGAAGAGCTTGTTGGTGACGCCGAGGACGGTGACGCCCATGTCGCGCTTGCCGGTGACGGTCGCCGTGAGGGACCGCAGGCCGTTGAAGCGCATGATCTGGATGCGCGTCCAGTACTGCATGAGCCGCTGACGGATGAGATGGTCGTCGATCGAACCGTTCTCGGTCGCCTTGTCGACCATGAGCCGGTACTCCTCGGCGAAGCGTCGGTAGCCGGTGGTCGCCGACATGCCGCGCTCGAAGCCGAGCGTGTCGTTCGCGACCTTCCAGCCGTTGTTGAGGCCGCCGACCACGTTGTCGATCGGGCACCGGGCGTCGGAGAAGAACACCTCGTTGAACTCGGCGGTGCCGTCGGGCTGGACGATGCCGCGCACCTCGATCCCGGGCTGGTCCATCGGCACGAGCAGGTATGAGATGCCCGCCTGCTTCTTGACGTCGGGGTCGGTCCGGGCGAGCACGAAGCAGTAGTCGGCGAACTGGGCCTGGGTGGTCCAGACCTTCTGGCCGTTGATCACCCACTCGTCGCCGTCCTGCACGGCGGTCGTCTTGAGAGACGCGAGGTCGGACCCGGAGTCCGGCTCGGAGAAGCCCTGGCACCAGCGCATCGAGCCGTCGAGGATCTTCGGCAGGAAGTACTTCTTCTGCTCCTCGGTCCCGTTCATCAGGATCGTGGGTCCTACAAGCGTGTCACCGAAGAAATCGGCTCTCATGGGCGCCTTGGCCTTGGCGAACTCCTCGGCGAGCACGACGCCCTGCATGGTGCTCAGCCCCTTGCCGCCGTACTCCGCCGGCCAGGTGGCACAGATCCAGCCGCCCTCGAACAACCTGGTCGTCCAGTCGTCGTTGAACGCCTTCTTCTCCTCGGGCGTCATCTCGAAACCCTCGTCGAACCACCCGTCGGGGAGGTTCGCCTCCAGCCATGCACGGATCTCCGTGCGGAACTCCTCGGCCTCGGGCGGGTAGGTCAGATCCATGCGGCCAGTCTTGACCCATCGGTCAAGACGCGCCAGCCGAGTTCAGAGCAGACGCTGCTCCCCCCAGCCCCCAGCCCCCAACCCCCAGCCCGACCAGCCCGACCAGCCCGAACTCGGGTCGTTCAACACCGATATCCGGCGCGAGACGACCCGAGTTCCCGGAGCCAGCGGTTCTCGGGTCGTACGACACCGACAATCGGCGCGATGTGACCCGAGTTCGGAGCGGAGCCGGCGAGATAGATTCCGGCCCATGTCCGACGATGGGACCGAAGCCACGCTCGAGGAACGGATCGCGGAGACCGTCGCCACCCGCTGGACGAACCAGTGGAAGGAGCTGAAGGCCGAGGTCGTCGACACCGGGCTGTGCACCGGATGCGCCGCGTGCGTCATCTCGTGTCCCCACGACGTGCTGGGCTACGACCACGCGTCGGGCGGCTACCACCCGTTCCACCTGGAGGAGGAGCTCGGTCCCGACGACTGCATCCACGGCCAGAAGGGCTGCACCGCCTGCACAAGGGCGTGCCCTCGGTTCCGACTCTGGGAGGGCCAGGCCGACGAGCACCTCTTCGGGCGTCTGCGGCGACCCGACGAGGTGGCCGGCATCTACCACGACGTCCTCCTGACCCGAGCGAGCGACGACCACGTCAACGCCACCGGTCAGGACGGCGGCCTGGTGTCAGCGATCCTCATCTGGGCCCTCGAGCACGACTACATCGACGCCGCGCTCGTGTCATACCTGGAGGGCGGCGAGACCGGATCCTGGACGACCGTTCCCGGCGTCGCGTCGACCAGTGAGCAGATCCTGGCGGCGGCCGGGAGTCGCTACACGTACACGGCGAACACGCTCGCGATCGACGAGGCGATCGAGTCCGGGTTCGAGAAGCTGGCGCTGGTCGGCATGAGCTGCCAGTCGTCGGCCCCGCCCGTCATGTGGTCACGCAAGGTCGGCAAGATCTCGAGACCGATCGTGTTCAACCTCGGCCTCCTCTGCTCGAAGACCTTCGACGACGCGATCTTCGAAGAGCTGTTCTGGACCAAGTACGGCCTCGCCCGTCAGAACATGGTCAAGATGAACATCAAGGGCGTGTTCCAGATCTGGATGGACGACGGCGCGTACCACGAGATCAACCTCAAGGAGTGCCACGCCTGGACCCGAGAGGGATGCCTCTACTGCCCGGACTTCGCCGCCGAGCACGCCGACATCTCCTGCGGCGGCATAGGCGAGAACTCCGACTGGACGCTCACCATCGTCCGGACCGACCTCGGCAGGGAGATCATCGATCGGATGATCAGAAGCGGAATCATCGACGCCCGACCGGGCGACTCCGATCCCGGTGCGATCGCGCTCATGCGCAAGCTCGCCGAGAAGTCCCGTGCGCGTTGGCCCGGTGACGCCGAGTCCAGCGTCCGTGTGGGCATCTCCACTCCACCGCCACGCCGGTCGGCGGTCACCTGACCTGCTTCGCCGAGGAGTCCGCGATCAGCCGTCTGCGCTCAAGAGTCTGCGCTCAAGAGCCTTTGGTACAGGAGTCGAACACCGACTTGATCGGCTTGGGGACCTCGATCTTGCCGGCGTCCTCTTCGGCCTGCTTCTCCTCGAACTCCTTGACCTGAGCCTCGGGCACCTTCTCCTTCAGCCCCTTGTAGACGCACTTGCAGTAGTCGTCGGAGGCCTGCGGACCACCGGCGGAGTCCTCGGGGATGCTCTGCTGGGTGTGGCAGCCGAACATGAAGTTCTTCTCGTACTGGTCGCTGTACACCTCGACGGTGCGTTGGCCGGTGCACGCGGCGGCGAAGAGCACGACCAGCACGAGCGCTGGCAGCAGGGAACGGAGGGACCGGGACACGTGAGCTCCTGGTAGCGGATCTGGGGTCCGTCCACCGTAGTCAACGCCACCGCTCCCGCCCACCGCGCCCGACCCCGTTCTGTTGTGCAGAACGGGAAGGATCCTTCCCGTT
>CAZNQK010000016.1:36434-38678 GCA_964575165.1 uncultured Aquihabitans sp. | reverse complement strand
TTCCCCACCACCAGGTGGGCCGCCACGCCCCCGACCGCTGTTGTGCAGAACGGGAAGGATCCTTCACGTTCTGCACAACAGAACGGGATCTTGGGAGTCGAGACGCAAGGGTCGAAAGTCCCTATCTGCCGTTCGGGCCCTGTGAAAAAGAACGTGTTCCACTTCCGGAGGCACGGTCCTAGGGTCGTCTCAACGGCTTTACCGAGGGGGTAACCATGGCCGATTTCCTGTCCCAGTACTCGATCCAGCGTTGGCTGGAGATGTGCCCGCAGGGGTACCTCGAAGACACCGTCTACGGGCACGATCCCGACGCGTCGGAGCCCGATGAGCTCATGGGGGACGAAGACCTCCGTGCCGCATCCATCGCGCTGACGGTGCAGCTCATCGCCGGTGAGCGATGCGCGCTGGCGGCGTCCTCCGGGCTCGTCAACGCGGCTCCCGACGACGCGAGCAAGATGTTCCTCGCAACCCAGACCCTGGACGAGGCACGCCACGTCGAGATCTTCACCCGACGTCTCATGGACCTCGGCGTGAAGAAGGAGGACGTGAACTCCACCGTCGCGGACCTGACGAACCCGAACCTCGTGAAGTTCGCCGAGGTGCTGCTCGAGAAGGTTGCCGACGGTGACTTCATCGCCGGCGTCGTCGGCCAGAACATCGTATTGGAGGGAATGGCGTTCTCGGTGTTCGAGATGCTCCAGGCGGTGTCGAACGACCTGAACCCGAAGTTCGCCCAGACGCTGGCCGGGACCATCGCGGATGAGCGACGACACGTCGGCTTCGGCGAGAACCGCATCGGCTCGCTCATCCGCGACCATCCAGAGCGCAAGGAGGACGTCGAGCGCATGCAGGGCGAGATGGCGTACCACATGCTCGCCACGTTCGCCGATGTGTTCAGCGAGTCCGGCGAGAGGATGGAGAAGGAGCGTCAGATCGCCAGCGACGCCGGAGTCTCCGCCACCTGGCACGGCACCGACCTGACCACAGCGTCCACCGAGGACATGGAGGCGGTTCTCGCCGGGACCGTCCTGAACGAGTTCAAGACCCGTCTGGAGCGGATCGGACTGGAGTACCGCTCTCCCAAGGTCCCCGCCTGATGCCGGACCCCTCGGCTGGCATGGAGCCGCACCTCCTGGCGGAAGAGGACTTCTTCCGGGAGGTGCACTCCTTCTCCTTCTGGTTCGAAGCGGTCGAGGGCTACCTCGAGGACAAGCCGTTCGGATTCGACCCGGAGCTGGTCGACGGTCCGATGGACGACACCGAACGGGAAGAGCTGATCACGACGTTGTGCAACTACTGCGTGGGTGAGGCGGCGGCGTTGGAGGCCTCGAGCGGTCTGATCCGCCTCGCCCCGAACCAGCACTCACGTATCTTCCTGGCGACCCAAGTCGCCGACGAGGCGCGCCACCTGGAGGTCTTCCTGCGACGGATCGAGGCCCTGGGCGTCGACGACCCCGAGGCCGAGGTCCGGGCGCGCGCCAACCCGGATCTGAGGGAGTTCCGGGATCGCCTGCTCGCTCTCGTGGACCAGGGCGACTGGGACGCCGCCGTGTTCGCGCAGAACGTGCTGCTCGAGACCATGGAGGACACGGTGTTCCGCTTCCACGAAGCGATCGCCGACCCGATCACCAAGCAGGTGCTCCAGGGCGTCGTCGCAGACGAACGACGCCACCTGGGCTTCGGCGAGAACGACCTCGGCCCCCGACTCGCCCACGACACGGACGGCAGACGACGCCTCGCCGACATCCGGGCCGAGCTCGACCCGCTGGTGCTCGGATCGTTCGAGGGCGTCTACCGCGACCTCGGGCTCAGCCGCGAGCAGCAGCCGGCACTGGGCCGCGACTACCTCGAGGCCGTCGAGCGGTTGGGGCTGACCGCGTGAACGAAGAACCGACCACGGTCACATCGACCATGGACGCCGTCGGCGGTTCGGAGAACGCCGCTGCCCCGTCGGACGGCACCGCCGCCGACGACGAGACACCGCGACGCACCTTCGAGCTGGAGGAGACCGGCTTCAAGGAGGTCCCGAAGCGGTGGCGGAAGTTCTACCGGATCTGGCAGGGCGAGGGTGACACGCTGGGTCCCAACGAGGTGATCTGCCCCGTGTGCAAGGTCGTCATCCGCTCCCATCGGGAGTTCCGGCCCGGCGACCGCGTCTACTGCATGCCGTGCATGTCGCGACTGGTCGTGGTGCAACGCCCGGACGGGCGCCTCGAGGCCGACGTCCTCTACTGACTCCGGCCG
>CAZNQK010000016.1:24028-36334 GCA_964575165.1 uncultured Aquihabitans sp. | reverse complement strand
GAGGGTCACCTATCGATGTGGCCCGGGAGCAGGAACGGGTAGGTGCGTCGGCGCACCCGCCGCTGCCACCAGCGATCCGCGCGACGGAGCCGCAGCATCACCTCCCACAGCCGGGCGTCGGAGCGGTAGTAGCGACGGACCTCGTCCTCCGTCACAACTGGCGAACCGGCCGGCACCACCACTGCGTTCACGGCATCGAGCACGGCCGGGATCCACGCCTCGAGCCGTTCCTTCAACAGGTTGGCTGCCAGGTCCACCACCACATGACGAGGATCCCGGTACTCGCCCACCACTCCCGGCGCCACGAACCGCCCGATGGGCCAGCGCAACGCCCACGGGTACGCGGCGAGGAACAGGTCGAGGTCCAGGCACATCCGACCGTGCGCGTCGAACAGCATCGGTGTGGTCACGTCGAGGTAACGCAGCCCTCCGCCGATCCAGGCCCAGTTGGACAGCTGGGCGTCGAGCCCCGTCCTTTCATCGCACACGCGACCGACCGCTTCGAGCACGCCGAGGACGACTGGGTGATCAGGATCCGGTTCCGTCGCCCGCAGCACCGCCGTCCCCAGCTGGTCGGGCTCGAGCACCGGTTGGACGACGTACGCGACCGTCGACGCAGAGGTCCCGTCGATGACCTCGAACCGACTGGGCACGGGGTTCACTCCCCGCTCGACGAGGACGTCGAGGTACTCAGCGAAGCCTCCGCCGTAGTCGTTCGCCGCCGCAGGTGACCGGAACGGCGGCAGGCGCTTGCACGCGACGACGGGCCGATCGGCCGGCCACCCCACGACGAGTGAGATCTCGCCGTGGCCGAGCAACCGCAGGCCCGACTCGTCCCCACGGACTATCGCATCCTGCACGGCGGCCTCGACAGCGGCCAGGTCGACGTCGGGAACCTCGCTCAGCGGGCCTTCCGCTCCGTCACCCACCGAGCGCACCCCGGACCGTCGCGACGAGCTGGTCTGCGTCGGCACCGCTGATGACGAGCGGCGGGAGGAACTGGAGCACGGAAGGGTCGTTGTTGGCGAAGATCGCGAACACACCGACCTCGTAGAGCGCCTTCGTCGCGCTCATCCCACCTCCGGGATCCTCGAACGCCAGGCCCATGAACAGCCCTCTGCGGCGTAGGCCGAACGGCAACCCGGCCAGGCCGGATTCGAACCGCTCACCGAGCTCGACCACCCCGTCGAGGAAGCCGGGCGCCTCGATCACGTCCAGCACCGCCAGCGCAGCGACGCAGCCCAGCTCGGCTCCACCGAAGGTCGACACATGCACAAACGGGTGATCGTCGAAGAAGCTGTGCAGCTCGGCGGTCATGAGCGTCGCCGTGATCGGGTAGACGCCACCCGACAGGCCCTTGCCGGTGACGAGCAGATCGGGCGTGACGCCCTCCTGCCTGTGGTACCAGATCGTCCCGGTGCGCCCCAGACCGGTCTGGACCTCGTCGAAGGCGAGCAGCGCACCCCGCTCGTCGCACATCGCGCGCAGGCCGGCCAGGTATCCCGGTGAGGGCAACGGCATCCCGAGCGTGGCCGGGATCGGTTCCAGGATCACGACGGCGGTCGTGTCGTCGACGGCCGCGTCCATCGCAGCGAGGTCGTCGAAGGGAACCTGGGTGAAGCCCGGGAGGTTGGGGCCGAACGGATCCCGGTACTCGGCGTCACCGGCCGCCAGCGCCAGTCCGGTGTGGCCGTGGTAGCCGCCACGGACCGACACCACCCCGCTTCGACCGGTGGCACCGCGGGCGAGCTTCAGAGCCAGGTCGACGGCCTCGCCGCCGCTCACACCGAAGACCACGCCGGGCAGCTCACCGTCGGTGGTGTCGGCCAGGCGCTGCGCGAGCTTCGCCCGCCACCCCGACACCAGGTGGTGGTTGCCGACGTCGAGGGAGTCGAGCGCCTCCCGCACCGCGGCGACGACAGCCGGGTGCCGGTGACCCAGGTTGAACACGCCACCGTTGCAGTGGCAGTTGACGAACCAGCGTCCGTCGTACGCGTCCCGGAAGCGGACACCTGTCCGTTCCCCCATGACGAGCTCGAGACCCAGCGCGCGGTACGCCTCGACCTTGCCCGCGTTGACGTGAGCGCCGAAGGCGGCCTCGACCGACGATCGGTCCGGATAGGGCTGCGGCAGGTCGGTCATGGCCCTCCTCGGTCTCGGTGCCGACTCCGGAGCCGACTGCGTTCGCACCATCGTGTCGGATCGCTCGAACACGGTCCACGGGTTCAACCGGACTCGCTCCCAGGGACCTTCGGACCTGTTCAGCGGGGATCAGATGTGGAACGGTGTGAGCATGTCCGTCGTCGCCGACCGCGCCTCGGCCGTCGGAGGGGGTTGATCACCGTGGAGCTCAACCTCGCCGACCTCTTCGAGTCCGTCGCGCGCGCCGTCGAGGATCGGACCGCCGTCGTCGCCGGCACCCGCCGCCTGAGCTACGCGGCGCTCGACGAACGAGCCGACCGACTGGCCGCCGTCCTGCGGGGCGTCGGCGTCGGGCCTGGCGACTTCGTCGGCGTGCAGCTGCCGAACGGCAGCGAGTACCTCGAGACGATGCTGGCGGCGTTCAAGTTGCGGGCGGTCCCCGTGAACGTCAACTACCGCTACGTCGACGCCGAGTTGCGCCACCTCTACTCCGACGCGGGTCTCGTCGCCCTCGTGCACCACACCGACTTCGACGACGCGGTCAGGGGTGCCGTCGGAGCCATGACCGAGCAGAGGGCGGTGCTGCGCGTCGGGCCGGGCGGGGACTACGAGACCACCCTCTCGACCGCGACGGTCGACCGGAGCTATCCGAGTCGGTCGGCCGACGACCTCTACTGCGTCTACACCGGCGGCACCACCGGCCTCCCGAAAGGGGTGCTGTGGCGCCACGAGGACATCTTCTTCGCTGCGATGGGCGGTGGCGATCCGTACCAGTTCGGTGACCACATCTCCAGGGCGGAGCAGCTGGTGGACCGGATCCCGGATCCCGGACTGGTGGCGCTGCCGACACCCCCGTTCATGCATGCCGCGGCTCACTGGCTCGCGTTCTCGATCCTCTTCGGAGGTGGCACGGTCGTCACCCTGCCCGACGGTCGGTTCGACGCCGCGGCCACGTTGCGGCTCGTCGACGAGGAACGGGTGAACATCCTCGTCGTGGTCGGCGACGCGATGGCACGCCCGTTGCTCGACATCCTCGAGGCCGATCCCGACGCCTACGACCTGTCGTCCCTGATGGCGCTCGGATCCGGAGGAGCGCTGCTGTCGCCCTCGACCAAGGCCCGACTCAGAGCGGCTCGTCCCACGCTCATCGTCCGGGACGCGTTCGGGTCCTCCGAGACCGGACAGGTCGGAGGAACGCCTCCGACCGACGACCCCGACGGGTCCCCGCGGTTGCACCTCGATGACCGGACGAACGTGTTCGACGACGACCTCCGTCCCGTTGCACCGGGGTCGGACAGGGTCGGGCGACTGGCCCGCGGTGGTCGGGTGCCCCTGTGCTACCTCGGTGACCCCGAGAAGAGCGCTGCCACCTTCGTCGAGGTCGAAGGCACGCGCTGGGCGCTCCCCGGGGATCTCGCGACGGTGTCCGACGACGGCACCATCATCGTTCTCGGCCGGGCGTCGCAGTGCATCAACACCGGCGGCGAGAAGGTCTACCCCGAGGAGATCGAGGCCGCGCTCAAGGCCCATCCGGACGTCGCGGACGTGGTCGTCATCGGAGCTCCCGACGACACCTGGGGCCAGATCGTGTGCGCCGTCATCGAGCCCCGGTCCGATCGGGCCCCCACGTTGAGCGAGATGCGCGACGCCCTCAGGGACCGGCTCGCCGGCTACAAGCTCCCCCGGCGTCTGGTCCTCGTCGACCGGGTGGAACGCTCGCCCTCGGGGAAGCCCGACCACCGCTGGGCGACCGCCGTCGCCGCCGCGTCGACGGTGCCAGAAGAGGCGACGTCATGAACGTCGGGTCGCCCAGATGAGGTCCAGATGAAGAGCGTGTCCAGGTCATGAAGGGGGTGTCCAGGTCATGAAGGTGATGTCAGGTCTCGACGCGAGGTTCCTGTACTCGGAGACGCGTTCCGCTCACATGCACACGATGAAGGTCATCGTGGTCGACATCGAGGGCAGAACAGGGCCGTTGTCCCCCGATGCACTCCTCGCCGCGGTGGGTGACCGGCTGCGACGCATGCCGGTCCTGCGCCGGCGGGTGGTACCCGCTCCCTACGGCCTCGGCAATCCGGTGATGATCGACGACCCCGAGTTCGATCTGACCCGCCACATCAAGCACCTCACGGCGAACGCACCCGGTGACCAACGGGAGCTCGACATGGTGGTGGCGACGATCGCCGGCACCGCGCTGCCGCAGGACCGACCTCTGTGGGAGCTCACGGTGATCGACGGGCTGGCCGAGGGACGAGTGGGATTCGCGATGAAGATCCACCATGCCCTGGCCGACGGGGTCGCGGCGGTGTCGATGCTCCAGAACGCCTTCGTCGTCGACGAGGACCACGCCGTCGTCGAGGAGTACGAACCTCGTCCGCTCCCGACCGAGCGGGAGCTGTACCGGGCGACAGCGGCCAGCGCGGCCCGCGCCGTCCGGACCGTCCCACGGGTCGTCAGCCGGACGATCTCCGGGGCACGGCACGCGCGGGTCGTCAAGCGGACGATCACCGCGCCGATCTCACGGCCATTCCAGGGCCCGCGCACTCCGTTCAACGTGGCGCTGACACCCGACCGGACCTTCTCGGGCCTCGAGATCCCGCTCCACCAGTTGATGGACGCCAAGAAGGCGACGGGCGTGACGCTGAACGCGACCTTCCTGGCGCTGTGCGGCGGTGGGATCCGCCGCTATCTGACCCGTATGGGCGCCCTCCCGACCCACACGCTCGTCGCCTCTGTACCGATGGCGACCCGGACCGACCGGCACCGCCTCGGAGGCAACCACGTCGACAACCTGTTCCTGCCGATCCGCACCGATGTCGCCGACCCGCTGGAGCGCGCCCTGGCGATCCACGAGTCGGCCGTCGCCGCCCGGGCAGTTCGCGAGGAGTTCGGGCCGGACCTCTTCGAGTGGCGCTCCGGCCTCGTTCCGGCGGGTCTCCACGGGCTCGTTCCAAAGATGTGGGGAGCGACAGGCCTCGCAGACCGCCTGCGACCTCCGCTCAACCTGATCGCCTCCTGCGTCCGGGGACCCGGCCACCGATTGGAGGTCGACGGCGGCGTGGTGACATCGCTGTTCTCCTCGGGCCCGATCCTCGAGGGGATCGGGCTCAACATCACGGCGTGGTCCTACGTCGACACGATGTACGTGTCGGTGCTGGGATGCGCCGCGTCGCTCCCGGACCCGTGGCTGCTGACCGCTGACCTCGAGGCCGAGGCGGACAGCTGGAGTTCCCTTGTCTGAGGCGCACCCGGTAGCGTTTTGTACGTCCACCACCTCACGGGGAGGGGCCAGATGACAGCAGCTCTCGCACAGGACGGTCCGGCCACGTCGAAGCCGAACGGCAAGGCCGCACCTTCGACCTCGACGTCCCGGACGGAACCCGAGGAGGGTTCAAACGGTCGACCGTGGTGGCACCCCGGAGCGACGATCGACAGGGCCAACCGGACGTCCCGTGGCGTCCAGAAGCGCCTCGCGCGCCAACCGCTCGCACGGCTCACGCTGGCGGGACCGCGCACGGCCCGATTCGTCATCGGCGAGATGCTCGGAGAGGACGTGCCCGGTGTCCCGCACGCTCGACTCACGCCCGCGCTGGTCGGCCACGTCGTCATGGACGAGTCGATCATGGCGATCGCCGTCGGACCCAGCCGCTTCCCACGACGCGCCGACTACCAGCGCGTCGGCGACGAGCTGGCCCGCGCCCACGACCTGTTCTCGGAACGTGGCTGGATCGACGACCCGGTCTCCTACCACCAGACCCCGCCGCCTCTCGAGGACCCGGCGATCAGCCGTGGTTGGGCACTCGGCCACGGCTACGAACGGCTGTGGTGGCCGAGTGCCTACGAGCCGCACCTGGGCATGCCCGGCACCGACCGCTGGCTGGCCTTCGAGTCGAACCGCACCGCCTCAGCATGGGTGATGCGCCACCGGGACCGGAGCCGCCCGTGGGTCGTGCTGGTGCACGGCCTCGGCACCGGATCCACCTTCATGGACCTGTTCAGCTTCCGGGCCGCCCACCTGCACAACGAGCTCGGCGTGAACGTCGCCGCGATCGTTCTGCCCGTGCACGGCGCCCGCCGTCCGAACCGGCTGAGCGGCGACGAGTTCCTCGGCTTCGAGTTCATGAACAGCGTCCACGGTCTGACCCAGGCGCTGTGGGACGTCCGTCGCCTGCTGAGCTGGGTCCGCCGTCAGGATCCCGAAGGCGTCGGGGTGTTCGGCGTGTCCCTCGGTGGGCTGGTCACCGCTCTGGTGACGGCGTTCGAGGACGACCTCGACATGGCGATGACGGGGATCCCGATCGTCGACTACCCGGGCCTCATCGAGCACCACGCTCCGCGGCATCTCCAGATGCGCAGCATCGAGCACAACATCATGAACGGCACCGCTCAGGCTGTGCACCGCGTGGTGTCGCCGCTCGCCATGCCGACTGTGACGCCGCATGCGGCTCGGGCGATCTTCGCCGGCCTCGGCGACCGGCTGGCGACGACCGACCAGGCCCGCCGGCTCTGGGAGCACTGGGACGAGCCGGAGACCTGCTGGTTCGCCGGCAACCACGTCGGCTACCTGTGGTCCGACACCGTGTGGAGGTTCGTCGACTCGGTCATCGAGTCCCGTGGCCTGACCGCCTGACCGCCTGACCGTGTGACCCCCTGACCGTGCGGTCAGCCGATGATGGGGAACCGGCGCTCCGCTGCCAGACGGTCGAGGGCGTCCTGCATCGTCGTCGTGAGCTCCTCGTAGCAGGCATCCACGACATCGGGATCGTCGGCCGCCTCCGGACCGTACCGTTCCGACCAGTCGATCGGATCGAGCAGCTCGACGGTGATCTTCGCCGGTAGGGGAACGGTCGGTATCCCGCCGGGCACGATCCCGAACGGCGGCCCGAGCACGAGCGGCAGCACCGACACCCGGAACCGCTTGTCGAGGCCGAACAGCTTGGCCAGACCCTCGCCGCGTGAGAGGACGACGAGTGACTCGTGAGCGCCGACCGAGACGGTCGGGACCACTGGGACCTGCGTGCGCAGTGCGAGTCTGACGAAGCCCTTGCGGCCACCGAAGTCGATCGTGTTGCGCTCCTGCCAGGGCCGGAACACCTCGTGGTCGCCTCCGGGGTAGTCGACGAGGATCGCTCCGGACCGCAGGATCGCCTCGGCCGCCTCCGGGCCGGCCTCGATCGCACCTCCCTTCGACATCAGCGGGCCGATGCCCGGGAGGCCGAGGAACAGCGAGTGCATCAGCGTGTAGATCGGCTCTTCTTCGCCCCGCTCACGCCACCATGCGGTCAGCAGGACGGGAACATCGGGTGGGAGTTGCCCTCCCGAGTGGTTGCCCACGACCAGCATCGGTCCCTGTTCCGGGACGCGGTCGAAACCGCGCACCTCCGGTCGGAACCAGGACGCGTAGCGCTCGAGGATCGGCCGGGCGACTCGCAGGAACTCAGGGTCGCGGGACGAGCCGACGCCGGACGGTTCGTTGTCCACCCCAGCCTGGTGGGACCCGTCCGGCGTCGGTCGGCTTTGTGACTCCAACCCACCGCCTCCGTTCGAGGAATCGGTCAGTCGGCCGAGCGGGCGAGGTTCTCGACGGCGCCGCCGGTGACGTCGACCACGCTGCTCGCCATGCGGTTGGAGGCCTCGACGACCTGCTCGGTCATCTTGAACGCTGCATCGATGATCTGGCGACGGGGACCGTCCTCACTGATGTCGGGGAACGCGTCGTTCACGGCGTCGACGAACCGCTTCACGGCATCGAGTGCGGACTTCTCGTTCTTCTCGAGGCTCTCGATCATGCGCTGCACACCCTCACTCGCATCCTTGACGGTGTCGTTCACCGTGTCCTTGATGCGGTCGGTGTCCTTCGTGGCGTTCGTCTTGGTGGTCGTGGCCATGTTGCCTCCTCGGCGAGGCGCCCGGTCGACGCCCGTCAGACGACTCTGACACCGAACGAGCCTCAGGTCCCCATGTCAGTGGTCACACCCGAACCCAACCCGAGCGAACTGGCTGTCGTTCTCCCGCCCCGGCCCCCGCCGGGAGAACGACAGCCAGAAACGCAGGTGGTGGGGGTCACAGCACGTCGAGAGCGACGTCGGGATCGGCGAGTCGGACAGCGTCGATGGGCCGCCCGGACTCGATCAGGGAGCGGAGGTCCTCGACCACGTCCCAGACGTTGACGCTCATCGCCGCGGTGACGACCCCGTCCCGATGCCAGAACGCGATGAACTCCCGACTCGAGAGCTCGCCTCGCACCGACAGGGCGTCGCCCGCACCGCCGAACCCGACGTACTCCATTCCCAGGTCGTACTGGTCCGAGAAGAAGTACGGGATCCGGCTGTAGGGCTCACCCGCACCGGCGGCATTGCGACCCGCGGCGAACCCCTGGTTGAGAGCGTTGGCCCAGTGCTCGACCCGCAGGCGCCGTCCGTAGTGCGGGTGAAAGGCGCTGGCGACATCGCCGGCGACGAAGATGCCGGAGGCACTCGACTCCAGCAGCTCGTCGGCCACCACGCCGTTGTCGACGTCGAGACCGGCCTGCTCGGCGAGCTCGACACGAGGGACCACACCGATGCCGACGACCACGACATCGGCGACCTCCGCCGACCCGTCATCGAGGACCACGGACTCGACCGCTCCGGATCCCCTCAGCTCCGTCACGCCCCGTCCGAGTCGCAGTTCGACGCCCTGATCGGAGTGGAGGTCGCGGAACACGCCGCCGATCTCGTCACCGAGCACCCGCTGGAGCGGCACGGCCGCAGGGTCGATCATCACGACCTCCGCTCCCATCTGACGCGCCGATGCCGCAACCTCCGAACCGATCCACCCTGCGCCGATCACCGCGACGCGCGACGCACGCCGGATCGCGGACTGGAGCCGCAGGGAATCGTCGATGGTGCGTAGGTAGTGGACTCCGTCGAGATCGGCGCCCGCGATCGGCAACCGTCGAGGAGCACATCCGGTGGCGAGAACGGCTGTTCCGAACCCGAGGGTTCCGCCACCGGCAAGCGTGACGCTGCGTTCCGAGACGTCGATCCCGGTCACGCTGTCGTGCACGAGCTCGATCGCGTGCTCCTCGTAGAACCCGTCGGGATGGACCGTCGTGACCTCGGGACCCTTGTCGCCGCGCAGGACGTCCTTCGACAACGGCGGCCGCTCGTACGGCGCTGCCGATTCGTCACCGATGAGGACGACCTTGCCCTCGAACCCCTGGTCTCGAGCCCCCTCGGCGGCCTTCGCCCCCGCGAGGCTCGCCCCCACGATCACCAACGCGTCCTGCGCCATCAAGTACCTCCTGGTTCGCGGTGGCACATACCCGCGCGCCCTCCGTCTGATGCGCCGGGGAAACTGCACCCTGTGGCCGGTCGGGCGACCGGAGCGGGCGTCAGCCCTTGACGGTCAGGGTCTTGCCGACCTGGTCGTCCTCCACGGCCGACTCGGTGAACGCGACATCACGCCACTTCTTGGCGGAGAGGCGCTCGGTGACCGCTGTGTAGAGATCGGCGGAGCGGTCCTCGGTGTTGCCGTAGGTGAGGAAGGCCTTGGCCCTCGGCCCGCCCTTGCCGAACTGGACAGCGAACAGGAACGAGGTGCCGTTGTTGACGGCATAGCCGGTCTCTCCGTCGAGCTGGGCGAGATCGGAACCGGCGTACAGCTTCTCCCGCTTCACTTCCACGAGAGCCGGGTCACGGCTGGTGGTGTTCGTTCCCCAGCCGACGACGTTGGTGACGCCGTCGACGCCGGTGCCACCGTGCATCGGGATGCGCTGCCCGTCGCGGAGCGCGAACTGGATGTCGCCCAGCGCCACGTCGGGCTGGTAGCCGGCGGCCTTCAGCACCTCGACCGCGGTCGCCAGGTTCACCAGCACAGGATCCGCCGCCCCTGCCGGAGCGGTCGTCAGTCCGCTCGGCGTCTCGACCGGGCGGGCCGCGTCGAACGGTTGCGCCCACAGCGCGCCTGCGGTCAGGAGCTGCTTCGGGTCGTAGCGGGACAGGAACTCACGCCAGAGCGCCGCGCCCGAGCTGTCGAGGTCGTAGCGGCCGTCCCAGTCGGCCAGCACCTGGCATGCGGGTACGAGGTCGACCGCTGCGGCGGGGATCGACGCGGTGCCGTCGGCCCCCGCGACTTCTGGCACAGCGACAGGTGACGTCGCCGTCTTGCAGCGCTCGACCACTGCGGAGCGCAGCTCACGGGCCATGAAGCCCACGTTCAGGAGCGACGCGTCCGCGATCTCGTCGAGGGTGAACTTGCCGTCCTCGCCCGACGGACCCTCGGCCGACGTGTCGTCGAGCACCACCGCGTTCTCACGTGTCCTCGGAGAGCGGGCGGTGTCCTGGGGCCCGTGCAGCGGCGAGTAGTCGCCGGCGAGCACGTGCTGCGCGTTCGGGAGCCAGAACGAGTCGTTGGCGTTGAACACGTAGTCGTCTCGCTCGACCTGAGGCTGGGCCTTGTACGGCACCAGGCCCGGATCGCGTGCGCCGGGGGCGTCCACCCACTCGTACAGCGGGTTCGACCCGTCGAGGAGCACTGCGCCGTTGTCGGCCGCGATCTTGACGATGGGGTCGGTCTCGAGCGACGCCTCGTAGCCGGCTATTGCCTCCTTGGAGAGGTTCGGCGTGGCTGCCGTGTCGGCGTACCAGGCCCGACCGTCGGACGACGCAGCGATTGTGTTGAACAACGGCACGCCGTTGTACTTCTCGTTCAGCTCCTTCAGCTGGTCGAGCGACTCCAGCTTCATGGTCTCCAACAGCTGGAGGATGAACTCGTCGTTGTCGATGTTGGCGTCGCGGTAGGTGATGGTGGCAGCGTCGGTCCATCCGAGCCCCGGGAAGTTGATGATGGGGCCGTAGTGGCTGGACCACGTGGTGCGCTTGACCTCGAAAGTCTCGCCGTCCGCTCCGAGCACCTCGATCGTGTGCTCGGTGGGGGTCATGTCACGGACGTCGTCGCCATAGCGGTACTTGGTCGGCGATCCGGGAACGAGGCTCAACTTGTAGGCCGTGAAGCGCCTGCCGGCCGACACCGTGTGGGACCAGCCGACGTCGTTGGTGAAGCCGATGCCGATCCCCGGCAGCCCCGAGAGCTGCACTCCGTAGATGTCGGCCTCGCCGGGCACGGTCAGGTGCGACTCCCAGAACCGCAGCTCACCCTCCCAGGGGAAGTGTGGGTTGCCGACGAGGAGGCCTCCGCCTGTCTCGGTCCGCTCGGAACCGACGGCCCAGGCGTTGGAGGCGACGGGCGGCAGACCGATGGCCGCCATCGCCTGCTCACGGGCGGGCGCCGCTGTGGTCGGGGGCGCGGTCGTCGGAGCGGCTGCCTCCGAGGGCACGGTGGACGAGGGCACCGCCGGGTTCGAGTTGGGCGCGATGTGCGGTGCAACGGCGTCGGGCTCTCCGGAGCTGACCATCGGAGGGGCTTCGGTTCCCGGCGGACGAGCGGAGGCGATGTACTTGGCGAGGAACCCTCCGCTGGCCAGCAGCATCGCCGAACGGCTGTAGGCGTAGACCTCGACCGGCTCGACGGGACGGACCCAGTCGGCACCGCGGCACCAGCCAGCGATCCTGTCGACACCGGTGTTCTTCAGCTGCGCGTTCCACCCGTCGGCGAAGGCCGTCATGATCGCCTTGGCCTGCTTCGGGATGGACTCCCAGTCCGTGGCTGCACGGTCGTACATCCCGATCGTGCGCCAGGCGATGTCGGAGTTGATGTTGGCGTCCTTCTCGCCGAAGCCGAGGTACTTGGCACGTTCGCCCCGGACCTTCAGGACCTGGTCGATGAGATCGCACGTCCGGTCCTGGCCGCTCGCGTACCCCTGACCGAACGCTGCGTCGGCGAACGTCTCGCCGTTGATGTGCGGGACCCCGTCGGTGGTGCGACGGATGGTCGCCTCGTAGGCGTCACCGGCACCGACGACCTCGCCGCTGTCGTCACCGCCGTCGCCAGGGGAAGCCGAATCGTCGCCCTTGGTGCACGCGACCACCCCGGCGACGAGCGCCAGCGCGATCAGGGCAACCCTCCACCCGGATCCGAACCTGCTGCATCCTCGACACGCCACGACGAACCTCCCGGCCAGGGCCTTGATGACCCCGACGGTACTCAGCCGTCCACGGCGACTCCTCCGAGCGTCGTTCGAGTTGGGCGGAAGCGAACAGGACAGCACTGAGGTCGAGGCGC
>CAZNQK010000016.1:4871-23928 GCA_964575165.1 uncultured Aquihabitans sp. | reverse complement strand
GGCGGCACGTGTGGAGTCTGGCCCGGTGGTGGAGGTAGCGGCCCCGGAACGGCACCGGTCGGAGGTCCCCAACCGGGCGTGAACCCGGGTGGCGACTGCCAACGCGAGTCCGCACCTGGAACCCCGGGAGGCGGGCCCCAGTCCCCGACGGGGGTCGGGGTGATCTGCCGACGACGTCGGCGGCGACGGACCAACACGACGACGAGGAGTCCGATGACGACGACGATGAGTCCGATGACGACGACGCCGACTCCGACTACGACAGCCAACGTGACCGGGTCGAACGGAGAGGGACTGTTGCGCATGGACAGGTCGACGACGGCGCCATCGCCTTTGATGACCCAACGGGCCCGGCCTCCGTCGACATCTGTCGCGTTCGTGGTGGCGATCTCGCCGGGGAGCGTCATGGACACAGCGACGCTGACGTCAGTGGGGTCGACGGCGAGACCGTGCGCCGTCCCGGTGGACTCGGCGAGCATGCGACCGAGCTGTGCAAATGTGTCGTCCACCCCCTGCGGTGCGACAGTCCCCCGGAACACCCATCCGCCGTCCGGACCCTTGTGGACGTCGAGCGTCTCGAACATGCGCACCATGGGCATGCTGGGGTCCCGCCCCGTCATCGCGGCCTGAACCTGGCTGACGTCGTCGAACGGGAACGAGATGCTGATCCCCTGTTCGTCGGCCGTGGCCACCTTGGAGACGTCGACGTCCGCTCCCGTGCCCCCTGCCGCCTCTCCGAGTCCTCGGGTGACCTGCTCCAGCATCGCCTCGCTGATCCCCTGACGCCGGAGCTCGACCGTCGGGACGTAGATCTCGATCCGGACGCGGCCGGATCCGTCGTCGCCGACCTCGACTCCGATCTCGGCGCGCAGGCAGCCGGTCAGGAGCACCGCGCAGATCAGGGCCACGACGACGATGGACGAGGTCCTCCGCATCACATGAGTCTGCAGCATCGCTGGTGGGTCCGGGCATGCGAGGGGTGCCTCGAGGGTGCGCTCGCGGGAGCACGTGGTCCGGGATTCACGACGGAGCGACCCGACCGGTCGTTCCGTCGACTTGTTAGGTATACCTAATCCTTGGTATTCACTTCTCCATGCAGACTGCCCGTGGCCCGCTCACACTCCTGGTCGATCCGTCCTTCCGATGCGGGGTGGCGCTGGTCCACTCCGACCGGCTCGCAGGGATGGAGCTGCGCTGGGCCGACGACAGCCGATCCTGGGTCAGCCACGACCCGTCGTTCGATCCCGCCATGACACCCTGCGAGCTGCGCATGGCCCTGGCACAGGCCGCCGTCGGAGCCAGCCAGCCATGGCTCGGCGACATCGTCGGCTGGAACGTCGGCGGCCCCTTCGTCGATCCGCTCGGCGGCGGGGTCCTCGGTCACGGCGACCGGGAGCAGCGCACATGTTGGTTCGCCACGACGATCGCACCCGTGGGCGTCCAACAGCTCGGCGCCGCGATCGAGCTCGCATCGAACGGCACGGATCCGATCGTGAGCGTGTCCATGGATCCCGCCGTCGGGGTCTCATGTGTGCGCGTCGACGGCGCACAGCAAGGAGCCGTCGACGAAGCGGCGAAGCTCCTGGCCTCGGCATGCCGCCATCGCGAGCGGGTCCTCCGCCTCGCCGGCCGCTCCCCATCTCACTGACCCGAGCGCGACCCCTCAGCCGGAGACAACGTCGTCGTCCCGGGTTCCTCCCTCGTCGCCACCCGGAATGTCGTCGAGCACGGAGTCCCAGACCTGCTTTGTTCCCGTTTCGTGGCGGATTTCCGCCACGAAACGGGGACAGAGCAGGCGGCCGGGGGCCGAGCGTCGGGTCGGTCCGGGTGATCGGCAGTCCGACCGCCGACGACTTCAGGGGGAAGCAGATGGCGCACGATCCGGTGGTGGTGGAGACGGTCCGAGAGCGCGACAGCCTCGAGCCGCGCTTCGTGATCCCCGACCAGGAGACAGCCGCGAACGCCGCGCTCGATCGATACCGGGGCAGCACCGGCCGTCGACCGAACGTACTCGTGATCCTCTTCGACGACGTCGGCTGGGGGGACTTCGGCTGCTACGGCGGAGGCGTGGCTGTCGGGGCCCCGACGCCGAACATCGACCGCCTCGCCCGTCGCGGCAAGCTGCTCACGTCCTGCTACTCGGAGCCGTCGTGCACGCCGTCACGCGCATCGTTCATGACCGGCCGGCTTCCCCTCCGCCACGGGCTGCTGCGACCCCCGATGTACGGCCAGCCCGGAGGGCTCGACGGCGAGGTCACCGTCGCGCAGCTCCTGTCGGACGCCGGCTACGTCACCCAGGCGGTCGGCAAGTGGCACATCGGTGAGAACGTCGAGTCGCAACCCCAGAACGTCGGCTTCGACGACTTCTACGGGTTCCTTTCGGTGTCGGACATGTACACGGAGTGGCGCGACCCGTACTTCTTCCCCGAGATCGTCTACAGCGAGGAGCGCACCCGCTGGGTCGAGAACCTCCCGTTCAACAAGTGCTTCGTGCACGCCACGAAGGGCGGCGAGACCGAACAGGTCGAGGAGGTCACGATCCCCGTCCTGTCGCTCCTGGACGAGCGCTGGGCGCAGTACTCACTCGACTTCATCCGACGGATGGGCGAACCCACCCGTGATGACCGTCGGCCGTGGTTCCTGTACCACTGCACCCGCGGGGCCCACTTCGACAACTACCCGCACGAGCGGTTCCTCGGCGCGTCGCCGGCCAAGCATCCCTACAAGGACACCATCCTCGAGCTCGACGACATCGTCGGCCGGCTCGTCGCGGAGCTCGAGGCCACCGGGCAGATGGACGACACGTTGATCTTCGTGTCCTCGGACAACGGGCCGGAGATGGAGACCTGGCCCGATGCCGCGTACTCGCCGTTCCGCTCGGCGAAGGGCTCGACGTGGGAGGGTGGCCAGCGGGTACCGGGGATCGTCACATGGCAGGGGATGATCGAGGCCGATGTGGCGACCGACGGCGTGTTCTCGCTGATGGACCTGTTCAACACGATCCTGCACCTGGCCGACGCCGACGGGTCGATCCCGACGGACCGCTACATCGACGGCGTGGACCAGACCTCGTTCCTGCTCGCCCCGGACGGCGAGTCGAATCGCAAGTACCTCTACTACTGGCTGACGAGCGTGTTCTCGGCGCTGCGGGTCGGCGAGTGGAAGTTCATGGTGGCGTCGTCGAGCGATGACGACCGGGACTGCTTCAACCTGGGCGGGTTCACCGGCGTGACGCAGAAGTACTCACATGGCCGGCTTTACAACCTGTACCTGGATCCCAAGGAGCAGCACTCCTACATGATCCGCAAGCTGGCGTACATCGACAGCTTCACCTCGGGCCTCCGCGACCACTTCATGAGCTTCGGCGCCTACCCGCCCAAGCATCCGATCGCCGCCATGAGCTGAAACGGCACTCCTCGCCAGACCCCTCCCCGCAGGTCTGGTCACGGGCCCAGGAGACCCTCGGCGCGGAGCCAGTCCTCGACGCCGCGCATGCCCTCGTCGAGGCCGACCCTCGGGTACCAGCCGAGGGTCCGGTGCGCCTTGTCGTTCGACACGCCGCGCGTCTTGGCCAGCATCGCCATCACCCCGCGGCCGAGCTCGGTGTGGCGTCGTCGTGCCACCGCCACCAACCGCGCCGCCTCTGCCGCGGCGACGGCGACCGCCGTCGGCGCGCTCCGCGGCGGATCGGTCCGTCCGAGCATCCGCGACAGGTGCCCGAAGTACTCGAGGGTCGTCACCGGCGACTCGCCACCCAGGTGGAAGATCTGCCCGGCGGCGCCGGGATGGGTCGAGGCCCGCACCACACCCTCCACCAGGTCGTCGATGTGGATCGGTGTGAACAGCCCACGGCCTCGCGCCGGCAACAGGAACCGGTTCGCCCGCATGGCGGCCAGCGGTTCGAGCACCCACGGTCGGCACCCCGGCCCGTAGACATCGGCCGGGCGGATCACGGTGCAGGACTGGGCGCCCGAGGCGTGCGCCGCCAGGACCAGGTGCTCTGCAGCGATCTTCGTGTCCGTGTACGGGTTTCCGGTGGGCATGAGCGGCCAGCGCTCGTCGAGCTCTCGACCGGGAAGCACCGCACGGGCCGAGTCGGGATGGACCTGAGCGAAGCGGGTCACCCCCATCGTCGAGATCTGCACGAAGCGGTCGGCTCCCACGTCCGCCGCCACATCCAGGACCCGCTGGGTGCCGACGACGTTGACCTCCCACGCACGCTCCGGAGCGATGTTGTTGGACACGATCGCAGCGGTGTGGATCACGACGTCCGATCCAGCCGCTGCCGGGGCCCAGGCAGATGGATCGGCGATGTCGCCGGCCACGACCCCCCGATCCGGGTCGGACACGACGTCGACTCCCGCCACCTCGACGCCGTCGGCTCGGTAGCGATCGCACAGCGCCCTGCCCATGAAGCCGCTGGCTCCGGTGACGAACACCCGAGCGGGCCGAGCCACGGCCTCTCGAGCTCGATCCTCCTGGTCGGTCACGGGTCCTCCGGATCAGTAGGTACGGGCAGAGCGGAACTGCTCGTAGCCGATCGGGTCCGCGTTCAGGTCGGGGTCGACGACGACGTGCATGACGGCCGGGAGGCCCGACGCCATCGACCGCTCGACCGCAGGTGCCAGGTCGGCCATCGAGTCCACGTACTCGCCGTGGCAACCGAGGGACCGGGCCAGGTCGTCGTAGCGGACGCCTGAGGAGAGCTCGGTCCCGTGGATCTCACCGTCGGGCACCCCCTTGAAGCGGTGGGCGGTGCGTTCCATCCCCCACCCGTCGTCGACCGACACGATCGAGATGACCTGCGCACCGACTCGACGCGCCGTCTCGAGCTCCATGGCGTTGAAGCCGAACGCGCCGTCTCCGCTGATCAGGTAGACGCAGCGGTCAGGTGCCGCGAGCTTCGCCCCGATGGCGAAAGGCAGCCCGGTTCCGAGGTAGCCCATCTTCACCGAGTAGAGGAACGAGTCGGGCTCGAACACCGGGTTGAGGGCGACGGCCCACAACGTGGTGTTGCCACCGTCGGCCACGACGACCGCGTCACGGGGGAACAGCTCCCGGAGCGCCATGACCAGCTGGCCGGGGTTCACCCCGACGGTCGGCTCGGCCAGGACGTGCGGGGCGGCGTTCGCCACCGTCTCGTCGTGGATCGCGGCGTATCGGGCTGCGTCGGTCATCTCCGATCGCGGTTCGCACCGTTCACGCACACCGGCGACGAGCGCCCTCAGTGCGCCTCGGGCATCGGCCACGATCGCCGTGTCGACGGGCCTGTTGAGCCCGATCGACATGGGGTCCGTATCGACCTGGATCGTGTGCTGCGCATCCGGATCGCCCCACGACGGCGGCATGCCCCAGCCGTCGTACTCACCCAGCCGGGCGCCGACGACGAGGACGACGTCCGCGTCGGACCGCACTGCACGGAGCGTGTTGGCGTCCGCAATCTGGAAGTAGTGCGGATGATCCTCGGGCACCGCACCGCGGGCTCCGAGCGTCGTGCTCATGCCGGCCCCCAGGTGCTCTGCCAACGAGACGAACTCGGCCGACGCCCCGGCCCACAGCACGCCCTTGCCGGCGAACAGGAACGGACGCTCCGCCGTCGCCAGGCGCTGCGCCGCGTCGGCGACGAGGTCGGGATCACCGGCACCGACGTCCGTGACCCGGTTGCGCGCAGCCGGCGTCAACCGCAGGTCCGTCGTGTCGATCTGCTCGTCGAGCAGCTCGTCGGGGATGGCCAGCAACGCCGGACCCGGACGACCCACGGTGGCGGCACGGAAGGCGGCCCGGACCATGTCGGGCACCCGATCGGCGCGGGAGATCAGAGCGGAGTACTTGCTGATCGGCCGGGCCATCTCGACGAGATCGGTCGCCTGCCACGCTCCGCCGCGGTCCGGGGAGTTCACCGCAGCTCGACGGGTGCACGCGATGGCCACGACCGGGTGCCCCTCGCCGTGGGCGCTCGTGAGCCCGGCCAGGGCGTTGGCGCCTCCCGGGCCCGGGTTGCCGATCACCACAGCCGGCCGGTGGGCGAGACGCGTGTAGGCCTCGGCGATGTGGGTGGCCGCCTCTTCGTGGCGAGTGTTCACGTATCGGATGCCGTACGCGGCGGTGTGGCGGACGAACGGGATGTGGGCGCCGTCCACGATGCCGCACATGAACTCGACGCCCTCGAGCTGTAGACATCGGACCAGCAGCTCGCCGACGGTCATGGTCGCATCGGTGTGGTCTTCCATCCCCGCATTGTTCGCCAACGAACGACTGACGGCCACAGGTCGAAGGTCACCACTTCACCCCGTGCCGGACGGCGGAGACGACATCGCCTTCCGGACGATGCGGTCGGCCATCCGGGTGGTCACAGCATCGGGCAGCAGTCGGGTCATGCGGGCGACACGTCGGGCCTTCCTGCCTGGGATGACGATGAAGCGCCCCTTGCCCAGGAGCGCCATGATCTCGTCGCACGCCTCGTCGATCGGGAGAGTGCCGGCCACGTCCTTGAGAGCCCGGGTCGCCGGGTGCATCGTCATGGCGTACTGCTCGACCATCGGCGTCATGATCTCGGGCGGACAGATCACCGACACGCCGATCCCGTCGGGCGTCCACTCCAGGCGGAGGACCCTCGCCAAGCCGATCACCCCGGCCTTCGACGACGCATACGCAGCGTAGGTGTAGCCGCCGGTGATCCCGGCGAGCGACGCGATCAGCGCGAGTCGGGTCCCGCGACGCAGGTGCGGCCGCACGGCGGCGGCGAAGTTTCGGCTGCCGATCAGGTTGACGCCGACGGTCAGCTCGTAGTCCTCCAGCGCGGACTCGACGAACAGGGCGTTGCGACTCACCCCCGCGCTGTTGATCGCCAGCGTCGGTCGACCGACCCGTTCCACAGCGGCGTCCACGGCGGAGCGCATGCCGTCGAGGTCTCGCACGTCGACGCCCTGGTGCAGCGACACCCGGTCGGGGCCCGCCGACTCGACGAGCCCGTCTGCGACCTCGCCCGGGATCGACAGGTCGAAGACGGCGACGCTCTCGCCTCGCTCGACCGCGAGCCGCGCCAGGTGCTGACCGATCCCGCTGCCACCTCCGGTCACGAACAACGTCACGTACGACCTCCGGTTTCCGGATCCAGTCTGATCCCGCTGGCGCTACCTTGACGGTGATGCTGATCAGGACCGTCAGCGGGTGGATCCGGTAGCGGTCGAGCTGTTCTGGATCCCGCTCGGCTCCGGCGCGGGCGGAGCGTTCGTCCGCTGGAGCGGGCGCGCCTACGAGACGGTCAGGGCGCTCATCTCGGGACGATCCCGGTGCGACCTCTACCACTCGGCCCTCGCCGTGACGGTGGACGGGGCTACCACCACTGTCGAGATGGCGCCGGTCTGGACCACACGCGGCGAGCGGGGTGTGGTCGCCGAGGGCGCTGTCGGTCTCAGGCTGCTCGGACGGTCCCGCCTGTTCCGCTACGAGGTGCGTCGGTGGAGCTGCGGTGTCATCCCTGACGCCGGCTTCGCGGTAGGGGGTCCCGTGCATCTGTCCGGCGACGCCGAGACGGCGGGACGGATCCTCGAGGATGTCCCTCGGTTCCCGACCATGGTCTGGGGCCGCGACGAGATCCGGGCCGGGGACATGTGGAACTCGAACTCCCTCACCTCGTGGCTCCTTGCCCGTGCCGGGATCGACACCTCGGCGGTCGGGATGCCCCGGCTTGGACGCGCTCCGGGATGGGACGCTGGGGTGATCGCTGCGGCCCGTCACGGATCGGACAGAGGGCCGACTCGGTGAAGACCGCCGCCTTCGGTCACACGACCGGTTGCAGGTCTGTCACTCGGAAGCGGAAGAACTCCCCGTCAGGCCAGCGCTCTGTCCCGTAATGCCAGCCCAGTCGCCCTTCGGTCGGGATCCGCATTCCGCCGAAGTCGCCGTGGGCGGTGAACTCCCCACCGAAGATGTGCGCACCGAAGGTGCCGCTGCCGTCCGGATCTCCCCATCGCTCGAACCTCACCGACCGGATCATCGAGTCGTCGTCGAGCAGCATCCCCACTTCGAGAGCCTCACCCCCGAGTCCGTACCGGGCACAGATGGCGCCATCGTCTCCGACCGACCATTCGACCCCGAACCGCGGCAGCAACGACGTCGGGACCCATACCGCTTCTGCCGCCGCTCGGCCCGCAGCGCTGCGCGTGACGTCCGGGCCCGAGGCACGCATCACCGGAAGCAGTCCCATGATTCGCCAGTCCATCGCTCCAGTGCCGTCGAGGAAGCGATCGGACCCGCTGATGACGCCGGCAGCTCGTGCGCTCCAGATGAACCCGCGATGCGGATCCAGGACCTCGTGTGCCCGGAACCGGAGCCATCGGCCAATCCGGATCCGGCCACGCATCTGTATCCGCACCGCGACGGCGAGGGGTGAGCCCGCGGAGATCGCCGAGCGGAAGTACGATGCCACCGGCTCCGGAAGTCCCGCCAGCTCGGTCCGGTCGAACACTCCGACCGGACCGCGGAGGAGCGATGCCGCCTCGCCGCCGAGGTCTCTCACCATGAGCGGAGCGTATCCACCGGCACGGGATCGACGCCGGATCAGCAGAGTGCGGAACTCGGTCTAGCCGGCCGGATCCCTCCATGGCTCCCTGGACCAACGAGCGCGGGCTGACATCTAGCCTGAGTCGGAACGCGAGCTGAGGCACGAGAGAAGGACTGTCATGGAGGTCTTCGAGACACCGCTGCCAGGGGTGGGCTCCCGCTACGAGTTCACAACCGAGGCCGGCGACAGGGTCGGGGTGATCGCCCACCGCGACCGGACCCGCGACCTCGTCGTCTATGACGAGGTAGACCCCGATTCTTGCCGGGCCAACATCGAGTTGAACGGTGAGGAGTCGTCGGTCCTGGTCGAGCTGTTGGGCGGCACCAAGATCACCGAGCGGCTCCAGGAGCTGCACCACGAGATCGAGGGCCTGGCCATCGAGTGGGTGACCATCCCTCCCGGCGCATCGCAGATCGGGGTGTCGATCGGCGAGTCCGAGATCCGCACCACCACCGGCGGGCTGATCGTCGCCGTCACTCGGGCCGGATCGGCCACCCTCGGGCCTGGCCCCGACTTCGCGTTCGCCGCCGGCGACCTGGTCCTGATCATCGGATCGGTCGACGGCGCCCGTGCCGCCAAGGAGCTCCTGACGCGATGAGCGCTCGGAGCACGGACACCGGATCCCGATCGCACGGGTGGATGCCGCCGTGAACCTCTCGGCCGGCGTGACGCTCGCCTCGACGGGCACGTCGAGCCTCTTCATCGAGCTCGGGGCAGTGCTGCTCGTGCTGGCAGCCCTCGGCCGCATCGCCGCTCGGCTCGGCCTCCCCGCGATCCCCCTCTATCTGCTCGCCGGCCTGCTGCTCGGCCAGGGCAGCGCGTTCCCGCTCGACGCGAGCATCAACTACATCCGATCGAGCGCCAACATCGGTGTGATCCTCCTGCTGCTGCTGCTCGGCATCGAGTACTCCCACGTCGAGCTCCGGACGGGCCTCGTCACGGGTTGGCCGGCCGGTCTCGTCGATCTGGTGACCAACGCAGCTCCGGGGTTCGTCGCCGGGCTGGTGCTCGGGTGGGGTGTCGTGGCGGCCGTCGTCCTGGCAGGGGTCACGTACGTGTCGTCGTCGGGGATCATCGCGTCGCAGATCATGGAGCTCGAGCGGATGGGCAACCGCGAGACGCCGACGGTGCTGTCGATCCTCGTGTTCGAGGACCTGGTCATGGCGGTGTTCCTGCCCGTCATCGGCGTGCTTCTCGTCGGCGGTACCGCCGGTGAGGCCGTCGTATCGATCGCGGTGGCAGTCGGCGTCGTCGCGGCGGCGATGCTGACGGCGTCCAAGATCGAACGCCACGTGAACCGGGCGCTCGACGCCAGCTCACCGGACCTGCTGATCCTCGGCATCCTGGGGCTGACGCTGCTCCTGGGCGGACTCGCCGAAGAGGTGAACGTGTCGGCAGCCATCGCCGCGTTCCTGATCGGCGTCACGATCGCCGATCGGGTCGCAGAACGTGGCAACGAGCTCCTGGCCCCGATCCGCGACGTCTTCGCCGGGCTGTTCTTCGTCTACTTCGGACTCCAGATCGACCCGTCCACGCTGCCCCCGATGCTCCTACCTGCTCTGGCACTCACGATCGTGGGCGTGGCGGGCAAGACCGCCACCGGTTGGTGGGCAGCACGCCGGGCCGGGGTCGGCCCACGCGCCCGGCTGCGCGCCGGGCTCTCGCTGATCCCCCGTGGCGAGTTCTCGATCGTCATCGCAGGGCTCGCGACCGCTGCCGGAGTCGACGACCGGTTCGGGCCGCTCGCTGCGGCGTACGTCCTGTTCCTTGCGATCGTCGGGTCGGTGGCCATGCGGTACGCGGACCGCATTCCCCTGCGCTCCCCAGCTCCGGCCGGGACCCGGTAGGAGGGCGCTCACAACACCTCGATCGTGACTTGACTACGGCGATCCCGAGGCGGAGAACAAGGGGTGGGAAAGGAGGTCACACAGAAGGAGAGCCGCCATGGCCGGATTCGAGTCCAACGACTTCAGCGCTCCGAGAGAGACGCGGAGCCCCTCCCTCACCACCGTCGAGCTCGTCGACGTCGGCGGCCGCGAGGTCGGCCGCTACACGTTCGAACCCGGTTGGCGATGGTCCGAGTGCATCAAGCCGGTCACCGGGACCGACTCGTGCCAGGTCGAGCACCTCGGGTACATGGTGTCGGGGTCGATGCACCTGGTCCACGACGACGGGACCACCGGCGACATGACCCCTGGGGCGGTGTACCACGTCGCCCCCGGTCACGACGCCTGGGTCACGAGCGACGAGCCTGCCGTCCTCATCGAGTTCGCCGACCCGGCCGACTACGCCAAGGGGTAGATCACCGAGGGCCGGATCACCGACTGGCCGACCGGGGAGACCGGGCGACCTCGCCGAGCCAACGCGCCGAGGGCTTGGGAGTCCGGTCGAAGGTCTCGCTGTCCCACGAAGCCAGGCCGAATGTCGGACGGTACGAGCCCCACTCGTAGTTGTCGAGCAGGCTCCAGTGCAGGTAGCCGCGCACGTCGACGCCGTCGTCCATCGCCGAGCGCAGCGATCGCAGGGCTCCCGACGTGTAGTCGATGCGACGCTCGTCATCCGCGGTGGCGATCCCGTTCTCGGTCACGAGGATCGGAACGCCGCCGGTCACCTCGGCCGTGTGGCGCACAGCATGGCCGAGAGCGTCGGGCCAGTACTCCCAGCCCATCTGCGTCCTCGTGTCATCGGGGTCGTCCCGGACCGGACCGTCGGGGCCGAAGACGTTGCGTGTGTAGCTCTGCACGCCGACGAAGTCGTCGTGGCGCGACTCCCGCAGGAACACGTCCTCGACCAGCTCCTCGTAGCGCGCCGCAGCGTCCTCTCCACCTGGCACGGACTGGATCACCTGGCTGGCGACCGACCACCCCAGGCAGGTGTTTTCAAGAAGCGGGTGGAGCGCTTCGCAGGCCGCGTGGTGCGCGGCCGTCATGCCGGCGACCGTCCCGCTGTGCGGCGACGGCAGGGGCGCTCCCGGGACGTCGCGTTCCTGTTCGGCCAGGCGCTCCGCCGCCTCCATCGGCCGGGTCAGGCGGGCCATGATCGACGCGATGTTGGGTTCGTTGATCGTGACGACCCATCGAACGCCCTCGAGGATCGGAGCAACAGCGGTCACGTAGCGGACGAACGACTCGGTGGCGTCGGCGGCGCACCAGCCGCCCGCCTCCCAGAACCAGCGGGGCTCGGTGAAGTGGTGCAGCGTGACCGCGGGTTCGATGCCGCGTTCGAGGGCTCCGTCGATCATCCGCCGGTAGTGCTGCAGCGCGGCCTTCGAGACGAACCCGCGCTCGGGTTCGATGCGGGCCCACTCGACACTGAACCGGTAGGCGTCGAGCCCCAGGTCCGCGACCAGGTCGAGGTCGTCGGGCCAGCGGTGGTAGCTGTCGGCCGCGTCACCGCTCGGCTCCTCGATCGGGGTGCCCTCGCGGTGCTCGAACATCCACCAGGTGGAGTTGACGTTGCCACCCTCGATCTGGTGTGCCGCCGTCGACGCCCCGATCAGGAACCCGTCGGGGAACTGGATCTCGCCCATCTTCTGCCTCCCTCACGACACGACCTGATCGAGGTCCTGAGTGTCACGCCATCGACCGTAGATCGACTCTCCGACGTCGGGATCCGGCGATGCCCGCTGTCGGCTCCTAACGTGACCGGATGCTCCACCTCGTCACCGACCCGGGGACCCGCAGCCAGTGAACCACCTGTTCCCCGTTCCCCGCGAGGAGCATCCGGGAGACCCCTCGGCGCGATTCGCCGGCTCGCCACGCCGGATCGAGGACGCGTCGTTGCCGACGCAGGGCTACGAGCTCCACGTCGACCGCGACGAAGCCGAGCTCCGCCACGCTGATGCGGCCGGGCTGCGCTACGGCCTGGACGCAGTCGCCCAGCTCCGCTCCCCCGACGGGACCCTTCCAGCGGTCACCGTCCGCGACCACCCAGACATCGCGGTGCGGGGCTTCATGCTCGACACCAGCCGCGACCGCGTGCCCACCCGCGACACGCTCGAACGCCTGGTCTCCATCCTGGCGACGGCCCGCTACAACCACCTCCAGCTCTACGTCGAGCACACCTTCGCCTACCGGGACCACGCTGACGTGTGGCGCGACGCGTCGCCTATCACCGCCGACGACCTGCGCTGGCTCGACGGTCTCTGCGCGGCCAACGGAATCGAGCTCGCCGCCAACCAGAACTGCTTCGGCCACATGGGCCGGTGGCTGGCGCTCGACCGCTACCGATCGATGGCCGACTCACCCGACGGGGTGCAGGTGATGGACGGCCTGACGTTCCCGCCCTCCGTGCTGGCGCCGACCGAGGAGAACGCCCGGTTCGTGCTCGACCTGGTGCGCGAGCAGTCCGCTGCTCTGCGCAGTCGCACTGTGAACGTCGGCTGCGACGAGACCTTCGAGCTCGGTCGCGGGGCAAGCTCCGCCCGGGCCGCCGAGGTCGGTGTCGACGGCGTGTACGTCGAGCACCTGCGCCGGATCGTCGGACCGCTGCTCGAAGAGGGGCGGTCGGTGCAGTTCTGGGGCGACGTCATCGCCCACCACCCCGAGCGACTGGCTGAGCTGCGCGCCTGGACGACGGCGGCCGGGGATCCGACCGCAGGGGACCTGACAGCGCTCGTGTGGAACTACGACGCCCCCGACGTCGCCACCCCGACGCTTCCGGCCGGCATCGTCACGATCCTCGCCGATCTCGGCATCGACCTCGAGACTCCGACCGACTTCGACACACGTCTCCGGCCGTTCGCTGATGCGGGGATCCCGTTCTGGGTGGCACCGGGAACTTCGACTTGGAACTCGATCGTCGGCCGTTGGGGCAACGCCCGGGCCAACCTCCTCGACGCGGCCCGCTCCGGCCGGGACCGTGGTGCCACCGGCTACCTGGTCACCGACTGGGGCGACAACGGCCACCATCAGCCGCCCTCGGTCAGCGACCTGCCGGTCCTCTACGGAGGCGCGGTCAGCTGGTGCGCCGAGACGAACGCGGACATCGACATCGCTGCAGTCGCGGACCGGCTCGTCTACGACGACCCCACGGGATCCGTCGGCGCCGCGCTGGAGGCGATCGGATCCGTCGCGCATGGCACCGGTCGGATCGGCCGGAACACGAGCCCGTTGTTCGCCTCGCTGTTCCCGCACCAGATGCACCTGGTCGGAGGGAAGGCCGATCCCAGCATGGTCGCGGAGGTGATCGAGACCCTCGAGCGGGCCCGATCCGCGCTGGCCGACGCCGATCCGCGGGCGGCGGACGCGTCAACCGTCGTCGAGGAGCTCGACGTCGCCATCGGCCTGGCCCGCCACGCAGCTGTGCGGATGGGCTCGACAGTCGGGCTCGGCGACCCGGGACCCGCCGCCACGAGGGCCGATCTGTCGTCCCTCGTCAAGCGGTACCGGGCTGCGTGGTTGCTCCGCAGCCGCCCCGGAGGCCTGTCCGACAGCGCCGACCACCTCGAACGGACCCTGTCGGACTACCCGGCCACGGGTTGAGGCAGACCCACGCCGCCGACGTCGGCCCGGAGGGTCTCGAGGAGAAGCCCCTCGGTCGAGTCGGCCACGCTCAGGTCGGCGCCCCCGGCCGACCTGTCACGATCCGGGCCAGAGCGGGGATCGCCGACATCGGCGACAGCGGTGCATCGGCCGAGGGCGACGCACCGGGGTGATCGGGTGAGATGCGCACCCGCAACGCCGCCGGCCGGGTCCGGAACACGAGCGGTGGGTCCATGACCAACGCCTCACCGTCCACGCCGATCGGCACCGGATCGTCCGACTCGACGAGGAACTCCTCAGCGCTCCAGCGTCGGAGCCTGGTGCCGACCGTGACCACGCCCAACTCTCCGCCGTCCATCCGGGGCCGGGTGCCCGAACCTACGAGGGTGCCCAGGCGGTACGGGTTGTTCGACACCAGCACGACCGCCGCCGGCGGCGTCGGACGGCCCTCGGGATCCTCCCAGCGGAGACGGACCGCCGACATGTCCTTCCCGAACGCGTCCGGCACGGTGTCGAGCAGCGTGGATGCCTTCGCCCCTCTGTAGGCGTCGCGCTGGACCGCCTCGGCGTAGACGCCGAGCGAGGCGTTGTTGACGAACACCCGTCCGTTCACCTCGGCCAGGTCGACGACGCGCTCACCGCCGTTCACGAACGCGTCGAGTGCTCCGACGACGTCGTCGCGGTCGACGCCGAGATCGAGAGCGAAGTGGTTGCGCGTTCCCGCGGGGATGCACGCGAACGGAAGTCCTTCGCGAGCTGCGATCGTCGCGACCAGAGCCTGGGTGCCGTCTCCGCCGGCAGCGCCGAGCGCGTCCGCACCACGTCCCACAGCGTCTTCGACCAGCGCGGTGAGGTCGTCGCCGGGACCCAACTCGATCGCCTCGATGCCCCTGGCCCGCGCCTCGGCGTCCAGGTTCGCCCGAGCCGCCTTTCCGCCGCCGGACTTGGGGTTCCACACCAGGACCGGCTTCGACGGCGGAGCGACCTGTCGGAGTCGACCGCGGGCGGAGAATGCCCGCCGGCCGGCGACGGCTGCGACGAGCAGGAGGATCGCCGCGGCCAGGACGGCGTCGCCGGCGCGCCACCGCACCATGAGCGCCACGAAGAGGATGGCCACGACGACAGCAAGGGCGAGCTCCGCCGCCCGGAACGGCCCGCGTCGCCGGATCCCGTCCAGCGCGAGAACCGCTGCCAGCACCACGAGCCCGACCAGTGCCGGGCTGTCGGGGAAGGACCGGACCGCGCCCACGATGAGCAGCACCAGGGCAGATGTCAGGCCGAGCAGCGCGACGAGGGCCGCGAGTCGCCGAAGCGGGCTCGGGAGCTCGATCTGGAAGACGTCGTCGTCGGTGTTCACAGGACCCTCGGCCGGTTGTTCGCGGAGATCGAACGCCACATCATGGCGGAGCCGTGCGGCAGTCGCGCGGTCAGATGCCGGTCGGGTCGACCCCGACCGCACGGACTCCGGCCGGCTCCACCCGACCGACTGCGTGGGTCACCGGTCGAGCGTCGTCTCCAGGTCCCGTCCGTGCGTCGTCAGCGCCCAGATCACAGCGACGTCGAGCGCGATGATCACGACCGACCAGACCGGGTAGTACGGCAGCCACAGGAAGTTGGCGATCGCGGAGACCGCAGCGACGGCCACACCGACGGTCCGGGCAGCCACGTTGCCGACGAGCACGCCGACACCCGACGCGAACACCACGAGTCCGGCGATGAGGTGGATCCAACCCCACGTGGTGACGTCGAGCTCGAACACCCACTTGGCCCCGACGACGTAGAAGTCGTCCTCCACGATCCCGGCGATTCCGGCGACGACGTGGAACGTCCCGATGACCAACAGCATCACCGATGCGAACAGCGAGTAGCCGATCGCCCAGTTGCTCTTCTCAGCCGGCATGACGACCTCCGATGAAGTTGTTGTGGAACCTCCCGCTCCACGCGGACGGCACAGGACGCCAGAAACGTCCCGTATCGAATGTACTCCTACGCCTACATCAAGGGTCGGATGGTGGCGGCGGGTACCTGCGGTTGTGCTCGCTACGCCCGCTCACCCAGGCAGATCTCCCGGATCGCCTCCGACATCCGGTATCGACCTGATCGCTCGTCGAGAGCCACGAGGTTGGCGTCGACCAGCCTCGCCAGGCAGTCGAGCGATTCTCGGGTGCCCCGCCACTCGCCCTCCACCAGGACGGCGAGTGCGGCCTCGTCGTCGAAGGACGACTCGAACCCGGCGAGACGCCTGATCACGAGACGGTCCTCCTCCGCGAGCAGGTCGATGCTCCACTCGATGCAGGCACGCATGGTCCGGTGCCGATCCGGACCGCCAGGGGCCCGGGAGGCGAGGGACACCCGGCTGACGCTCAGCTCGGCCGCGACCCGGGTCGCCGACAAGGAGCGCATCCTCCCCGCGGCGAGCTCGAGCGCCAGCGGCAGTCCCTCGACCCGGTGACAGATCGACGCCAGAGCCGACGCTGTCACCCCCTCGATGCGCATCCCGGGGCGGCCTGCCCTCACCCGGGCGACGAGCAGCCTTCCCGACCCCGACGCGACCAGATCCGACTCCGACCGGGACGCCTGCGGAGGGAGGGACAGCGACGGGACCCGCCACAGCACCTCGCCGGGTACGTCGAGGGGCACCCGGCTCGTGACCAGCACCCGCAGGTCCGGCACCTTGGAGAGCAGCCGGACGACGGCATCCCCGACCTGCTCCACGACCTGCTCGGCGTCGTCGACGACGACCACCCCGGTGCCGATCCCGTGGAGGCAGCTTGCGATCGCATCGACGGGGTCGATCCCCGCCGTGACGGTCGCTCCGATCCCGTCGACCAGCTGTCGCACCACCTGGTCACCGTCACGCGCCGTCGCCATCTCCACCCATGTCGCCGGAATGCCGTGCCGTTCGACGACGCGTCGGGCCGCCTCGAGAGCAAGGGATGTCTTGCCGCATCCACCGGCACCGGTGAGGGTCGTGAGCCGGTTGCGACAGACGAGGTCGACGACGACATCGAGCTCGGACTCGCGTCCCACCAGACCTGTGAGCCGGGACGGCAGCGGCGAGAAGGGGGTCGCCGCACCCCGGCCCGTCGCAACCCGACGGTCCAGTTCAGCGAGCTCCGGCCCGGGGTCGTTGCCCACCTCTTCGGCCAGCATCCGCCGATAGTCGTCGTACACCCTGAGCGCCTCGGACCGTCGGCCCGACCCGTCGAGCGCCTCCATGAGGAGGCCGTGAGGGCGGTCGGCGAAGGGACGGGTCGCGATGAGAGCGTCGAGGCGGGCGATGGCCGTCGTGGTGTCACCGGATCGGAGCTCGCACTCGGCCAAGAGCTCCGTGGCTCCGGCACGCAGCTCATCCAGCCTGACGGCCTCGGCGAGCGCCCAGGGGTCGCCGGCGAACTCGTCGTACGCGTCGCCGTGCCAGAGCCCGAGAGCGTCACGCAGCTCGACGATCCTGCACTTGCCCTCCAGGGACCTGGCCTTCTCGAACCTGCGCTCGAAGGCGATGGCGTCGACGTGATCGGTGCACAACGCGTAGCCAGGAGGATCCGTCACCAGGACGTCGAAGCCGACGATGCGACGAAGTCGACTCACGGCAGTGCGAAGGGCCCCGGCGCTCAGCTCCAGCGCGTCTTCGAGGACCTCCGACCGGATGACCTGGCCGGCGTTCGCAGCCAGGATCGCGACCAGCCGTCGTTGGCTCGTGCTCACGAGCCGGACGCGCGCACCAGAGTCGTCGAGCAGTTCGATCGGACCGAGCACACGGAAATCCACCGGACCCCCCCTGGGACGGTGACGGCAACCACCCTACGGCCGACGTCGGCGGTTCGCCCTGCCGATGTCCGGACCGTCGCCCAGCTCGGTGACGCGCAGCTGTAACAGCGGAGGCGCACGCTGCGGTGGGTCCCGGACCCGCCGGGACAGAACGAAGGGAACCCACCATGTACCTGTACTCACGAACGGGACACGCGGCCCACGGCAAGGAGCTCGACGCGACGGCGTTCGCGCTCGAGATCAGCGCCAAGGTGAACTCGATCACCAGCCTCGACGTGCGCGCCTGGGTCCCCGTCTACGGCGTGCCGCTCAACACGATCACCTGGGTGGCCGTCGTCGAGCACGCCGCGGACATGGCTGCGACGGGCGACAAGCTCCTGGCCGACGCCTCCTACCTCGACATGCTCTCGACGGCGCCCGAGCTGTTCGAGGGACCGATCGAGGACTCCATCGCCGAGATCATCACGATGTACGGCGACCACTCCGGAGATCCGACCTTCGCGTCCGTCGTCAACGCGCAGTGCGCGGCCGGACGGATCGCCGACGCAATGGCATGGGGCGTCGACATCGGGACCCACGTCCACTCCATCACCGGCAGGGACGGCGCGTTCGGACGCCCGATGTACGGCCAGTTCGGACAGGTGACCTGGATCAGCCTCGCCGACACCGCCGAGCAGATCGAAGCGGCCGATTCGGCGATGGTCGCCGATCCTGGCTACCTGGAGCGGGTCGATCAGGCCGGAGACCTGTTCGTCGAGGGGTCGGCCACCTCGCTACTCAGCCGCCGGATCGCCTGAGCACACTCGTCGCAACGCCGGCGATATTTCTTCTAGTCAACGGCAGAGAAACTCGGTAGGTTGGGGCGCGGGCAGGACCTCCCCGCCCCGACCGATCCGAGAGCGGAGCATGACCGAGCCAGCAGGGGTCGCCGAGCAGACAGGACTCGTAGAGCGGACAGTTCCCGCTGACCAAGCACTGCTCGCCGAGGACCCACCGCTCACCCGAAGGACACAGCCGGACCTTTCGATGCCGGTCCGCGCCGCCGATCGCGACATGGCCGTCCTGCTCAGCCAGGCCCTGCGCCTGCTCGGTCAGTCCGGCCGACCGGTCGCGGCCAGCCGGATCGCAGGTAAGGCCTGGTGGGCGGCACGGGCCGAAGGCGACGAGCGCGCCGCTACCCGCATCAACGGCGTCATGCACTACCTGGCGGCGCTACCGCCGGAGTCCGACGACGATC
>CAZNQK010000016.1:2117-4771 GCA_964575165.1 uncultured Aquihabitans sp. | reverse complement strand
ACCGACCCACCAACCAGAAGGAGCACCCACCATGGCTGACCAGCTGCTCGACGTCCGCGCCGAGATCCCGATGCGGCGTCACGAACTGATCTTCAGCACCTACAACGGCCTCCATGCGGGCACAGGGTTCGAGCTGGTGAACGACCACGACCCCAAGCCGCTCTACTACCAGTTCGCGGCCGAGCACGAGGGCCAGTTCACCTGGGACTACCTCGAAGAGGGACCGGAGGTCTGGCGCGTGCGCATCGGCAGGCCCGCCGCGTAGGTCACACCCGGCTGCTCCCGTTCCGGCTGCTCCCGATCCGGCTGCTCCCGATCCGGCTGCTCCCGATCCCTTCAGTCCCTCAACAACGAGACGGTCCGTGCCGATGGGGTGACGACGGTTCCGTGTCGACGCGGCGCCGAAGGACCGGGAGCAGCCATGACCGACCAACCGACGACCTACCGCCTCCTCACCCGCAGCGACATGGACGGCCTGGTCTGCGCCGTGCTCCTCAAGGAGATGGGGATCCTCGGCGAGATCGAGTTCCACCACCCGAAAGACGTCCAGGACGGCCGGGTCGCGGTGACCGACCGCGACATCCTGACCAACCTCCCGTACGTCCCCGGTTGCGGCCTCTGCTTCGACCACCACGCGTCGGAGCTGATCCGCAACGAGGGAACACCGACCCCTGGCTACGTGCTCGAGCCCGAGGCCAAGTCCGCTGCCCGGGTCGTCTACGACTACTACGGCGGCGCCGAGCGGTTCCCGAACATCAGCACCGAGATGATGGAGGCCGTCGACAAGGCCGACTCGGCCGGTTTCACCATGGACGACGTGCTCGACCCGCAGGGTTGGGAGCTGCTGTCGTTCCTGATGGATGCCCGCACGGGCCTGGGCCGCTTCCGCGAGTTCCGCATCTCCAACTACGACCTGATGATGATGTTGATCGACTGCTGCCGCGACCTCAGCATCGACGAGATCCTCGCCCTCCCCGACGTCGCCGAGCGCGTCCACCTGTTCAGGTCGCAGCACAACCTGTTCCGGGACCAGATCGAGCGGGTCGCCGAGGTCCACGGCAACCTGGTGGTGCTCGACCTCCGCAACGAGGAGACGATCTACACCGGCAACCGCTTCGTCGTCTACGCGATGTTCCCCGAGTGCGACATCTCCATGCACGTGATGTGGGGGCGCCAGATGCAGAACACCGTGTACACGGTCGGCAAGTCGATCTTCGACCGTGGCAACCCCGTCGAGGTCGGTGAGCTCATGCTCTCCTACGGCGGCGGCGGCCACCACGCGGCCGGCACCTGCCAGGGCCCGAACTCGACCGCCGACAACCTCAAGGCCGAGCTCATCGAACGCATCGTCGAGATGTCCGGTCACTCGGCACTGGTCTGATCCGACCTCCTCTGAACTCGGGTCGTCTCGCGCCGAAATATGGCGTCAGATGACCCGAGTTCCTGAGCTCCTCTGAACTCGGGTCGTCTCGCGCCGAAATCGGGCGTCAGATGACCCGAGTTCGGGATGGGAGGGGGTGGGTCGGTTCGGAATAGCCACTCGGCCGACCTCGCGGCGGGCGACGGCGGTAGGGTCGCCCACGTCAAGGATCGACACCGACGTGGAGGACATCATGAGCGAATGGGGCCCGCTGGAGGCACTGATCGGCGAGTGGGAGGGAACCGGCGGACTCGACTCCGCGTACTCGCACTCCAAGGGCGAGGTGCTCAGCACGCCGTACCGCGAGAAGCTCGAGATGAAGCCGTTCGGACCGGTCGACAACGGCTCCCAGTCGCTCTACGGACTCGACTACCACTCGGCCATGTGGCGGGAGGGCGAGGACATCCCGTTCCACACCGAGGTCGGCTACTGGCTGTACGACGCAGCCACCGGCGAGATCATGCGGGGCTTCGTGGTGCCCCGGGGCATCACGGTCCTGGCCGGCGGTTCCGCCGCTGCGGACGCCCGGTCGTTCAAGATGATCGCAGCCCAGGGGAACCGCAACTACTCGATCGGCGAGAACACCTATCTGTCTTCGAACGCGTCCACGACGGCGTACGAGGTGACGGTCACCCTCAACGACGACGACACCTGGTCCTACGACGAGCTCACCACGCTCGAGATGAAGGAGTTCCCCGACCCCTTCCCGCACACGGACTCCAACACGCTGTCCCGCGTGAAGTAGCACCGACCACCCCGCGGCCTCCCGTTCTGTGTGCATCTCACGTCGCCCCACGACATGAGATACACACAAAACGCTGAAGTTCGTCAGCCCTCGACGCGCTCGTAGCGAGCGACGGTGAAACCGATCATCAGCGGGACATCGGTCGCGAACACGACGAGCCCGATGCTGAACAGCGCCATCGGCCCCGCCGGGACGTCGTTCACCACGAATGCGAACACGATCACCGCGCTCTGGATGGCGTAGGCGAGCAGAGCCCACGCCGCGACCTGACGGAACCGGACCCAGGCGAACGGTCGGATCGACGTCATCATCACCGCGGCGACGATCTCCATGACCACCGCCGCGACGACGAGCACTCCCGGCACCACGAGGGACGGGTCGGTCATCGCTCCGGCGGCGAGGATCACCCCGCCGGTGACAGCGAGGGCCAGGGCCAACATCGCCACCGGCACGACCGGCGGCATGACTCTCTCGATCGGACGGTCGGGC
>CAZNQK010000016.1:0-2017 GCA_964575165.1 uncultured Aquihabitans sp. | reverse complement strand
GCACTCACTGCGTCGCCACCCTGGTCATGATCACGAGGGTCGCGATCTGCATCAGCCCGGTGATCCCGGCGGTGTAGACGAAGCGACGCATCAGACGTTCGATGACCTCGCCGTCGGGGCGGGCCTTGCGCATCTCGAACAGCACGGCGATGTTCGCGGGCTCGAGCATCCCGAGGGCGATGACGGCCATGATCCCGACGACGACCATCGACACCACGATCCACGGGCGGTTCACGGTTCCGGGGAGGAGGTTCCCGAAGTTGACGGCGATCTGGAACCCGGCAGCCAGGGTCATCATGACCACCGTCGGCATGAGGAGGACCATCTTGGGCATGAACCTGGCCGAGAACTCAGCCCGGGCCGGGGGCGACAACCCACCGAGGATCGGCCCGACGATCAGACCGACGTAGAGGTCGACCGCAGTCCACATCCCGCCGCCGGCCACGTGGCAGAACATCAGCGCCCACGTGGAGTTCGACGCGATGGCGTAGATCACGAACGCGAGCGCGAGACCGACGAACGGCAGGCCCTTGAGCGGGACGATCTGGATGACAGGTGGCCCGTCGGGTGCGAAAGGCGCCCCGATCGGGGACCCGTCAGCCACAACCCCGTCAGCCACAACTCCGTCAGCATCGAGTCCGGCCATGGCGACCCCCCTGTGACCCCTGTCATTGGTCGTCTCCGAGCCTACCCACCAACTCACGCGCGATGCCGTCCGGACGCAGGGCCGTCGGTAGTGTCGACGCCGTGGTGGACGAAGCACTCGCCGAGGCGACACCGCCGTACGACCCAGTAGAGGCCGCAGGCTCCGCCGATCGTGCCAGGCCCGCCCAGCTGAGCTGGTGGCTGTTCACCGTCGCCGCTCTCGTGTTCCTGATGGTGGTCGTCGGCGGAGCGACGCGCCTCACGCAGTCGGGCCTGTCGATGACCACGTGGGAGCCGGTCAGCGGAGCCGTGCCACCCCTCACCGAGTCGGCGTGGCAGACCGAGTTCGACAACTACCGGGCCACACCCGAGTACCGGATCATCAACAACCGGATGACCCTCTCGGAGTTCAAGGGCATCTTCTGGTGGGAGTTCACCCACCGGCTCCTCGGTCGCATCATCGGGCTCGCCCTGATCGTGCCGTTCGTCTGGTTCCTGTTCCGACGGGCGATCCCCCCGGGCTACGGCGGACGGATCGCTCTGCTCATCGCGCTTGTAGGCCTCCAGGGTGCGATCGGCTGGTGGATGGTCGCGAGCGGTCTCGTCGACCGGCCCGACGTCGCCCACGAACGTCTCGCCATCCACCTGGTCACGGCGCTGATCCTGCTCGCGGCGCTGGTCTGGACCGCGCTCGATCTGAGGGCTCTCGGTCAGGGTCGACGACGGGTCGAGGGTCGGCCCCGACGATGGATCGTCCCGTTCACCGTCCTGCTGTTCGTCCAGTTCGTGCTCGGCGCGTTCGTGGCCGGGCTCGACGCCGGCCGGATGTTCAACACCTGGCCGCTGATGAACGGCGCCTGGTTCCCCCGAGGGATCGGCGAGCGCTCTCCGGTGTGGTCGAACGCCGTCGACAACCCGATCGCAGTGCAGTTCCTCCACCGGTGGACGGCCGTGGCGGTCGCCCTTGCGGCGTTGGCAGTGGCGGCCGTCCTCTTCCGGGCCGGGGCGAAGACGATCGCGACCGCGCTCGAGGTCGTGGTGCTGGTGCAGTTCCTCCTCGGAGTGCTCACCCTCCTGCACGCGGTGCCGGTCGCACTGGGCATCGCGCACCAGGCTGTCGGGACGCTGCTGCTGGTCGTCACGGTCGTGGCGGCGCACTGGTCCACCGGAGGCGCTCGCCGCGATCCCGCCACGCCGACCGTCCGAACGGATGTCGCCGACTCGACCGAGATCGTCGACCACGTGGCGGTCGGTGCACGCTGACCGCCTCGCCACGACGTCTCGCTGCGAACGAAGGAGAGCCGAACATGACCGAGCCCGTCGTCTGGTTCAACGCCGCCTGCTCGAAGTGCCGCACGACACAGAGCATCCT
>CAZNQK010000015.1:0-38747 GCA_964575165.1 uncultured Aquihabitans sp. | reverse complement strand
GAGATCCCGTTCTGTTGTGCAGAACGGGAAGGATCCTTCGCGTTCTGCACAACAGAACGCTGTCTCAGGGGCCCTCGCCGTCGAGTGGTCGACCGGTCCAGGCGTCGTACACGCCACCCGTGCCCTCCGGGTCACCGGGCAGCACGATGCGGGTCCCGTCCTCGGCCTCGGTGACCGTGGGCAGCACCGCGTTCACCTCGGCGATCATCCGTGCGTGGTCGACGACGTCGCCCGCCCTGTCGAACCGGGTGAGCGCCACGAGGGTCCTCACGGTCGGGAAGATGAGGACGATCTCGCCGTCGTCGTGGCGGCGCAGCGCGTCGCTCGGCGTGATCCACTGCGCGTCGATCAGCTCCCGTCGGTCCTCGGTGACCTCCTGTCCTTCGGGCGCAGCCGCCACGAAGAAGCGTGTGTCGTAGCGACGGTGCGACCCCAACGGCGTGATCCACCGGCTGAAGTAGTGCAGCGCTCCGACGTCGAGGTGCAGACCCTCACCGAGCGCGAGGTCCGCCATCGAGACCCGTCCCTCGTCGACCTCACGGCGCAACTCCGCGTACCGGTCCGGCCGCCCGGGAAGAGCCATGTCGAGAGGAGCACCGTCGGCACCGCGGGCGAGGAGGACCCCCGCCTCCTCGAACGACTCACGGATGGCGGCGACCCAGAAGGCGAGCCCACCGACGTCGATCCCCAAGCGGCGGGACGCCTCGGCGTCGTCGAGACCGTGGCAGACCGCCTCGACCTCGGGTCGACCATCGGCCTCGTCGACGCCCCCGCCGGGGAAGACGTGGGCGCCTCCCACGAAGTCCGAGGCGAGGTTGCGCTGCATGAGGCACACCTCGATCCCCCGACGGCCGTCGCGCAGCAGCATCACCGTCGACGCGTCGCGGACAGGCACGTCTTCGGGGCGTCCGACGCCCAACGGGACGGTCACGTTCACGACGGTCGCGGCGGGTCGAGAGCAGGCGGTCCGTCCGGGTGGGAGCCGTCGACCTGCACGTCGATCACCTCGGCGTAGGACCCTGATCCCGCTCCGGTGGATCCGGTCGACTCGTGTCCGCTCGTCTCCACGACGGGACCCGACCAGCGACCGAACGACGTGTTCCGCCACCCGGAGCTCCTGAACTCCGGACCAGTCGTCGTCGAGCCAGCCACCGTCGAGCCGCCGAAGGTGATCACGCCGATCGTGGCACTCCGCTCCGCCCGCGTCGTGATCCAACGTGCCGCCAACGGCCGCAGGAGCCACCTCGTCGGCGGGAAGAGCAGGAGCAGCCCCGGCACGGCGGTGAGGAAGCCGGGAACGATCAGCAAGGCCCCTCCGATCACAACCATGAGGCCGTCGAGCAGGCTGTCGGTCGGCGCCCGACCGGAGGCGAGCTCCGCGTTCACCCGTCGCCAGACCTGGATGCCCTCGGACCGCACGAGGAGCACACCGAGGAGGCTGAGGCCGACCAGGGCCAAGAGCGCTGGCAGCACTCCGATCGACTGCGCCACGACGACCGCCGCCCAGATCTCGAGGACGGGAACGACCAGCAGCACCAACAGAGCGACCACGACACCACCCTACGGCCCGGTCCGAGGTCGGCGCCCGGGGCCCCGCTCTCGGCGCGGCGCGCACTCAGGATCGCCACATCCGCGACGCTCGGACCGGCGCGACCTCCGGCAGGACCGCCTCGTCAAGCGGTCGCGTCGACGAGCGACCGCCGTTCCGCCTCGTTGAGACCGCCCCAGATGCCGTGCGGCTCACGGATCTCCAACGCGTACGCGAGGCAGTCCTGACACGACGGGCACGCGGCGCAGATGGCCTTGGCACGTCGCTCGCGCTCCAGCCGGTCGGCCTTGCGCTCGAACTGCGGCGGCGGGAAGAACACCGCCGCCTGCGGACCCCTGCAGGCGGCCTTCACCTGCCACATGTCCTGGACCTGTTGTGCACTCACCGGTCGGACCCCCCTTTCGGTGTGCCGCGCACCCTACGCAGCGACCGGGAGGTGCTCAAGGAGGAATTTGTGCGCGTCGTGCTCGCGATCGTGAGCGGCACGCAGGGGCGTGAGCGACGGGTCCGTGCGCGCAGGAAGCCGTTCAGGCGCCGTCGTTCGTGGGATTTACGACCGGCTCCACCTCGAGCAGGACGCCGTCGACAGCCACGACCGTCACGGGGTCTCCGATCGACAGCGGTGCGGCCCGGACGGACCGCGCCGGCCACAGCGCCCCCTCCACCGAGACGACCCCCTCGGGAGCGATCGTGCCGGTGACCTGGCCGGTCTGTCCGACCAGTCGATCCCGACCGATCGTCGGCGTGGAGAACCGGGTCCTGACCATCGCCGGCATGCCGGAGAACATGGCCACGGCGATCCCGCCGATGCCTGCGACCAGTGCGATCCAGGTCGGCCGGAAGTCGGAGAGCAGGAACAACGACGCCACCGCGAACATGACGGTCCCGATGTAGGTCCACAGGCGCGGGATCCCGTTCTGCACGTCGATCGCGAACGCGACGAACGACACCAGGAACAGGACGAGGGCCCACCTCTGGTGCGGGAGCTCGGCGATGCCGAAGCCGCCCAGCACGGTCGACAGGGCGCCGACCACTCCTGCGATGCCGATGCCTGCTGTGAAGAACTCGAACAGGAGGAGTCCCAGCCCGATGGTCAGGAGCAGGTAGGCGACCGACGGACTCGCGACCGTGTGGAACAGCTGCGTGGACAGCGGCAGCTTCGAGAAGCGCACCGTCGTCAGCGGGACGGTGCGACGTTCGCCGTCCTCGGTCCGGACCTTGGTCTCGACGCCGTCGAGCTGCACGATGTGCTCCCCGATGGTCGGTGAGAACCGTGTGACCAGACCGGCCTTCACCGCCGTCTCACCGGCGAAGACCCGGTCCATCGCCTCTGCCTTGTCTCCCTCGAACAGGTCACCGAACTCCGGGACGGACAGACGCTGGTGACCGACGGCCCCGATCGAGGCGCCGGGAGCGATGCCCGAGGAGTCGGCGACCTGCACGAGCTCCGCGGCGCCTCCCAGTGCCTCGGAGCCTGACGGGCCGATCCACACCGACACGGGGACGTCCGAGTCCCGTATCGCAGTGGCGACCTCTTCGAGGCGGTCGTCGTCGACGGCCGTCCCGCCGCTGTCGAACTGGAGGATCACGGCGACGACGCCGTCGGACCGACGGGCGGATGTCAGGGTGTCGACGACGAAGTCCGCCTCTATGCCGTCGATCAGACCGTTGACGGCCACCACGTCGACGCACCCGTGATCGGCGCACGAGTTGGCTGCCGCCGTCCGGGTCGCCCCGGCATCGGCCGGGAACAACCCGACCGTGACGCAGACGACTCCGACGACGAGGAGCAGGCCCCCGAAGAAGGACCGCCCGCCCACGCCGCGCCCCGCACGGAGAGCGGAGGGCTCACCTGTCCGCCGCCGGTACCTGCGTGCGGGTGGGCGCGTCGGAACGCCGGCGGAGAGGTGCCGTCGGGCATGGGTGGTCTCGGCACTGGCTAGTGTGCCCAACTCGAGGCCTCCGAGGGGACGTCGTGGATCCTGCGCAGTTTCTCTCCGCATCCGGCGTGATCATCGTCGCCGGGAAAGGCGGTGTGGGCAAAACCGCTGTCACCGCATCGCTCGCCGTCGCGGCGAGCTCCGTCGGGCTGCGCACGTTGATCGTCGAGGTCGAGGGGAAGGGCGGCATGGCGTCGATGTTCGCAGCAGCCGATCTCCGCTACGACGAAGCCTTGCTGGTGCCACCGTCGGACGGCTCCACCGGATCGACACCACATGCCGGAGTGACCGCCCGCACCGTCACCCCCGACGACGCGCTGCTCGACTACCTGGGCGATCGCGGTCTGCACCGGATCTCGAACCGACTGGTGTCGACCGGCCTCCTCGACCTCGTCGCCACGGCCGTGCCCGGCATCCGCGACATCCTGGTGCTCGGCAAGGTCAAGCAGCTCGAACGCAGCAGCGATCAGGATCTCATCGTGCTCGACGCCCCTGCGGCCGGCCACGCCATCACGTTCCTGCGCTCGGCGAGCGGCCTCGCCGACGCCGTGAAGGTCGGTCCAATCAACTCCCAGGCCGCCGACGTCCTCGAGCTGTTGACGAACCCCAGACGGTGCCGGGTGGTGCTCGTCACGATCCCCGAGGAGACCCCCGTCAACGAGCTCGTCGAGACGGCCTACAGCCTCGAAGATCAGGTCGGTGTCGCTCTAGGGCCGGTCGTGGTCAACGGCGTGGTCGACGACCTGCCCGGCCTCGCCACTCCTCCTGCCGACGCCGCTGCCGAGGTCGGCATCCGGCTCCTGGACGGCGAGGCGGAGGTGCTGCAGGAAGCGGCCGAGCTGCGGCTCGCCCGCGGGCGCCTCCAGGACCTCCAGTTGCAGCGGATGGCCGACGAGCTCCCCCTCCCACAGCTGCACATCCCGTTCCTGTTCACCACCGACGTCGGCCCGGCCGAGATCGAGCAGTTCGCCGCAGCCCTCCTCCGGGCCATCCATCACCTCCCGAACCCCGACGAGGGTCCCGCACACGGCGGTGCGGTGTGAGCCCGTCGGCATCGGTCCCGCCCGACCGCTCGTCCCGGTCCTCGATGTCACACCAGTCGTCGATGTCGCACCTGTCGTCGATGTCAGAGGTTCTGGACGCCAGCTCGGTGATCGTGTGCTGCGGTTCGGGCGGTGTCGGCAAGACGACGACCGCTGCTCTCGTCGCGATGGAAGCCGCTCTCCGCGGCCGTCGCTCCGTGGTGGTCACGATCGATCCCGCCCGTCGACTCGCCGACTCGCTCGGCCTCGTGGGGCTGACCAACGACCCAAGCCCCATCGATGGACCGTGGTCCTCACCCGGCGGCAGCGGCGGGTCGATGTCGGCGCTGATGCTCGACACCAAGGGGACCTTCGACGGCCTCGTTCGTCGGTACTCGGCAGCGCCCGACCAGGCAGAGCGGATCCTGGCCAACGCCTTCTACCGCAACATCTCCGGCGCCCTGTCGGGCACGCAGGAGTACATGGCGTCGGAGAAGCTCTACGAGCTCGCCGTCGAGGGCGTCGTCGACCTGGTCGTCGTGGACACCCCGCCGACCCGCCACGCTCTCGACTTCCTCGACGCCCCCAAGCGGCTGGCCCGCTTCCTCGACCACCGGCTCTACAAGGTGCTGCTGTCTCCCTCGAAGGGCATCGGTCGAGCGGTCAACGTCGCCACCCAGGCGGTGATGCGCCAGATCGCGAAGGTGGTCGGGGCCGAAGTCATCTCAGATGCGCTCGCGTTCTTCAAGGCCTTCGAAGGCATGGAGGAGGGGTTCAAGGAGCGTGCCTTCGCCGTCGACCGCCTCCTGCGGGAACCCCACACGTCGTTCATGCTGGTGGCGTCGCCCAAGGTCGACACGGTGGCGGAGGCCGGCTACTTCGCCGACGAGCTCGCCCGCAAGGGGATCGCCGTCCGGGGTCTGATCGTCAACCGGACCCAGCCGACCTTCGGTGTCCCACTCGGCGACGGGCTCGACGGCACGGCCAGCGGGGCTCCACGCCTGGCGCTCGGCGCCGCCGCCGTCACGGCCCGGGCAGACACGCTCGACGGCACGGCCCTCGGCGACCACTACCGCTGCCTCGCCGACTCGCTGCACCTCGCCGCCGGCGAGGCCCGCCATCTCGTCGGCCTCGCGGAGCGGGTGGCCCCGGCGCCCGTCGTCAAGGTGCCCGTGCAGCCGTTCGAGGTGAACGACCTCCCGTCGCTCGAGGCATTGGCCCGCATCATCTTCGCCGAGCCCCCCGAGGACGGGGCGTCGTCCGATTCCGGTGACGATCCGGACGAGGACTAGCTTTCCGGCGGTGAGCAGGACCTTCCTCGTCGCGACGGACTCCGACCACGTGTTCACCCAGGTCGACGCCGCCGTCGGCGGCACAGCGGACATCGCTCGTGTCACCGCCGGTCAGGACGTGCGTCCGGCCGTGAAGGAGCTCGAACCCGACCTCGTCGTCGCCGACATGCAGATCGGGTCGATGGGCGGCGTCGCGACCTGTCTCGACCTCCGACTGGAAGAGGGTGCCGGACGTCTCCCCGAGAGCCGGATCCTGCTGCTGCTCGATCGACCCGCCGACACGTTCCTCGCTGAACGCAGCGGTGCGGACGGGTGGCTGATCAAGCCGATCGACCCGCAGCGACTGCGGCGTGCCGTCCGGACGCTGCTCGCCGGCGGCGCCTTCACCGAGTCCGCCGCCCTCGCCTGACCGGACGGCCGGGACGATCCTCCCGGCCGGACGTTCACCTCGGACCGCCGGCGTCGCCGCCGGACCGTCGCCGGCAGCAACCGGCGGATCGCGGGGCGATCCGGTTTCCCGGCGATCGCAGGTGCCAACTACGATGCGGCTCTCCGGGTGGTGGCGCAGTTTGGCAGCGCGCCTCGTTCGGGACGAGGAGGCCGGGAGTTCAAATCTCCCCCACCCGACCACCAGGCACCCGATCTCCGGTTCCCCGGAGGTCGGGTGTCTCGCGTCCGGGTGATGTTCCGCTCACCCCTTCCTGGGTCACCGCTATGGAAGGTTCAAGGTTCTCGGGAACCACTGCCGATGGACCATTCGTGGCTGACACCGATGAGCACCGATCCGACACTGCACGGGTGAGCACCCCGGACCGCCGTGTGGCGTCCGGCAGGCGACTGCTCGCTCCACTCGTCGCAGTGGTCGCCGCCCTCCTCCTGGCGGGCGGACTCACATCCTGCGAGAGCACCGCCCCCGACCGCGACGCCGTCCGCAACGCGATCAACGCAAGTCGGGCCGCCGCCGGCCTTCCCGGCCTCCGGGAGAACGTGACCCTCGACATCAAGGCCGACAAGTGGGCCCAGACGCTCCGCGACAACTGCCGCATCTGGCACTCGAACCTCGCCGACGGAGCCCCGGACGAATGGCGGAAGTTGGGCGAGAACGTGGGCATGGGCGGGAGCATCGACCAGATCCACGTCGCCTACATGAACTCCCCCGGCCACAAGGCCAACGTCCTCGACCGGTCCTTCGACCAGGTCGGCACGGCGGCGGTGTGGGGCCAGTGCAACGGGTTCCGCACGGTGTTCACGGTGCACGTCTTCATGAAGGGCTGACCAGTCCCCGGCTACGTTCCGGCGGTGGAGATCGCGTCGTTCCAGGAGCTGATGGAAGACCTGTACGGCCCCCATGACCGTGCCCGAGGGCTGCCCTCGACGGTGGCATGGCTGTGCGAAGAGGTCGGCGAGCTCGCCCAAGCCGTCCGCAAGGGCACTCCCGCCGAGCAGCTACACGAGCTCGGTGACGTCCTGGCGTGGCTGGCATCGCTCGCCAACCAGCTGGGCCTCTCGCTCGAAGAGGCCGCCCAGCGCTACGTGACCGATCCGCCCACCTGAGCCCGGGCCCGCCCGTTCTGGCATACCGTCGGGGACATGGACTTCGACGACGTCGTGGAAGGAGTCGTGAGGGCCGTCGAGGTCGTCGGGATCCTGGTGCTCGTCGGCGGTGCCATCGCGGCGTTCGCCGGCTCCGCCGCGACTCTCCTGCGTCGTCGCCCGGCGGCCCGCTCCGACGATCGTTCCGGCCCCCGCTCCAGCACCCACCACGACCCGTACGGCGACCTGCGTCGCAACCTGGCCCGGGTCATCCTGCTCGGACTCGAGGTGTTGATACTCGCCGACATCATCCGCACGATCGTGGTCGACCAGACGCTCCAGAACGTGATGGTCCTCGGAGTGGTGGTCCTCATCCGGATCCTGTTGAGCTGGTCGCTCCAGGTCGAGATCGAGGGCGCGTGGCCCTGGCAGCGAGCCCGACTGGATCGGGACGCATCTGTTCCCGGCCCGGAGCCCGGAGATCTCAACGCCGACGGATGAGCTCCTCGGCGATCTGGATCGCGTTGAGCGCGGCACCCTTGCGCAGGTTGTCGTTCGCCACGAAGAGCGCCAGGCCGTGCTCGACCGAGTCGTCCCGTCGGATCCGTCCGACGTAGGACGGATCAGCTCCGGCCGCGTCAAGAGGGGTCGGGATGTCGGCGAGCGCCACACCAGGAGCGGCGGCCAGGAGCTCCCGGGCCCGATCCGGAGTCAGCTCGCGTTCGAACTCGGCGTTGATCGACAGCGAGTGGCCGGTGAACACCGGGACCCGGACACACGTCCCGGAGACCCGCAGGTCGGGCAGCTCGAGGATCTTGCGGCTCTCGTTGCGGAGCTTCTGCTCCTCGTCGGTCTCCTCGGAGCCGTCGTCCACGATGCTGCCGGCGAGCGGGAGGACGTTGAACGCGATCGTGCGTGCGAACTTCTCTGGCGCCGGGAAGGCGACCGCCGAACCGTCGTAGGTCAGCTCCGGACCCTTGCCGCCGACCGCCTGGGCCTGCCGGTCGAGCTCCTCGACGCCGGCGAGCCCTCCGCCGGAGACGGCCTGGTAGGTGCTGACGACGATGCGACGCAGCCCGGCCTCGACCGCGAGCGGCTTGAGCACCGGCATCGCCGCCATCGTCGTGCAGTTGGGGTTGGCGACGATCCCGCGGGGCAGGTCGTCGAGCACGTGGGGGTTCACCTCGGCCACGACCAACGGGACCGACGGATCCATCCGCCAGGCCGACGAGTTGTCGATGACCGTGGCCCCTGCTGCGGCGACGCGGTCGGCGTACTCCCGCGAAGACGTCGCTCCGGCCGAGAACAGCGCGACGTCGAGACCGTCGAAGTCCGCCGTCGCCGTGTCCTCGACGGTGATCTGGGTGTCTTTCCACGGCAGGACGGTTCCGGCCGAGCGGGCGGAGGCGAAGTAGCGGACGGACGCGACCGGAACGCCACGCTCGGCGAGCAGCGTGCGCATCACGCCACCCACCTGGCCGGTGGCGCCGAACACGCCGACGTTGAGGGGTTCGGACATGGGCACGAGGCTACGGTCCGCGCCGAGTGACCGACCAGCGGGTATCCCCGGCCGCCTCCCGAGCGCTCGGCATCTACGTCCACGTCCCGTTCTGCGCCCGCCGGTGCGGGTACTGCGCGTTCGTGACGTACGCGCCCGGCGAGATCCACGCCGACGACGCTCACCGACGCTGGGTCGACGCCGCCGTCGCCGAGGTGGCCGTCGCCGACCGCGAGCTGAGGAACCTCCTCGGGGACGAACGGCCCGCCCTCACGAGCGTCTACGTCGGTGGCGGCACCCCGACTCTGCTCGAACCCCGCCTCCTCGCCACCGTGCTCGCGGAGATCCGACGGCGCTTCGACACGATCGACGACCTGGAGGTGTCGGTCGAGGCGAACCCGGACGGCCTCCGGGAGTCGACCCTCGACGAGCTGTCGGAGTGCGGCGTGACCCGCGTGTCGTTCGGGATGCAGAGCACCGTGCCCCACGTGCTCGAGCTGCTCGACCGCACCCACGACCCCGACTCCGTTCCACGCTCGGTCGAGGCGGCCCGAGCAGCGGGCGTTGGGAGCGTGTCGCTGGACCTGATCCACGGGACGCCGGGCGAGAGCGCCGAGGACTGGGAACGGACCGTGGACGCTGCACTCGGCCTTCGACCCGACCACCTGTCGGCGTACGCCCTCGGCATCGAGCCGGGCACCAAGCTGGCAGCGAGGGTCCGGAGCGGGTCGCTGCCCGTTCCCTCACCCGACGAGGCCGCCGAGCGCTACGAGCTGCTCGACTCGCGGGCGTCCGCGGCGGGGCTCGAGTGGTACGAGCTCTCGAACTGGGCCCGCACCCCGTCTGACCGGTGCCGGCACAACCTCCTCTACTGGCGCGACGACGACTGGTGGGGAATCGGACCCGGCGCCCATTCCCACGTCTGTGACCAGCGTTGGTGGAACCACACGGAGCTCGACAGGTGGTCTGGAGACGCCGTCGACCAACGGGTCCCCGACGCGGGTCGTGAGCGCCTCAGCGACGAGGAACGCCGGACCGAGCGGATCATGCTCGGCATCCGCCTGGCAGAGGGGATCCCCGAGGACTGGTCGGTCCCCGGATCGGTCGACGCTCTCGTCGGAGACGGGCTGCTGCGACGCCACGGAAGGGGTCGCGTCGCGCTCACGCCCGAGGGTCGGCTGCTCGCGGACCTCGTCGTCCGACGTCTCCGCTGGAACGAGTGACGAGGTCGGCCTCGACCGCCCGACCTGGATTCTCATGACATCTGGGCGTCACGGATGCCGTGACTTGTCGTCAGAACGCGGGAGCAGGGTCGGAACGGCGGGAGCAGGGTCGGAACGGCGGGAGTGGGGTCAGAAGGTGGTGGACTCGAGCTCGTAAGCCCCGTGCAACACCTGCACCGCACGGTCCGAATCCGCCTCGGCGATCACGCAGCTGATGCGGATCGCTGATGTCGAGATCATCTCGATGTTGATCCCGTTGTCAGCCAGCACCTGGAACATCGTGGCGGCGACGCCCGGATTCGACTTCATCCCGGCACCGATGACGCTCACCTTCGCTATCTCGCTGTCGGCCAGCACCGCCCGGGCGCCAACCTCAGATGCCTGCGACTCGCAGACGCCGAGAGCGACGTCCAGCTGGGCGTGGGGCACCGTGAACGAGATGTCCGTCACCCCGCCCTCGGACACGTTCTGCACGATCATGTCGACGTTCACATCGGCGTCGGCGAGCGTGCGGAACAGCGTGGCGGCCACCCCGGGTCGGTCGGGAACTCCGCTGACGGTGACCTTGGCCTCCGAGTCGTCTGCCTGAACGGCGCGGATCAGCGCGTCCTCCATGTCGGGATCCTCCTCCGTGACCCACGTGCCCGGCTCCCAGGTGAAGGCTGAGCGGACGTGCAACGGGACCTTGTGTCGGTGTGCGTACTCGACCGAGCGCATCGCCGGCTTGGGACAGCCGGCGGCGGTCATCTCGAGCATCTCGTCGAACGTGATGCGCTGCATCCGCCGTGCGGTCGGCACGACGCGCGGGTCGGTGGTGAACACACCGGACACGTCGGTGTAGAGCTCGCACGCGTCCGCCCCCAGGGCGAAGGCCAGAGCGACGGCCGTGGTGTCGGAACCACCACGACCGAGGAACGTCACGTCGTTGTCGGTCGAGACTCCCTGGGCCCCTGCCACGACCGGAACACGACCTGCGTCGACGGCGGCACGTATCCGATCGGCGCGGACGTCGAGGATCTTCGCGTTGGTGTGTCGGGTGTCGGTCACGAAGCCCGCCTGGCTGCCGGTGTAGCTCTCGGACGGGATGTCCAGATCGGCGAGGGCCATCGCGACCAGGGCGATCGACTTGCGCTCACCCGCGGTGATGAGCATGTCCATCTCCCGACCGGGCGGCCTGCCGGACACCTCCCCGGCGAGACGCAGCAGCTCGTCGGTCTCCTTGCCCATCGCCGACACGACCAGGACGACGTCGTCGCCGCGTCGACGACAGCGGGCAACGTTCTCGGCGACCTCGCGGATCCGTTCGGGATCGCCCACTGAGGTCCCGCCGAACTTCTGGACGAGGAGGGCCACGGCGCCACAAGGTACTCGGCGCCGTCGTCGAGGCCCGAACCGTCGTCAGGACCCGAACCGTCATCAGGACCCGAACCGCCACCGGGGCCCGAACGGCCGTCCCGCCAGCTGTCGACTACCTTGCCCGCCCGTGGGAACCAGCGCACAGAAGCACGCCCGCCAGAAGCAGGCTCGCAGCAGCAAGCTCCAACAGGCCACCAGCAGGGCGAAGCAGTCGTCACGCCGTCGCAGGGCGACCACCGCCGTCGGTGTGGTCGCCGGGCTGGCGATCATCTTCTCGGGCGTCTGGATCTTCGTCGGCTCCGACAGCAAGTCCGACGACGACACCACCACCACGACGGCCGCGGACTCGACCACGACGGTCGCGGACGCTGTCGAGCTGCCCCGCCCGACGAAGGGGGTCACCCTCACCGAGGACACGCCCTGCCCACCCGCCGAAGGCACCGCCAAGCGCGTCGAGAAGTTCGCCGGGCCTCCACCGACCTGCATCGACGCCGACGCGACCTACACCGCCACGGTCTCGACGACGAAGGGCGACTTCACCGCCACCCTCGACACCGAGAAGGCGCCCGTGTCGGTGAACAACTTCGTCGTGCTCGCCCGCTACCACTACTACGACGGCGTCCCGTTCCATCGGATCGTTCCCGGCTTCGTGATCCAGGCCGGCGACGGTGACGGCGACCCGTGGGGGAACAACGACCTCGGTTACACGATCGCCGACGAGCTGCCGTCGTCGTCAGCCGAGTACGTCGACCACTCCCTCGCGATGGCCAACTCGGGACCCAACACGAACGGCAGCCAGTTCTTCGTGGTGCTTCCCGGCGGCGGAGCCCAGCTCCAGCCGAGCTACTCGCTCTTCGGTCAGGTCACCGAGGGCAACGACGTCGTGGACGCCATCGGCAAGCTCGGTGACGACCAGCAGAAGCCGACCGAGGCAGTGGTGATCAACAGCGTCAGGATCACCGAGACCCCCGCCTGAGCCCGCGCTCCCGGTCCGGCCCGGACCCGGTCAGGAGCGTTCGGGACGCAGCAGCGAAGGCAGGGCCGTCAGATCCGCGGCGACGCCGTCGAGGAACACCTGCACCGAGCCCGCTCCCTCGACCCGCCACGTCCCGTCGGGCGGATGGATGAGAGCCGTGGCCTCCTCGATTCCCACGACGACGAGCCCCGGTCGGGCCAGCTCGACGGTCCGGTGCCACTTCTCCGGCGACCACGAGTTGGAGCGGGGGATCACCGTCAGGGTCTCGATCAGGTCGAGCCCCACCGTGTAGGCACCGCCGCGGCTGTCGACCATGTGGCTCGACATCACCGATGCCGCCTCACCCGACGCCGCGACCATGGCGCCGGCCCGCCACGCCCCCACCATGGCGTCGAGCAGCGGCGTGTCCTTGAGGACCGACCGGAGGTGCATCGGCGACCCACCGACGACGTAGATCGCCGTCGCCGCGGCCGCCACTTCGGCGGGGCCCGCTTCGAGAGCGTCGGCCCGGCGGTACACGTCGAGGACCCGGACGCCGACCCCGAGACCGGCGAACCAGCTCCGGGCCCGCTCGATCGCCGCTCCCGGGTTCTCGTACGCGAGCGCCGTCGGCAGGACGAGCACCTCGGAGACCCCGCGCACCAGCCCCTCGTCGAAGGTGCAGCCCTCCGTCCACTCCCGTCCGCCCACCAGAGCCAGCGTCCCGTTCATGGACACGACCGTACCCGGCGTCACCGTGCGCCCGGGTCGGCCTCGCCGAGCCCGTGCCCGACGGCGGCTCCGGCGACTTGTACCGCCACGTCGGGGCATCGGTAGCATCGCCGCCCATGACGATCGAACGTGTGGGGATCCTGGGATCGGGAATCATGGGCTCGGGCATCGCCGAGGTGGCGGCCAAGTCCGGCTTCGAGGTGGTCCTGCGGTCCCGCAAGCAGGAGACGGCGGACGCGATGGTGACCGCTCTCGACAAGTCGCTGGCCCGCCAGGTCGAGCGCGGCAAGCTCGAGCAGGCGGTCGCCGACGAGGTCCGGGGCCGGGTCTCGGCCACCGATCACCTCGGCGCGCTGGTCGACTGCGACCTGGTCATCGAGTCCGTCGTCGAGGACCTCGACGTGAAGAAGCCGTTGTTCGCCGAGCTGGACTCGGTGGTCAAGGACTCGGCGATACTCGCGACCAACACCTCCACCCTTCCGGTCGTCGAGATGGCCGTGGCCACCGGCCGCCCCGACAGGGTCTGCGGAGTCCACTTCTTCAACCCCGCCCCGGCGATGTCGCTCGTGGAGATCATCCGTCCGCTCACCGCCTCCGACGAGACGATCGGCGCAGTCACGGAGTTTGCGAGCGCCTGCGGGAAGAACCCGGTGCAGGTCAAGGACCGCGCCGGCTTCATCGTGAACGCCCTGCTGTTCCCGTACCTCAACAACGCCGTGCGGATGCTCGAGAACGGTACGGCCTCGGCCGAGGACATCGACACCGCCATGAAGGGCGGCTGCAACTTCCCGATGGGTCCGCTCGCACTGCTCGACCTCGTCGGGCTCGACACCTCGGTGGCGATCCTGGACGCGCTGTACGAGGAGTTCAAGGACCCCAACTACGCGACGGTCCCGGTGCTGCGTCGGATGGTGTCGGCGGGCAAGCTCGGTCGGAAGTCGGGTATCGGCTTCTACGACTACAAGAAGGCCTGAGCAGCCGACTCGTCAGGACGGAGGCGGAGAGATCCCCAGGATCGAACCACCCCCGAGCCGGTGGGTGTTCCCGCCGCTGCACGATGCCGACGCCGACGGACCGGTGGTCCTCGGAGGCGACCTCGAACCCGCGACGCTGCTCGGCGCGTACCGGAGCGGGCTGTTCCCGATGCCCGTCGGCCGCCGGCGCCTCGGTTGGTGGTCACCCGATCCCAGGGGCGTCATCCCCGTCGGTCCCGACACGACCGCCCGGGGGTCGGGTCTGCACGTCAGCAGGTCGCTGCGCCGGTCGATGCGACGCTTCACCGCCACGGTCGACCACTCGTTCGAGTCCGTGGTCCGCGCCTGCGGCGATCCGCGTCGCCCGCACGGCTGGATCGATGAGGACTTCGTCCGTTCCTACACGCGTCTGCACGAGATGGGCTGGGCCCACTCGGTCGAGATCTGGGAGGACGGCCATCTGGTCGGCGGCGTGTACGGCGTGTCGATCGGCGCCTTCTTCGCCGGCGAGTCGATGTTCCACACCGCGACCGACGCGTCGAAGGCGGCCCTCGTGCGGTTGACCGGGATCCTCGACCGGATCCCCGGCGCGCTGTTCGACGTCCAGTGGCTCACCCCGCACCTGGCCTCGCTCGGCGCCGTCGAGATCCCGAGGACCTCGTACCTGGAGCGTCTCGCGATCTCGACCGAGGCACCGGTCGACCCGTTCGCTCTCTGACCCACCCCGCCAGCTTTGTTCCCGTTTCGTGGCCGAAATCGGCCACGAAACGGGAACAGAGCGGGAGAACTCAGAGCTCGGACCGTCGGGACTGGACCCGCCAGACGAGGAACGTCACGATCCCGAGCACCACCTGCGGGACGAACGTCGCGGCACGCCACAGCAGGTTGGCGGCGAGCGCCTCGCTCTCGGACATGCCGAACGCCACGAGGAGTGCGACGAGCGCGGCGTCGACCGTTCCGAGTCCTCCCGGCGTGATCGGGATGAACCCGGCCAGACGTGCCAGAGCGAAGGCCGCGAACACCTCGAGCGGGTTGACGCCCGTCGATGCGCCGCCGAGGCCGTACACCGCGACAGCGAGGACCGAGAACTGGGCGAACTGCTGGGCGAAGTTCGTGACGGTGAGACGGATCCAGCGTCGCGACACGACGTCCACCGTCTGGTCACGGAACCGCATGACCCCAGCGGTGACCGAACCCGCCTCTGCGCCCTTTCGGACCCGCGCGACGACCGCGTCGCCCCAGCCGCCGATCCTGGCCGCCCACGCCTCGCTGCGCAGGATGAGGGCCAGCCCACCCACCATGACGACGAGAGCGACGGCCGACAGGACCGCCCCGAGGACCGCTCCGCTGGTCGCCTCTCCGGTGAGCACCAGAGCGATGAGGCCGAGGGCAGGAAGGGCCAGCGTGACCAGCAGGTTCCACACGCTGGTGACGCCGATGGCGGACGTGGCGACGGCCGGCCCGAACCCGTAGCCGGCGAGCATCGCGTACTGGACCCCGAGACCGACGGCGCCGCCCAACGGCACGGCGTTGCTGATCATGAACGACGTCTGGCGCACGATGAACGCCTGCCCATACCGGATGCCCGGCAGCGCCGCCTGGTACGGGAAGACGTAGACGACGATGTTGGCGACGGTGACCAGAGCGAACAGGAGGAGAGACGTGGCGGACATCTCCTGGATCGACGTCCAGGCGTCTTCGTAGCTGGCGAACTTCGGGAAGATCCCGAGGAACACGACCGCCAGCACAGCGAGGGTGACCAGACCGGCCACCACCTGCTTCCAGCGCGACGGACGCTTCGGAACCGGAGCGGCGTCGATGTCCGTGTCCGTCACGGCGGGCACGCTACCGCCCGGGGTCTGCAACTCAGGCGTTCTTGGGCAGCTCGGAGAACGGCAGCGTCTTGTCGTTGCCCGGCTCCTTGGGGAGTCCCAGCACCCGTTCACCGATGATGTTGCGCTGGATCTGGTCCGTACCGCCGTAGATCGGCGGACCCTGGGCCCACAGCGCGACCCAGGTGAGCAGGTTCAGGAACGGGTTGCCCGTGGCGTCCTCGATCGCCGCCTTGTCCGCGTCCTCATAGGCGTGCAGGGTGCCGGCCGGCCCCACGATCCGCAGACCGAGGTCCCTCACCAGTCGCATCAGGTCGCTCATCGAGAGCTTCGAGATGTTGGGCATCCCGGGTATGTCCCGTCCGGCCTGCTTGGCCGCCTTGACCCGGAGGTTGTTGTACCTCCCCAGCTCGCCCATCGTGTAGAGCCGCACGAGATCCTGGCGGATCGTCGGGTCCTCGATGCTGCCGTTGCTGCGTGCCAGGTCCTGGAGCATCTTCGGCATCGAGCCCAGCATCCCGATGGCCCCGCCACCACCCTTTCGTGTTCCGCCCGTCTTCGGAGCGAAGTCCCCTGCTCGGGCCCCGAGCTGGTCGGCGATGCTTCCGGGCGACGCCGACGACGCCGCACCCGAACCTCCACCGGAACCGAGGCCGGCCCGCTCGTGCATCAGGGTCGTGTTGGTGACGGCCCATCCGTTGTTGCGCTCGCCGATGATGGCATCGCCAGAGACCCTGGCGTCGGTCAGGAACACCTCGTTGAACATCGCATGGCCTGTCATCTCCTTGAGGCCGCGCACGTCGACTCCCGGCTGGTGCATGTCGAAGGCGAACCAGGTAATGCCCTGGTGCTTGGGCACGTCGGGGTCCGTCCTGGCGATCAGCATCGCCATGTCGGCGGTGTGGCCCAGGGAGGTCCACACCTTCTGCCCGTTGACCACGTACTCGTCGCCGTCCTCCAGAGCGCGCGTGGTGAGCCCGGCCAGGTCGGAGCCCGCGCCGGGCTCGCTGAAGAGCTGGCACCACGCGTCGACGCCGGTGACGATCCGTCGCACGTAGAGGTCGATCTGCTCCTGGGTGCCGTGGGTCGCGATGGTCGGCGCGGCGAGCAGCAGGCCGAGGCCGCCGGGGGCGCCGAGGGCGCCGTGCTCGGCGATCATGGTCTGGGCCCTGACGCTGTCGTTGCGGCTCAGGCCCTTGCCGTAGGCGTTGGTCGGCAGTCCCGGAGCCGCCCACCCTGACAGGCCCAGCCGCTCCCACCACTCCCCGACTGTCAGGTCCGGGTCCCAGTTCTCGTCGAGCCATACCTTCAGCTCGTCGAGGACGGCGTCGGATCCGGTCTCCTCCGGGGACGTCGGGTCGTTGGACGTGGCGGTGTTGGTCATCGGTGTCTCCGGGACGATCGTCGACGCCCGGTCCCACGACCGAAGCGGCGGTCCGGGTCCCCCCTCGGGATCCCGGCTGAGACAGCTTGTCACGGCACCGGCACCTCTGTTGACCGCTCGGTCAAGTTGCTAGGTTCCAGGCGAGTCGGGCGCGTCGCCGGACCACGACCAGGGGAGCAGGAAGATGGAGACCAGGGCAGCGATCCTCTGGGAACAGGGCGCGCCGTGGAGCGTCGAGACGATCACCCTCGACCCTCCCAAGGCAGGCGAGGTGCTCGTAGAAATGGTGGCGTCGGGCATGTGCCACTCCGACGACCACACCCGCACCGGCGATCTGCCGGCCATCTATCCCCTCATCGGAGGCCACGAAGGCGCCGGCGTGGTTCTCGAGGTCGGGCCCGGCGTCACCAGCCTCACCCCCGGTGACCACGTCGTGTTCAGCTTCGTCCCGGCGTGCGGGCAGTGCCCGAGCTGCGCCGACGGGCACTCCAACCTCTGCGACAACGGCGCGGCGCTGCTCGTCGGCGCCCAGCTCGACGGGACCACCCGTCACCACGCCGCCGACGGGACCGACCTCTGGACGATGGTCTGCCTCGGCACCTTCAGCGAGCACACGGTCGTCAACGAGATGAGCTGCGTGAAGATCGAGGACGACATCCCCCTGGAGCTCGCCTGCCTCGTCGGTTGCGGCGTGACCACCGGTTGGGGCTCGTCGGTCTACGCAGCGGAGATCCGCCCTGGCGAGAACGTCGCGGTCGTCGGCGTCGGCGGGATCGGGTCCGCAGCGGTGCAGGGTGCCCGCTTGGCCGGTGCGCGCAACATCGTCGCCATCGACCCCGTCGAGTTCAAGAGGGAGCAGGCCCTGGCGTTCGGTGCGACCCACACGGCAGCGAGCATCGGGGAGGCATACGACCTGATCCAGGAGGTCACCTGGGGACGGGGCTGCGACAAGATCATCTGCGCTCTCGGCGTCGGCGACGGCGAGCAGATCGCTCCGATCATGGCGCTGTGCGCCAAGCGGGGTCGCGTGGTGGTGACCAACATCCACCCGTCCGACGAGTCGAGCATCAACATCTCCCTCGTGGACCTCACCCTCATGGAGAAGCAGCTGGTCGGCACGATCTTCGGCTCGGCCAATCCGCGCTCGGACATCCCGCGGCTCATGCACCTGTTCCGGTCGGGCCAGCTCGACCTCTCCGGGATGGTCACACGCGAGTACGCGCTCGACGACATCAACCAGGGCTTCGACGACATGCTCGGTGGACGGAACATCCGCGGCGTGCTCCGCTACCGCTAGCTCCGGATCCCCGGTCTTGTGTGCATCTCACGTCGCTGTGCGACATGAGATACACACAAAATCCTGATCGGCGACGGAGCGTCAGTCGGTGCGGGCCATGTTCGCGAACAGCGTGCAGTAGTCGAGGAACACCAGCCGGGCCACACCGGTCCGACCGGCGCGGTGCTTGGCCACGATGACCTCGGCCATGTCCTTGTCGGTCGTGTCGGGGTGGTACACCTCGTCGCGGTAGAGGAACATCACGACGTCCGCGTCCTGCTCGATCGAGTTGTGGGCGATGATCCCGTCGGCGACGAAGTTGTGGGTGCCGACCACGGTGGCGTCGAAGGTGGGCTGCTCGCCGATCGGCGTGATCCCCACGACCTCGTCCCAGAACACGTCCGACTCGGCGATCGCTGCGAGCTCCTTGCTGTCGGTCGCGGTGGCGATCCGGGACAACCGCTCACGGCTCGTCGCCCGGGGGCGGTTGGCGGTGCCCAACAGGTAGCCGCCGCAATAGGACTCACCGAGGGCCGCTGCCAGGTCACGTTGGCTCATGCCCAGGCGATCGAGCTCGGTGACGACGAGATCGCGGACCTCGCACGGAACCGTGTCGACGTTCGGGTTGGCCGTCACCTCGGCCAGGACGCGGAGGGCCTCGTCGGTCGCCGAACCACGTTCTCCGGCGACACCGATCCGACGGAGGAACCGCTCCTGCTGCTCGGCACCGTGGATCCACACCCGCCACCGGGGCCGGCCGGTGCCGACGTCGGTGACGCGCGACAGCACACCGAAGCGGGCGAGGAGCAGCTGGATCTCGTCGATCAGCTCCCGTGAGGAGCTGGTGGCCATCAGCCGGACCAACGCCCGACCTCGCAGCTGGCCGACGCCGAGGAAGCCGATCCGGGCGAACAGCTCGGCGAGGTACGAGGCCAGCACCGGATCGGTCGCGGCGTGGATCTCGGTCGGCACCGACCGGTCCCTGAGCGTCCGCTCCACCGCGTCGGCGACGTCGGCGGCCGTCGACGTCGACACCTTCTCCGGTGCCCCGAACCGACGTGGCACGGCGATGCGTGACCCGACTGCCAGCTCGTCCAGCCGACGCCAACCCTCCACCGTCCGGAACGGGTGGTTGGCCGACGCCTCGACGGAGCGTCCCGATGCGAGCTCCATCCGGAACACCGGCTTGGTCCCGCTCGGGAAGGCGTGGGTCAGCGTCGCCGGCACCATCTTCCAGTCGTCGCCGAGGCTCCACACCGGAACATCACGCTCACCCGACGACACGAGCTCGCCGAGCGTCACCTCCTGGTTCGTGTCGGCACGCAGCAGCCGCGTGTCAGCGGTCAGACAGCCCGACTCGCGCAGGTCGGCGAGCATCGGACGCTTGTCGGCACGCAGCTCGAGCTGACGTGACAGCTGCGACAGAGCCATGACCGGGCAGCCCAGCTCGCGGGCCAGCACCTTGAGGCCGCGACTGATCTCGGCCACCTCGACCTGACGGCTCTCGGCCGAGCTGCGCCCGGACATCAGCTGGAGGTAGTCGACGACGATCAGCCCGAGCTTGGTGTCGAGGCGGTCCTGGAGGCGACGGGCCTTGGCCCTGATCTCCATCACGGTCAGCGCCGGGTTGTCGTCGATCCAGAGCGTCCCTTCACCGAGGCGTCCCATCGCCTTGGTGATCTTCGTCCAGTCCGCATCGGTCAGCCGACCCGTCCGGAGCTTGCCGGAGTCGACCCTGGCCTCGGCGGCGATGAGACGCTGCGTCAGCTCGAGGTGGCCCATCTCGAGCGAGAAGAACAGCACCGGAAGCTGCTCGCGCACGGCGGCGTGACCGGCGATGCCGAGGGCGAACGCCGTCTTTCCCATGGCGGGACGGGCACCGACGACGATCAGAGCCCCGGGCTGGAGGCCGGCCAGCATCGTGTCCAGATCCGTGTAGCCCGACGGCGTCCCGGTGATCGCGTCACCACGCTCGTAGAGCATCTCGAGCTGCTCGAGGCTGCGGTCGAGCAGCGGCGACAGCTCCTGCATCGTGTCGGCGTTGCGGTGCTGCGCCACTCCGAACACCAGGCTCTCGGCCGTGTCGATCGTCTTCTCGATGTCGTCGAGCGGCTGGTAGCCGAGCTCGGCCACCTCGTTGGCCGTCGAGATGAGCCGACGGAGGATCGCCTTCTCCTCGACGATCCGCGCGTAGTGCTCGGCGTTGGTGATGGCAGGCGTACGGGCCTGGAGCGTGACGAGCGTGGCCGGCCCCCCGACAGCGTCGAGCACCCCCGCCGTGGACAGCTCGTCCGCGACCGTGACCGGGTCCACGCCCTGTCCGGCGCCGTAGAGCGACTGGATCGCTGAGAACACGTGACGGTGCGCCGGCTTGTAGAAGTCGTCGACCGACACGATGTTCGCCACGGCGGAGATCGCCTGCTCGGACAGGAGCATGGCGCCGAGCAGGGACTGCTCGGCGTCGATGCTGTGCGGTGGGACACGGGCGCGCAGGACCGGGCCGTCGTCGGTGGAGGTGATGGCTGACATCGCTGATCATTCTCCGGAATCTGACCTGTGGGCATCTAGAGGAGGACTCCGGAAGTTCAGGGGATCCACCTGGGGAGGAACGGTGGAGTAGGACCGGTTCATCCACCGTCGTCCACAGGCCCCGGTGAGAAGGGTGGCCGCCATGGAGAAGACCTTATGGACGGAGTCTGACACCGGGACCCGGAGCCCGGACGCGACACGGCCGGGCACCCCCTCGTGGGAGCCCCGGCCGCGGTGTCGAACGTCGGTTTCGGTCGCCTCGGACGACGACCGTTCAGCCTTCGACCACCTCGATGGTGATCGGGAACTGGACGTCGGAGTGGAGGCGGGCGAACACGTGGTGGGTGCCCAGCTCCTTGATGTGCTCCTCCATGTGGAGGTCCTTGCGGTCGATCTCGATGCCGGTCTGCTCGGCCACGGCATCCGCGACCTCGGATGTGGTCACCGAGCCGAACAGACGTCCGCCCGAACCGACCTTCGCCGGGATCTCGATCGTCCGGGCGACCAGCACCTTCGCGATCTCCTCTGCGCCTTCGCGGTCCTTCGCGTCCTTGATGTCACGCGAGCGCCGCATCGCCTCGGCCTGGGCCGTGGCTCCGTCGGTCGCCGGGAACGCCAACGAGCGCGGGGCGAGGAAGTTGCGTGCGTAGCCCTTCGACACCTCGACGATGTCGCCCCGCTTGCCGAGACCGGAGACGTCCGCGCGCAGGATCACCTTGACGGCGCTCATGCCTCGCTCCCCTCGGCCCCGACCGCCGCCTCGACGGCATCGCCGGACTCGGTGGTCTCATCGATCGCCTCGAACTCGGAACCTGTCGGGGCGCCTTCGTCACCGTCGCGACGCTCGGAGCGCTCGGGACGGTCCGGCCGGTCGCCGCGGGGGCGACGGTCGTCGCCGTCGCGGTCCCGCCGGCCACGCTGGGTCGTGACCCGGTTGGTGTACGGCAGGAGCGCCATCTCGCGGGCGTTCTTGATCGCCTTGGCGACCTCCCGCTGCTGCTTCGTGTCGTTGCCGGTGACACGACGGGCCCGGATCTTGGCCCGATCCGACATGAAGCGACGCAGCAGGTTGGCGTCCTTCCAGTCGACGTAGGTCACCTGCTCGCTGTTGAGGATGGACACCTTCTTCTTGACGCGGCGGCCCGTGTCCTTGGGCTTGCCCCGCTTCTGCTGTGGCTTCGCCATCAGAACGGCTCCTCGCTGCTGTCGTATCCACCTGCGGGCGGCGTGGTGGGCATGGGTGCGGAGTCGTAGCCGCCTCCACCGCCCTCACGGCGCTCCGTCTTCTGCACCTGCGCTGTCGCCCAGCGCAGGCTCGGGCCGACCTCGTCGGCCAGGACCTCGATCTTGGACCGCTTCGTCCCGTCGTCCGCGTCCCAGCTGCGCTGCTGGAGACGACCCGACACCATCACGCGCGTGCCCTTGGTCAGGGACTCGGCGACGTTCTCGGCCAGATCCCGCCAGCACACGATGTCGAAGAACGCCGTCTCCTCCTCCCACTCGTTGCTCTGCTGGTTGCGCCAACGGCGGTTCACCGCGAGCCCGAAGTTGGCGACGGCCGCGCCGCTGGGGATGAACCGCAGCTCCGGGTCGCGGGTGAGGTTGCCGATCAGCTCGACATAGTTGCCTGCCATGTCCGTTCCTCCTGGATCAGCCGGCGACCGTCAGCAGACCACGTCGTGTGGCCTCTGCGTCCGGCAACCGGATCAGCTTGTGGCGGACGACGTCGTCCGCGAGTCGGAGGAAGCGATCGAGCTCGTCGAGGTCGGTGGCCTCGGTGACGATCTCGAAGACGGTGTAGACACCTTCGTTCTTGCGGTTGATCGGGTAGGCGAAACGCCGCCGTCCCCAGTTGTCGACCGTGGGCGTGGAACCGCCGTCGGCGGCCACCATCTCCTTCACACGTTCGACGACGGCGCGGTTCGCGGCGTCGTCGACGTCCTGGTCGACGATGATCATCAGTTCGTACGCGCGTGTCGGCACGTGCTCTCCTCCCTCTGGACCTCTGCCCGGACCGGGCGTGAGGGTCCTGCGACCTGCAGGACAGGGCAGCCCGACCGCAGCCGGGCGATGTGACCGGAGAGTGTAGGCGCGCGCACCCTGCTCCCGGCCAGCCGGCCACCCTCGGACGTCTCCGCCTCCAGGTCCCGGCCAGCATCTCAGCCGCCTGTGACAGCCACGTGAACGGACCGGTCGGGAGCCGGAGTCCTCCGGCGGCCGGAGGATCAGTCGGGAGTCGAGCCGTACAGCGACAGCGCCTCGGACTCCGCGGCCGCCAGGTGGTAGCTCTCGGAGTCGTTCGGGAACCCGCCGCCGCGCACATCCGACGCGAACTCGGCGATCGCCGCGACCGACGCGCTCTTGAGGTCCGCGTAGCGCCTCACGAACTTGGCCGGACGCCGATCCTCCATGCCGAGGAGGTCGTGGTAGACGAGCACCTGGCCGTCGCAGTGCGGTCCGGCACCGATGCCGATGGTGGGTACGTCGACCGCGTCGGTGACCATGCGGGCCACCTCGTCGGGAACGCCCTCGAGCACGATCGCGAAGCACCCGGCGTGCGCGAGCGCCTTGGCGTCGGCCACGAGCGCCAACGCCGCCTCGGACTTCTTGGCCTGGACGCGGAAGCCACCCATGGCGTGCATCGACTGCGGGGTCAGTCCGAGGTGACCCATCACCGGGATCTCAGCGTCGACGATCGCCTCGATCATCGGCACCCTCTTCGCCCCGCCCTCGAGCTTCACGCACTGCGCCCCGGCCCTGATCAGCTGTGCCGCGTTGCGCACGGTGTCCTCCGCCGACACGTGGTAGCTCATCCACGGCAGGTCCCCCACGACCAACGCCGCGGGCTGAACCCGGGCGACGGCGGCGACGTGGTGGGCCATCTCGTCGACGGTGACCGACAACGTGTCGGGGTGGCCGAGCACCACCATGGCGAGCGAGTCGCCGACCAGGATCATGTCGACACCGGCGTCGTGTGCGATGCGCGCGCCGGGGGCGTCGTAGGCCGTGACCATGACCAGCGGTTCGGTACCGTCGCGGACCTTCCGGCTCCGGACCCACGGCACGGTGATGCGTGTCGGTCGGTCGGGCGCAGCCGTCCCCGCCGTCGCCGGGCGAGCTGGAGCAGCTTCCTCGTGAGCAGAGCCGTCGTGAGCAGAGCCGTCGTGAGCAGGGTTGTCGTGAGACATGGCCCACCTCCTGGTCAGGTCCAGCGCCCCGTGGCTGCCGGCCGTCGTGGAAAAGCGTACGACACGACGGCGCCGGACGAAAAGACCCCGGTGACACGTCGATCACCCGGGCCGATCCGGACCGGGCTCCCCGGGGTACGTTGGGCCCATGCCGACGTGCACGAGCTGCGGACGAGCCGAGGACACCGTCGCCGTCCGTCGCGTGTACCTCGTGCTCCCCGACGGCGCCGCGACGGACCTGTTGAGCATCGAAGAGCTCGGCGAGCCGACCGTGCTCGACGAGGACGAGGACTGGTGCGCCACGTGCTGTGACCAGTTCCCCCACGTCCGTCGCGACGGCTGAGCCGCCACCGGCGACGCCGGTTCAGCCTGCCGGGGCCGCTCCCGGCGCTGCGGTCGTCGCAGGAGCCGGCGTCGTGGTGGTCGACGCCTTCGGCACCGTCGTGGTCGCCCCGCGGACGGTCGTCGACGTCGACGCACCAGGGACGGTCGTGGTCGAGGACGTAGGCACCGACGTCGTGGACGTCCCGCTGCTCAACGCATAGCCGGCGTTGAGCACCTTCTTGCCCGCGTCGGTCGGAACGAACTTGCACGCCGGCGCCCCCGCAGTCGCCTTCGACATGAAGTCGCGCCAGATCTTCGCAGGGAACGTCCCACCCGCCACCGACTGGCCCTTGTACGACTTCATCTCCTTCGGCTGTTCGTAGCCCATCCACACCGACGCCGTGAGGTTGCACGTGTAGCCGGTGAACCAGGCGTCCTTCGCGTCGTTCGTCGTCCCCGTCTTGCCGGCCGCCGGCACCTTGAGACCGGCGGCACGACCGGTCCCCTTGAGGATGACGCCCTGGAGGACGGTGGTCACCGTGTCGGCGACGTCCTCGCTGACGACCTGGACCGGCTGCACCTCCGTCGCCGCATCGAAGAGCACAGCGCCGTCGGCGTCCTCGATGCGGGTGATGACGTACGGCTCGATGTGCCGACCGCGATCGGCGAAGGTCGAGTAGGCGGACGCCATGTCGAGGACCGACACCTCCTCGGTGCCGAGCACCAGCGAGTACACCGGATCCAGCTTCGCCCGGACCCCGAGGCGGGTCGCCATGTCGGCCAGTCCCTGTGGGGTCACGGTGTCGACCATCCCGGCGAAGACCGTGTTCGTCGAGCCCCAGGTCGCCTGCTCGACCGACTCCACACCGTGGTCACCCCGGTCGTAGTTCGCCGGCTTCCACAGCTTGCCCGGCTCCGCGTACACGCCGGGGAACATCGTCGTCGGCGGGGCCTTGAACTTCGAACGGATCGAGTACCCGTCCTCGACGAAGGCCGCTAGTGCGAACGGCTTGAACGTCGAGCCGGGGGCGCGGCCCGAACCACCACCGCCGGTCCCGAGAGCCAGGTTCACCTTGCTCGCCTCGTAGTCACGGCCTCCGACCATCGCCCGGATGCGCCCCTCCTTGTCGATCGCTACGAGGGAGCCGACCGGTCCGTCGGGGCGGTCGAGTGTCTTGTTCACGGCGTCGACCGCGTACTCCTGCAACTTCGGGTCGAACGTCGTGTACACCCGCAGGCCCCGTGTCTCGGCTCCCGCTCCCAGCCGGTCGCGCAGCTGCTGGCGCACCCACTCGACCCAGTACTGCGAGCCGAGCTCCTTGTACGCGACGTCTCCGAGGTCCGAGTGCTCCTCCTCGCGAGGTCGGATCGTGACCTCCTGCGGTGATCCATCCGGAGCCTTCTCGGTGCTGTTCCACGGGACCACATCGGCGAGCTCGGCCTGGTCCGCGGTGATGTAGCCCTCCTCCTGCATGGCGTGCAGCACCGTACGACGCCGACGGGACGCCTCCTCCGGGTCCCGAGTGGCGTCCGCGTGCTCCGGGGCCCGGATCAGACCCGCGAGATAGGCCGCCTGGGGCAACGTCAGGTCCTGGACCCCCACACCGAAGTAGGTCCTCGACGCGGCCTCGACCCCGTAGGCGCCCCGGCCGAAGTACACCTCGTTGAGGTACCGGGTCAGGATCTCGCGCTTGTCGAGGGTCTGCTCGAGCTTGACCGCCAGAACCGCTTCCTTGAGCTTCCGGGTCAGGGTCCGCTCCGACGTGAGGTACACGCTCTTCACGTACTGCTGGGTGATCGTCGAGCCGCCCTGCCTCGACGCGCTGTCGCCGGCGATGTCCTGGTAGACCGCCCGGGCGATGCCGACGGGGTCGACGCCGTTGTGGTCGAAGAAGCTCCGGTCCTCGGCCGACAGCACCGCCTGGACCAGCACGGGTGGGAGATCGTCGTAGTCGACGAGGACCCGCTCCTCTGCCGTCGACAGGCGGGCCATCGAGTTGTCGAACCCGCACTGGCCGGCCGGAACGTCGATGTCGCACACGAACGACGTCTCGACAGAGCGCTTCGCCGCGGGCAGGTCGATGGTGTTCAGCGCCGCCCAGATGCCTCCGGCGGCGACCACTGCCAGCACGACGGCCACGTAGCCGACGCGACGCCAGCGCCACAGCAGGCCACGACGACGGGCCGACCCGGGCGAGGAGCCGGACGGCGTCGGGGCTGGTCGGGAGGGGCGGGTGCGGTCGGTCGGCATGGGCGCGGCGCTGCCGTGAGGGGGACCGGCAGGACCCACATCTTGCCGCGGGCTCCCCGCCCGATCCCACGGCGACCTGAGAAGCGTCGCCGGAAACCCCGGTCAACCTGTCGGAGCGCTCAGGGGCGTGATGTCGAGCAGGTGGTTCCAGCGGCAACCGAGGCAGACCTCCACCGTGTAGCAGCGCAACCCGCCCGATGACCGCCCGGCGAGCTTCGCCAGCTCGGCCCTGCTGGCCACCACGCGTCCGCCCGGCGGCATCCGCGGTCCGAACACGAAGCGGGCGAGGCGCAACTCGTGCTCACCGCACACGGGACAGTCGTGGCGGGCTCTCTGGGCGCAGTTGCGTGCGACCCGCAGCAGCTCGTGCTGGGCGTCGCAGACGTCGGCCGCTGTCAGCTCACCGGCACGGAAGCGGTGGAGGAGCTGTCGGCGCGCGAACCGGTAGTCGACCGAGCCGGGTGTCGACCCGGGACGTCCGCCGGACTCCGGCGCGAGGAACGGCACGGTCGCCAAGGGTAACGCCTCGGCACGGGTCCACGACCTCTCCCGGAGGCTCCGCCAGACTGAACCCGATGGGACACTCCGCCTCAGCGGCCGGTCGGCCGCGCCACCCCTCGGCCGGCAACCTCGGCGCCCGCCCGGCTCTCGTCGGCGACGACACCGCCCCGCACCGGCTTCCCCCTGCCAGCTTCCCCCACGGATCCGAACCCGCCCGCGACGTCGTCAGGCTCGGCCCGGACCTCGACGACGAGGTGCTCGAACGGCTCATCGGGCCGGTGGACGGCAAGCGGGTCCTCGACCTGGGGTGCGGCGCGGGTGCCGCCACCATCGCCATGGCGCGACGAGGGGCCAGGGTCACCGCCGTCGAGGCCTCGACCACCCGGCTGGCCCAGGCGCGCGCGGCCGCCGAGGTCGCCGAGGTGCGGGTCGAGTTCCACCACAGCGATCTCGCCGACCTGGCGTTCGTGCGGGCCGACACCGTCGATCTGGTCCTCGCCGTCTACTCGCTCGCCGGAGTCCAGGACCTCGGCCGCGTGTTCCGCCAGGTGCACCGGGTGCTGACGCCGGGCTCGGCCCTGCTGCTGTCGCTCCCCCACCCGTTCGCGACGATGCTCGAGCTCGAGCCCGAGGAGTCCCAGTCGCCGTACCTGACCCGCACCGTCTGGAACTCGTCGCCGTTGGCGTGGAGGGTCGCAGGTGACGAGGGCGTCACCCACGTGCACCAGATCGCTGACGTGTTCACCACGCTCAGCCGGTCGAACTTCCAGGTCGACGTGCTCCTAGAACCGGAGCCGCGGGCGGACGCCGCAGGGATCCACTCCTCGGCGCTCGCCGAGTGGGTGCCTCCGTCGTTCGTGGTGAGGGCCCGCAAGCTCGGCATCTGAGGGACCAGGGGACGACGAAGGCCGGTGCCGGGGGTTGTTCAGGACTCGCGGCGCTCGGCCCACCACGCATCGAGCGCGGCGTAGGCGTCGTCGAGCCCCATCGGCCCCTCCTCGAGTCGCAGCTCGAGGAGGTGGGCGAGCGCCTGGCCCACCTCGGGTCCCGGCCCGATCCCCAGGTGCGCCATGACCTGCTGGCCGTCGAGGTCCGGTCGGATCGCCGCGAGCTCCTCGGACGCCTTCAGCGCCTCGATCCTGGCCTCGAGCTCGTCGATGCTGCGGTCCAGCGCCTCGGCCTTGCGCCTGTTGCGCGTCGTGCAGTCGGCACGGGTCAACCACAACAGCTCCGACAGCAGCGGACCGGCGTCGCGGACGAACCGGCGCACCGCCGCGTCGGTCCACTCGCCCGAGCCGAACCCATGGAACCGCAGGTGCAGGTAGACGAGCTGCGTCACGTCGGACACCATCTCGTTGCTGAACCGCAGCGCGCGCATCCGGTCCCGGGTCATCCTCGCACCGACCACCTCGTGGTGGTGGAACGACACCCCCTTGCCCCCGATCGAACGCGTCTTCGGCTTGCCGACGTCGTGGAACAGCGCAGCGAGGCGCACCTTCTGGTCACGTCGGGCCTTGGCCACCACGGCGATGGTGTGGGTCAGCACGTCCTTGTGCCGGTGGATCGGATCCTGCTCGACGCGCATGGCCGGCAGCTCGGGCAGGAACAGGTCGGCGAGTCCGGTGTCGTTCACGAACCAGAGGCCGGCGGAGGGGTCCTGCACCATCACGAGCTTGCACAGCTCGTCGCGGATCCGTTCGGCGCTAACGATGTCGAGCCGGTCGACGCCGGCACGCACCGCCGCCACCAGGTCGTCGGTCGGCCGGAGGTCGAACCCGGCGATGAACCGTGCGGCGCGGAGCATCCGCAACGGATCGTCCGAGAACGACACGTCGGGTTCGAGCGGTGTGCGCAGCACCCCGGCGGCGAGGTCCGCGATCCCGCCGAACGGGTCGATCAGCTCCGGTTCCGCCGAGGTGACATCGAGCGCCATCGCGTTGATCGTGAAGTCCCGCCGCGACAGGTCGACCTCGACGTCGGTCGTGTAGTCGACGTGCGGCTTGCGGCTGTCGGTGGTGTAGGCCTCGGACCGGTGGGTCGTGATCTCGTAGGTCCGTCCGCCGATCGTGGCCCCGATCGTCCCGAAGCGCTCGCCCTGGGCCCACAGGGCATCGGCGACGGGACCGATGATCGACCGGACCCTCTCCGGCGTGGCGTCGGTCGTGAGGTCCAGATCGTCCCCGATCGGCCCGTCACCTGACGTCGGTTCCGCTGGATCGGCGGCGAACAGGTCGCGAACCACACCCCCGACCAGGTAGACGCGTGCGCCCGACGACGCGAAGCGGTCGGCGAGTGGACGGATCTCCTCCAACAGGGACCGGGCGCGCTCGGGGATCACATCCCGAGGCTAGCGATGCGCCGTCTCACCGCCGTCACGCGTTCCACGACGTCCGAGCCCGGTCCGCCGCCGGTGGGCCGCTCGGGGTGCAGCCTCTCGCCGAACATCGCCGCCACCGTCGCCGCTGTCGAGTTGGTGATGGCGGTGAGGTCGTAGCCCCCTTCCAGGAACACGAGGCTGCGACCCGAGGGCACGAGGGCGAGGAGGTCGGCGACGATGTCGGCGTAGTCGCCCGAGGTCAGGCCCAGTTCCGTGAGCGGGTCGTCACGGTGGCCGTCGAAGCCGGCCGACACCAGGAGCCAGGTCGTTCCGTGGGCCTCGACGGCGGGAACGACGACCTCCTCGAACGACCGTCTGTAGTGGTCTCCGGTCGCTCCCGACGGCATCGGCAGGTTCAGCGTGGTCCCCAGCCCAGCGCCCTCACCAGCGTCGTCCATCCGCCCGGTCCCGGGATACAGCGGGTGCTGGTGCCAGCTCACGTACAACACGTCGGCATCCCTGTAGAAGATGTCCTGGGTGCCGTTGCCGTGGTGGGCGTCGATGTCGATGATCGCGACCTTCTCGCCCTCCGACACCAACGCTGCCGCGGCGACGGCGACGTGGTTGAAGAGGCAGAACCCCATCGCCCTGGTCGAGGTCGCGTGGTGTCCGGGCGGCCGGGGCACGACGAAGGCGGAGTCCGCCTCTCCCCTGCGCAACCGCTCGACGGCGTCGATGCCGGCGCCGCTGCCGAGTCGGGCGAGCAGCGCCGACTCCTCGGAGACGACCGTATCACCGTCGACATTCGTCCGCCCCGACCGGCAGAGCTGCTCGATCCCCCGCACGAACGCCGGCGGATGGACCCGGTTCAGCTCCTCGTCGGTCGCCGGACGTGGCCTCACCCGCACGACGGCGTCGTCGACACCCGCCAGCACCAGGCCGTCGTCCACAGCGGCTAGGCGGTCGGGTCGTTCCGGATGGAACGGGCCGGTGTCGTGAGCCAGGAACCGGTCGTCGGTCAGGAGCAGCACGCCCACCGTCGCAGCCTAGTGGGGTCCGTCCTGACCTATCCTCGGCATCGGACGCACTGCGCCGTTCGACGCGACCACCCCTGTACAGGACGACCAGCGACGATGACGAGCCGACAGCTGCTGAACGTCGGGGGCGAGTCCTTCCGGATCGGCACGTGGCACGCAGACGACACGACGGCGTACCTGGCTCTGCGGCCGAAGGCGGGAGAGCCATCGATCGACGGTCTCCGCAACTGCCTGCGACACCTCGCCGAGTCCGGCTACTCGTCGGTCATCACATCAGCTCTCCATCCGGAGGAGACGAGGTCGTTCACGGCGACCGGCTTCGAGGAGTTCGATCGACTCAACGTGCTGGCCCACGACCTCAGCGACCTCGACGCCCTGCCGGCCGGACCACCTGTGGGGATCCGTCTGCGACGCGCCCGACGCCGTGATCGGGAGGGAGCACTCGCGGTGGACGGGCGCGCCTTCCCAGAGCTGTGGCGCCTGGACCGGGATGCGATGGCGGACGCCGAGCGGGCGACGCCGTCGCGTCGGTTCCGGGTCGCGGTCGGCACGGGCCCGACCGATCAGCGCGGCACCGACCCCGGCAGCCCCGAACCCGGCAGCCCCGGACCCGCCAGCACCGACAGCCGCCTGGCCGACGGCCGGGTCCTGGGGTACGCGATCACCGGCCGGGGCGGCGGTCAGGGCTTCCTCCAACGCCTCGCCACCGATCCCGCCGCCGCCGGCCGGGGCATCGCCACGGCTCTGGTCCTCGACGCCCTCCGCTGGGCGCTCCGCCACGGCTGTCGAAGGGTGCTCGTCAACACCCAGAGGACCAACGATCGAGCTCTCGAGCTGTACCTCCGGCTCGGGTTCCAGGCCACCCCCACCGATCTCGTGGTGCTGCGGCGGCACGTCCCGTGACACGAGGAGCGCCGGTCACCGGTCCCGATCAGAGCCGACATCGCTCCGGCGGCCGCTCCCCGGTGCGGCTCCACGCCTGCGAGATCGCCTGCCCGGCCGCCTGCCTGCTCGTGTGCCTGGTCGTCTGCCTGCTCGTTTCAGCAGTCCCGCTCACGAGCACGCCGGCCGGTGCGGTGCCGGTCGCGGCACGAGCGGTTCCGGTCGCCGCACGAGCGGACCCGGTGCCGCCGTCCCCCGATGCTGCCAGGACGGCGATCGAGGTCACCCAGGTCAGCCCGTGGGTCGACCCCGACGGCGAGTTCAGAGTGGAGCTCCGCGTCGTCGGCGACGTACCCCCCGAGGCCCAGCTGCGCATCGCGATCCACCAACGGATCCGCGCCGGTTCCCGCACCACGCTGCGCAGCGAGCTCGACCGGGCGATCGCCGAGGACGACCTCCCCGGACACCTCCAGACGCCGACCACCCGCCCGCTCGCCGAGCTCGGTGACCCGTCGGTCGGTGTCGTCGTCGAGATCCCGGTCCGTTCGAGCGGCTCGGGCTCGTCCGATCGGGCTCTCCTCCCGACCGCTGGGATCCATCCTGTCGAGCTGAGCATCCTCGACGGCGCCGGAACCGTCGCAGCCACCTCGACTGTGTTCCTCAACCGCCTCCCCACCAAGATGCCGACGACGGCCGCCGGCGCACCCGGGACCATGTCGGTCTCGCTCTACACGCTCGTCGACGGACCCGCCGCGTTCGCTCCCGACGGGGCGGTCGAGCTCGACCCCGATGTCAGGACCGCCCTGGCGGCGGCCGCCGAACTGGCCGCAGCCGTGCCGTCGGCGCCGTTGACGCTCGCCATCCGGCCGAACCTGCTGAGTGCCCTGAGCCGATCGGAGGATCTGGCGGACCAGAGGGTCCTCGAGATGCTCAAGGGGGTCTGGAGGGACCCTGCCCACGCCACGACACTCGCCCGGATGACGTACGCGCGGGTCGACACGGGCGGGCTCGTCGCCGCCCAGGACGGCTCCGCCGAGCTGCTCCGACAGGTGGCATCGGGTGACGCGGCGGTTCGTCAGGCGCTCGGCACCGACACCGTCGCGACGAGCTGGTACGGCGACGACACCGTGACCACGGAGTCGCTCGACCTCCTCCGAGCGCTCGGAGTGGAACGTCTGGTGACCTCCGCCGAGCGACTACGACCGACCGGTCGCGCCGCCAGCGAGTCCGACCTCGTGACGACTGCCCATGAGCTCGAACCGACCCGCCTCACCACCATCGCACCCGACCCGCTGCTGACGTCGATCCTGCGGAGCAGGGCGTCGGCGGGCGAGCTGTCGAACCGGCTCGCCACCGAGCTCATGGCGACCTGGTTCACCGCTGCGGAGGCCCGGAACGCCTTCCCGGGTCCCAGCGCCGTCCTCGCCGTCCCTCCATCCACGGATCCTGTGGTGCTGAAGACCCTGCTGCCCGCTCTCACCACGGGCGGGCCCCTCTCCGCCGACCCCGCAGCGATCCCCGAGCGCGGTGGCTCCGCCGACGGACGCGTCTCCACCGCCACGCTGACCGCTCGACCGACACCGGATCAGGGTCCCGCCGTCCGCGGTGTCGTCGAGAACCGCGAGCTCGTCGACGGCTTCAGGTCCCTCGCCCCGGGAGCGACGACCGAGCCTACGGAATGGGAGCTGCTGGTCGCACAGACCCTCGACCGCGAGATGACCGCTGCACGACGATCGCGATACACGGGTCGGGTCCGGTCCGAGGTGAACGCTCTGATGGATCGGGTCGAGATGCCCAAGGAGCGCAGGGTCGTCATCACCGCACGGAACGCCACCATCCCCCTGCGGTTCCGCAACGGCCTCCCGTACGACGTGACGATCGAGCTGTGGACCCGGTCGGTGCGTCTCGACATCGGCGGAGGCGACCGGCGGGTCGTGGTGCTGCACCCTGGTGAGAACCGCATCGACCTGCCCGTCACGACCCGTGCTCCCGGCGGGACGCTGCTGCGCGTCGACGCGTCCTCACCCGACGGGACCCTGGTCTTCCCGTCCGTGACGATCCCCGTCAGCTCGTCGACGATCTCCGGGGTGGGCGCTGCCCTGTCGGTCCTGTCTCTCCTGTTCCTCGCCGGCTGGTGGCTCCTCACGGTTCGTCGGAGCCGACGAACTCGGCGTGATGGCAGACGCGGCCGCAGACCCCGCCGGATCGTCCGGGCAGACCTGGAGCAGCCGACCGATGTGGCCCCACCGTCGGGTGAGCCCGCCGATAGCGTGGGCCCAGGTGGATGAGACACAGGTCGGCTCCGGCCCGATCGACCTGACGCAGGGGTCGCTCCAGGCGGGGACGCTCGCCGGTTCAGTCCTGTGCGGCCGCTACCGGCTCGACCACCTCATCGGGTCCGGCGGCATGGCCCAGGTCTGGGAGGGCACCGACGCCGTCCTCGGACGACGGGTCGCCGTCAAGGTCCTGCACCCCCACCTGGCCGACGACGACGCCTTCGTCCGCCGCTTCCGCCAGGAGGCCATCGCCGCGGCGCGGCTGAACGACCCCGGAATCGTGGGCGTCTACGACACGTGCAGCGACCGGGGCCGCGAGGCCATCGTGATGGAGCTGCTCGACGCGACCACCCTGCGTCAGCACCTCGGCTCGCGGGGAGCCCTCGACCCCGAGACGACGCTGCGCATCGCCCTGCGACTCCTCGACGCGCTCGAGGCGGCACACCGCGCCGGGTTGGTCCACCGGGACGTCAAGCCGTCGAACATCCTCCTCTGCGACGACGGTCGGGTGAAGATCGCCGATTTCGGGATCGCCAAGGCCGACGACCAGACCGAGCTCACGAGGGACGGTTCGCTCGTCGGCACTGCGACCTACCTGGCGCCCGAGCAGCTCACCGGATCCGAGGTCGACGGCCGCGCCGATCTGTACTCCCTCGGGCTCGTCATGTACGAGTGCCTCACCGGACGCAGCGCCTTCGCAGGCGACAACGGTGCGGCAGTCGCGCTGGCCCGCCTCCACACCGACCCGATCGATCCCCGTCGCATCCGCTCCGACATCCCCGTCGGTCTCGCCGCCGCCGTGATGCGGGCCATCGAACGCGACCCCGACGACAGGTTCAGCTCGGCGGCGGACTTCCGTGCAGGGCTGCTGCACATCGACCACTCCCTGGACGTTCCGTCCCCCGGGCCGCCACCGCCGTCCGTACCCGCCGCTCCCGCCGACGACCCACCGAGCTTCGGACGGTCCGAGCGTCGCTGGCTGCTCCCGGCGTTCATGATCCTGCTCCTGGCGGTCGCCGTGATCGTCACCAGCCTGCTGGTCCGGGACACCACCGAACCCAGGAGCGCCACGACGACAACCACGACGGTCGCCGGTCCCCAGGCGTTGCCCGTCACGTCCGTCGTCTCCTACGACCCGCAAGGAAGCGGCGCCGCCGGTGAGAACGACAGCCTCGCCGATCGAGCCACCGACGGCGACGAGCGCACCGCGTGGAGGACCGAGGCGTACGACCAGCCCGACTTCTTCGGCGACAAGACCGGTGTCGGTCTCGTCCTGCACCTCGAGCGTCGGTCGACGGTCGACAGCCTACGGATCGATGCCTCGACGAACGGGTGGTCCGGCGAGGTGTTCGTCCTGGACGGGGACCCGGACCCGGCCGGACCAGGCGCCCTCACCCCTGCCGGCTCGATCCGAGACGTCCGGGGTCGTGTCGACGTCGACCTCTCCCACGCGTCGGGCAGCACAGTCGTGCTGTGGATCACCCACCTCGGCGAACCCACCGACGGCTCCCGCCACCGCGTCGAGGTGCGCGAGCTCACTCCCATCGGCGTGCCGATCTCCGACTGAGACCCGACCCCCGATCGACCCGTGACGCGCACCCCGGACGAGACCTCCGACGTCGATCTCGTCACAGCGGCGCGATCCGGCGACCGTCAGGCACTCGAGGTCCTCCTGCGTCGCCACCACGACCGGATACTGGCCGTCTGCCGCCGGATGTGTCGGGACGCCGTCGATGCCGACGACGCCGCCCAGGAAGCGTTGATCGCGATCGTCCGGGGTCTCCCGACCTTCGACGGGCGGTCACGGTTCTCGACGTGGGTCTACAGGGTCACCAGCAACTGCTGTCTGGACGAGCTCCGCCGACACCGACGTCGACCACTGCCCGTGGACGGCTCGGAAGCACCGGCCGAACCGTCGACCGATCCCCTCCCCGAGGACGTCGTCGAACGTGACGCCACCCGCCTGGCCCTCGCGTCCGCCCTCCGGCAGCTCCCGGAAGAGTTCCGCGCACCCCTGGTTCTCCGTGACGTCGCCGACCTGGACTACGCCTCCATCGCTGAGATCCTCGACATCGCCCCGGGAACCGTGCGGTCCCGCATCTCCAGGGGCAGGGCCCGTCTGGCCGAGGTGCTCACGACACCCCACCCCGACCTCGTCGGGAACCGGATCGACCCCGTCGACGTCCAAGAGGACACAGCCACACCCGGGACCCACGGTCCCTGAACGACCGAACGACCGAACGAACGACCGAACGACCGAACGACTGAACGACCATGGAAGATCCACCGCAGCACGACCGCTCCGCACCACCGGATCGTGCCGCGCTCGACGAGGTCGTCTCCGCCGTGCTCGATGGAGAGGCGACCACGGAGGAGACCGCAGAGGTCCTGACCGACCCCGTGCTGTCGAGTCGACTCGGCGAGTTCGACCTCGTGAGATCCGTCCACCTGTCGCTCGATCCCTTCGACGACGGACCCCTCGTCGGCGACGCCGCCGGAGCCGACGCCCGGCGGGACGAGCGAGTGGCACTCGCACTGGCGGCGTTCGATTCGAGCGCCGCTGATCCCCGTGCCATCGATCGCGGAGGGCCCAGCAACGGAGTGCCCAGCAGCGGAGGGACCGACGCCGGCGCAACCGACTCGGACGGGACCGACGCGTTGATCACACCGATCGGTGCCCGGTCACGACGCCGACTCGGCTGGGTCGGCGCAGCAGCAGCCGTCCTGGTCGTCGTGACCCTCGGCGCGACGGTCGTCCGAACCGCCGGCAGGAGCGACACGGACTCCTTCGCAGCGAACACCGAGGCCACCACGCAGTCGGGCGCCGGCCGTGACAGCAGCAGCGGCACCGGCACGGACCGGGCAGCCGTCACGACCACGGCGCCGGGAGTCGCCGCCGAGAAGACGGCACCTGCCCCGAGCCCCAGCTCCCTCCAGGGTGACACGACAGCGGGCGCCGCAGCGAGCGACTCGGGCGCGGATGCGGCGCACACCGGCGACGAGGCCGGAGCGATCGTGCTCGGCGACTTCACCGATCTGGCCGCCCTGCGTGGTGCGGCCATCGACGCCACCCGTGGCCGCACGGCGTCCGCCGAGCCACCGCCTTGTGCCACCGCCGTCGTCGGAGATGCCCCGGTCCTCGTCGCGTCGGCACGGATCGAAGGAGCAGCCGTGGTCGTCCTCGTCCCGTCCGCCAGCGGTGCCCCCGACCCCGTCCCAGCCGACGTGGTCGTCCTCGACCCGGTCACGTGTCGACGTGTGGGCTGATCCGTCTCGGCATCGGGGGACGGACATGCCCGGAGCGCTCCCCAGGTCCTAGGCTCCCGGCCCATGGTCGAGCCCGACACCTCGCGCACCACGTCCACGGTCGGATCGACGTCGCGTCCCGACTCCGGTGACGGCGCCGGATCGGACTGGACCGACCAGGTCACCGACCTCGTCGTCGACTCCGTCGACAAGGTCCGGGCCCGGACGACGGGACCGATCCTCGAGGTCTCCAAGGGGATCGTCTACGCGGTTGTAGCGCTCCTCATCGCTCTGCCGGTGCTGCTCCTCGCCGTGATCGGGACCATCCGCGTGCTGACGCTGTTCATCCCGGCGTGGGCCGTCTACCTCGGCTTCGGGATCATCCTGGTGCTGGTAGGTGTTGTCATGTGGTCCAAGCGGGGACGGCTCCCCACCTGATTCGCCGTCCCGTCCGGCCGTCGTCGATCGACGCCGCCTCCCCCAACGACGCTCCCGAGAGACGGGCGCCCCACACCACGGAGTACCTCCCATGACCGAGTTGCGCAACGTCGTGATCGTCGGATCCGGGCCGGCCGGCCTGACCGCCGCCATCTACACGGCCCGGGCCGATCTGGCACCGGTGCTCGTCGAGGGTGAACCTGCGTCGACGAGCGACCAGCCGGGCGGACAGCTGATGCTCACCACAGAGGTCGAGAACTACCCCGGCTTCCCCGACGGGATCATGGGCCCGGAGCTCATGGGCAACTTCCGGGAGCAGGCTCTGCGGTTCGGCACCGAGATCATCACCGCCCGCGTGAGCAGGGTCGACCTCTCGGAACGTCCCTTCGGGATCTGGATCGGGGACCCCGATACTGCGGATCCCACATACCTGGCCCGGTCGGTGATCGTCGCTACGGGTGCCAGTGCCCTCATGTTGGGTCTCGACTCCGAGAAGCGGCTGCTCGGACACGGGCTGTCGACGTGCGCGACCTGTGACGGCTTCTTCTTCCGCGACCACGACATCCTGGTGGTCGGTGGCGGCGACTCGGCACTCGAGGAGGCGCTGTTCCTCGCCCGCTTCGGTCGGTCCGTGACCGTGGTGCACCGACGCAAGGAGCTCCGGGCGTCGAAGATCATGCAGGACCGTGCGTTCGCCAACGACAAGATCACCTTCATGTGGGACACGGTGGTGGAGGAGCTGCTCGGCGACGAACGTGTGAACGGCGTCCGACTGCGCAACGTGGTGACGAACGAGGTCGTGGACCACGGTGCGACCGGGGTGTTCGTCGCCATCGGTCACAGACCGAACACCGAGCTGTTCATCGGCCAGCTGCCCCTCGAGGACAACGGCTACCTCTCGACCGTGGACGGCACCTCACGGACCGCCGTAGAAGGCGTCTTCGCCTGTGGCGACGTCCAGGACTCCTGGTACCGCCAGGCGATCACCGCCGCAGGATCCGGGTGCATGGCGGCGATCGACGCCGAACGGTGGCTCGAAGCCCAGGGCCACTGACCCGGTCGCGTCCACCAAAGAGACGCTCGGACCTGCTGGAATGGATCAGCCGATCCCGCTGTTCGGACCACACGCAGCAGAACAAGGAGTGAGCCACATGGGCTCGATCACGCAACTGACGGAAGCCACGTTCGACGA
>CAZNQK010000014.1:0-39367 GCA_964575165.1 uncultured Aquihabitans sp. | reverse complement strand
TATCCCCGCTGGTCGCGGTGCTCCGCCCGCGACGTGCGACGGCGCGGGAGCGACGCCGGTGAGCCAGATCCTCCGGCCGCGGGCCTGTGTCAACGCCCGAGGTCGGTACCATGGCGCCGTCCCGAGACCCAGGAGCACCGATGTCGATCGACACCACGACCACCGAGACCGACTCGAACAACACCCACTCGAGCAGGGCCGACGAGCTCGTGACCGTCGCCGGTGACTCGACCACCGAACCCGAGCAGCTGGTCGTCGAGGAGCTGTTGGTCGAAGAGGTCTCGATCGACGGCATGTGCGGCGTCTACTGACGGCGTCTCTTGCTTCTTCTCCACCTGAGTTGCCGGTGCCTTCGGTGACCGTCACCCTCGACGACGTCCTCGCGCCGCACCCGTCCGTGTCGCTCCGGCCCGAGCGCTTCGGCGCGCTCGCCTACAGCTTCACGACACGCAAGCTCTCGTTCCTCAAGCACCCGGACCTCGTGCGTGTCGTCGAGTCGCTCGAAGGTGCACGCACCGTCCGCGAGGCGATGGACCACGTCGGCGTCGACGAGGACCGTCGGCCGTCGTTCCTGACGGCGCTCGGGACGCTGGTCGACTCCGAGATGCTCACCCGTGGTGGGCCGATCGCGCCGGCACCGATCGAGACAGGCGAACCGTGCACGATCTGACCGCGCCTCCGGTGCTGACCCACCAGCCGCCCACCGCCACCAGGCCCCTTGTCGAGGAGTTCAAGTCCGGTCTCGACGCCCCGATCTGCCTGACGTGGGAGCTCACCTACGCGTGCAACCTCAGCTGCGTGCACTGCCTGTCCAGCTCGGGACGGCGTGACCCGCGCGAGCTCAGCACCGAGGAGTGCTTCGCCGTCATCGACGAGCTCGAGCGGCTCAAGGTCTTCTACGTGAACATCGGCGGCGGCGAGCCGATGCTGCGAGCGGACTTCTTCGACATCGTCGAGCACGCGGTCGACCACCACGTCGGCGTGAAGTTCTCGACCAACGGGACGTTCATCGACGCTGCCGCCGCCCGCCGCCTGGCAGCCACCGACTACCTCGACGTGCAGATCTCGATCGACGGCGCGGACCCGTCGGTCAACGACGCCGTACGGGGTGCAGGGTCGTTCGACGCGGCCCGCACCGCGATGGACCACCTTGCCGACGCCGAGTTCGGTCCGTTCAAGATCAGCCTCGTCGTCACCCGCCACAACGTCGACCAGCTCGACCGGTTCAAGGCCCTCGCCGACTCCTACGGCGCGCAGCTCCGGGTGACCCGGCTGCGGCCGTCGGGACGGGGTGCCGACACCTGGCACGAGCTGCACCCGACCCAGGCGCAGCAGCGCGACCTCTACCACTGGCTCCTCGGGCGTGACGACGTGCTCACCGGCGACTCGTTCTTCCACCTGTCCGCCCTCGGCGATCCGCTGCCCGGGCTCAACCTCTGCGGGGCCGGCCGGGTGGTGTGCCTGATCGACCCCGTCGGAGACGTGTACGCCTGCCCGTTCGTGATCCACGACGAGTTCCTCGCCGGCAACGTCCGGGACGCCGGTGGCTTCACCAGGGTGTGGCGGGAGTCCGATCTCTTCACCTCGCTGCGCGAGCCCGACAGCCCCGGTGCCTGCGCCAGCTGCGGCAGCTACGACGCCTGCCAGGGCGGGTGCATGGCGTCGAAGTTCTTCGTCGGACTCGAGCTGACCGACCCCGACCCCGAGTGCGTCCACGGCCACGCCGAGCCACTTCTCGCCGCCGTCGGCGCCCGCACCGCGTCGGGGGTGCAGGAGGTTCCGGCTCCGTCGGCCGACCACTCGCGCCCGGGCGTCCCGGTCCCGTCGCCGGTCACGATCCGCCCCACGCGCCGCGCCCGTTCCTGACGGTCCCCTCCAGCGCCTGACTCGCCTCGCCCGCTTCTCGGGCATGAGCGACCACTGGTTGGTCTGTGGTGCCCAAGTTCGGTCGGGCGCCGCTGTGGATCGTCGTTCTCGGGCATGAGCGACCACTGGTTGGTCTGTGGTGCCCAAGTTCGGTCGGGTCAGGTAGCGGGCGGGAGCGGGCGGGGGTGGGCGAAAATCGAGTGCGTAAGCTGCCCCACATGGCCGGCAAGGGGATCACAGTCACCGACGAGCTCGTCGAGTACCTGCTCGCCCACTCGATCCAGCGGAGCGACGTCCACCGCGAGCTCGTCGAGGCGACCACCGCCGAGATGGGCGACTGGTCGATCATGCAGATCTCGCCCGAGCAGGGACCGCTCCTGACGTTCCTCGCCCGACTGATCGGAGCGCGGGAGGCGATCGAGATCGGGACCTTCACCGGGCTGTCAGCGCTGTGCATCGCGGAGGGGCTCACCGACGACGGCCACCTCACCTGCTTCGACGTGTCCGACGACTACGTCTCGGTCGGGCGCCCCTACTGGGAGCGTGCCGGTGTCGCCGACCGCATCGAAGTGATCATCGGCCCGGCCGCCGAGACGCTGGCGGAGTTCCAGCCCGTTCGTCCCGTCGACCTGGCCTTCATCGACGCCGACAAGCCCGGGTACGCGACCTACTTCGAGCTCGTGCTCGAGCGGATGCGCCCCGGTGGGCTGGTCGTGTTCGACAACTCGCTCTACTCGGGCGCGGTGCTGGACCCGACCGACGACGCCAACACGCAGGCGATCATGGCGGTGAACGACCTGGTGGCCGCCGACGATCGGGTCGAGACGGTGCTCGTAAACGTCGGCGACGGCCTGCTGATGGCCCGAAAGCGCTGACCAGACCCTGTCACGAGTCCTCCCATCCGCGTTCTGTGTGCATCTCACGTCGCCAGGTGACACGAGAAACACACAGAATCCGGATTCTGGGTCGGGTTCGGCGGGTTCGGCTGCGCTGGGGCACGATGTGCGCCGATGTCGTCGCTGCTCGACCCGTTCCCGATCGGTTCCATCACGGCCCCGAACCGCGTGGTGTTCGGGCCGCACGAGACCAACCTGGGTCGCGGGCGCTCGATCTCGGACAGACACGTCGCCTACTACGAACGTCGGGCCGCGGGAGGCGCGGGCGTGATCGTCGTCGAGGAGGCGTCGGTCCACCCGTCGGACTGGCCGATGGAGCGCGCGCCGCTCGCTGCGGACTGCGCGGACGGCTGGGCCGAGGTGGTCGAGGCGTGTCGTCCGCACGGGGCCGTGGTGCTCGCGGCGCTCGGCCACAGCGGGGGCCAGGGCACCTCGCACTGGTCTCAGCGGGAGCTGTGGTCGCCGAGCCGGGTGCCCGAGGTCAACACCCGTGAGGTCCCCAAGTGGATGGAGGCCGACGACATCGAAGCGGTGATCGAGGGCTTCGCCGACGCCGCTCGACTCGCTATGTCGTCGGGGTGCGACGGCGTCGACGTCAACGCCGGGCAGTTCTCGCTGGTGCGCCAGTTCCTCTCTGGCCTCACCAACCAGCGTGACGACGAGTGGGGCGAGGACCGCACCCTCTTCGCCCGCCGGGTGCTCGCTGCGGTGCGTGCAGCCGTCGGCCCGGGCGGTGCGGTCGCGCTGAGGCTGTCGTGCGACGAGCTCGCCCCTTGGGCCGGCATCACAACCGAGATGGCGGCCGAGCTCGCCCCGTCGCTCGTCGTCGACGGCGACGGCGACGGCACACCGATCGTGGACCTGCTGACCGTGGTGCGCGGGTCGATCTTCTCCGCGGGAGCGACCCGTCCCGACGGCCACACCCCGGTCGGGTTCAACCTCGAGCTAACCCGATCGGTGCGTTCGGCCGTGCGTTCAGCGGTGGGCGACGCCGTGGCGGTGGTGGTGCAGGGATCGATGGTGGACGTCGACCAGGCCGAGTGGGCGATCACCGACGGAGCCGCCGACGGCGTCGAGATGACCAGGGCCCTCATCGCCGATGCCGATCTGCCGGCCAAGGTCCGTGCCGGCACGCCCGAACGGATCCGCCCGTGCGTGCTCTGCAACCAGGCCTGCCAGGTCCGCGACAACCGCAACCCCATCGTGACCTGCATCCTCGACCCCCGCAGCGGCCACGAGACCGAGGATCCCGAGATCCCGTCTCTGCCGCAGACGTCGACCGGTCTCGACGTCCTGGTAGCCGGTGGCGGACCCGCCGGGCTGGAGTCGGCGAGGGTGGCGGCGCTCCTCGGCCACAGCGTCGAGCTCGCCGAGGCATCGGACCGGCTCGGTGGTGCGCTGCGCACCGTCTCGCTGCTGCCGGGCCGAGAGCGATTCGCCCGTTTCGCCGACTGGCTCGAGTCCGAGTGTCGGACGCTCGGCGTCGAGGTCCGTGTCGGGGCGGCTGTCGATGACGACGGGGCATCGGTGACGAGTCGCGTCGTGGCGGCGACAGGTGGTCGTGACGGCCGTCCGACCTTCGAAGCGCCCGACGCGTCGCTTCCGGTGCTGACGCCGAGCCAGGTCCTGACGGAGCCGGAAGCGGTCCCATCCGGAGCGGTGCTCGTGTGGGATCCGGTCGGTGGGCCCGTCGGGATCGGTGTCGCCGAGAAGCTCGTCGCAGAGGGACGCCCCGTCCACCTGGCCACGCCCGACTTCATCGTCGGCAACGAGCTGGCCCGGGCCGGCGACCTGGCTGCGGCCAACGCCCGGCTGGCCCAGGCCGGAGTCGTCCTCCACCGGAGGTCGCTCCTGCGGGCTGTGGACGCCGAGAGAGCGATCCTCGAGGACCGCTTCACCGCCACGTCCAGGACCGTCGAGGTCGTCGCTGTCGTCGATGCCGGACACCGGCTGCCGGCGGACGACCTGGGTGAGCAGCTCGCAGCTCGGCCCCGTTCCCACGTGCTCGCCGCAGGGGACTGCGTCGCCCCGCGGACGGTCCTCGAAGCCGTACTCGAGGGTCGACGAGCGGCGTTCGACCTCGCCTGATCGTCGTTGCGGGAAGGGGTCTTCCGCCCGTTGCCAGATCGCTGAGAATCGGTATCCTGAACGATGTACGGCGATGGGGGATCGCCGTCAGGACACGGTCCATCACGGGTCGACCAGGAGTCGAGATGATCCAGAACACCAAGACGCTCGTCGAGAACACGATCAACCAGGCGATCGAGCGGGCCAAGTCCGCCAACAGCGCGTTCCGGACCCATGACGACGTAGCGGTCGAGCTCCCCGGTGGCATGTTCGGCCACGTGCGCAACGGCCGCCTCATCAGCTTCGGCCTCGAGCCTGTCGGCGACGTGTTCGTCGACCACAACGACCGCGTCAGCGACCTTCCCGACGGGGGCCCCGGCCACCTGCTGTGGGGTCGCATCGCCGCCGTCGCCGGCGGGGCGACCGCCGCGGCGTCCGCCGTTGCCGGAGTGGTGACGATCATCATGGGTCGCCGCCACACCACCGCGACATCGTCCTGACCGGGAGCGACCCGACCCGTTTGCTGCGACCAGCCGCTTCGCCGCGACCGGCCCGGTCTGCGTAGCCTGCGGCGATGGCGGAGCAGCTCATCTGGAGCCCCCTGCAACTGGGCCCGGTCACGGTCCGGAACCGGATCGTGTTCTCCGCGCACCTAACCAACTACGCGCGTGACGGGCTGCCGACCGAGCAGCACGCGGCCTACTACGCGGAGCGGGCGGCCGGCGGCGTCGGACTCATCATCACCGAGGAGCACTCGACGCATCCCACGGACTGGCCGTACGAGAAGCTGATCCACGGCTTCCACCGCGACGTGATCCCCGGCTACCGACGGATCACCGACGCCGTGCACCGCCACCGCACGCCGATCTTCGCCCAGATCAACCACAACGGCGGACAGGCGAGCTCGCTCTACTCGCGGCTGCCGGTGTGGGCCCCGTCGCCCGTCGCCGACCCGCTGTTCCGCGAGGTCCCCAAGGCGGTCGACCGCTCCGAGATCGCCGAGATCGTGGCCTCGTACGCCCGGGTGGCCGAGCACTGCGCCGAGGGCGGCTTCGACGGGATCGAGCTCCAGTGCAGCCACAGCTCGATCGTCCGGGGCTTCCTGTCACCGGCGACCAATCTGCGGACGGACGACTACGGAGGGTCGCTGGCCAACCGGGCGCGGCTGCTCCTCGAGATCGTCGCCGCGGTCCGCTCGGCGATCGGATCGGAGCTGGCACTCGGCGTGCGCATCTGCGGTGACGAGCTCATCGAGGGCGGCACCACCATCGAGGACGCGGTCGAGGTGGCCAGGATGGTCGAGGCGTCCGGCCACGTCGACTACATCAACACCTCGATCGGGGTGGCGACGGCGTCGCTGTTCATGATCGAGGCGTCGATGCACATCCCGCCCGGCTACGCGATGTTCATCCCCAGCGCGATCCGCGAGGCGGTGGACCTACCCGTGGTCGGCGTCGGCCGCTTCAAGGACCCCCTCCAGGCGGAGCGGGCGCTCGCCGAGGGTCAGTGCGACCTGGTGGGCGTCGTGCGGGGTCAGATCGCCGATCCCGAGTTCGTGGCCAAGGCCCGCGCCGGGTCCACCGACGACGTGCGTCTGTGCCTCAGCTGCAACCAGGAGTGCGTCGGCCGGATGGGGCTCAATCGGTGGCTCGGATGCATCGAGAACCCCCGCACCGGGCGGGAGTCCCAGGGCGTGGGCTCGCCCCGGCCGGTGTCGCACGGTCGCCGGGTGCTGGTCGTCGGCGCCGGACCGGCCGGTCTGCAAGCTGCGATCGCCGCGGCTCGCAACGGCCACGACGTCACGGTCCTGGAGCGCGAGGGAGTGGCCGGAGGCCAGGTGCGTGTCGCCGCGTCGGTGCCCAACCGTGCCGAGCTCGGTGACCTGGTCCGCAACCAGCTCCACGAGGCCGGACGGCTGGGGGTGACGATCGAGTACGGAGTCGAGGTGGATGCTGCCGAGGTGGCGCGCCGCAGGCCGGACACCGTCGTCGTGGCCACGGGCGCACGTGCCGCCCGCCCGTGGTGGGCGCCGGCGGACGCCGACTGGATCGTCGACGTGCGCGACGTTCTCACCGGTGACGTGCACCCGAGCGGTGACGTCGTGGTGCTCGACGAGCTCGGGTTCCACCACGCGACCTCGGTCGCCGAGCTGCTGGCCGACCGCGGTTGCCGGGTAGAGGTCATCAGCCCCGGCATGGTCGTCGGGCAGGACCTCGGCATCACCCTCGACCTCGAGACGTGGTGGATCCGCGCCGAGGCGAAGGGAATCGTGCAGTCGACCGAGCTGGTGCCGATGGGCGTCGACGGCGACGGCCACGCCGTGAACCTCCAGCACCATCCGACAGGGTCCATGCAGACCCGCGAGCCCGACTGGCTGGTCCTGGCCGTTCCCGCCGATCCTGCCGACAGGCTCTACCACGAGCTGCTGGGCTCGGATGAGCTGACCTGCCGCGATGTCGAGGTGCACCGCGTTGGTGACGCAGTCGCTCCTCGCCGGGCCCACGCCGCCGTGATCGACGGCGAGCGCGTCGGCTCGGCGATCCCGACCGGCTGAGTCGATGCCCCCTCGCCGTTCTGTTGTGCAGAACGTGAAGGATCCTTCTCGTTCTGCACAACAGAACGGGAGTTGGGGGTGCGACGAGTTGGGGGTGGGCCTGTGTGAGACTCCCGCGGTGAGCGAGGAGCCCTCGACCCGGGTGCCGACGTGGCACAGGCTCCTCGGCTCCTGGTGGCTGTTGGCGGTGGTGGTCCTGGCTGTGTACCTGGCCAGTCCCGTTCGCAACGCCACGGAGCACGATCCCGCGTTCACGCCGTTGACCGCGGATTCGCTGGTCCACGGTCGCGGCGTGGCGCTGGACTCGTTCGGGGCGGAGCGCCTCATCGGGCACCCCGTCGTCCTGACCGACGGGGCGCTGGATCCCGGGTTCGTCGTCACGGCCGTCGGAGCCGACGGGTGGTCCGAGCTGCGCGCCGCGGTCGACGACCCCGACGTCGACGTTCGCGACTACTTCCCCTGGCCCGCCGCGGTCCTGGCGGTCCCGGGCGTCGTCGTCACCGACGCCGTCGCTGCTCTGGCCGGCGGCGACGACAGCCACGAGCTGATCGCCGAGCACCGCTTCTCGTTCGTGCACACGGCGTCGGCGTCGATCGTCGTCCTCGGCGCGGCTCTCGCCCTGCGCGCCGCGGCGCTGGTCGTGCTCGGCGGGTCGCCGGACCGGCGACGGTTGCTGGCGAACGCCACAGCGCTGGTGTTCGCGTTCGGCACCTCGGCCTACTCGACAGCCGGCCGCGCTCTGTGGCAGCACACGCCGTCACTCCTGCTCCTCTCGCTCGCCATGTGGTGCGCTGTCCGCGTCCAACCTGCGTTTTGTGTGTCTCTGACGTCGCACAGCGACGTCAGAGACACACAAGACGCGGAAGGGCGGGTGGATCCGTGGGTCGTGGGCCTGGCAGCGGCCCTCACGGGTGCTGCGATCGTGCGTCCGACGAACCTCGGCGTCGCCCTGGTCCTCCTGGCGTGGGTGCTCGTCCGACGTCGAGGGCAATGGGTGCCGACCCTGGCGTCGGTGCTGGTCGGCGGGGTCGTCGTGTCCGGCGCCTTCGTCCTCGTGAGCCAAGCGCTCCTCGGTCGATGGCTGCCCGAGTACTACTCGGCAGGGCGGCTCCGATTCGGGGAGTGGATCCCCGAGGCCGTCGCCGCCAACGTCGTCAGCCCGAGTCGGGGACTGCTGATCGCATCCCCGTTCCTCCTGCTGGCGATACCCGGGACATGGATCGTGTGGAGGCACCGTGAGCGGGATCACCGGGCATTGGTCGTCGCCCTGTGGGCCGGGATCGCTGTGGTGACCGCATCGGTCAGCGCGTTCCCGCAGTGGTGGGCCGGCCACTCCTTCGGCCCGCGGTTCATGACCGAGACGGTGCCCCTCATGTTCGTCCTCGCACTCCCTGCGTGGGACGCGGTCTTCGCCGCCGACCGGCTCCGGGCCGGTGCTCCCCGAAGGTCGCGTTCGGTCGCCGCGGTCGTCGCCGTGACGGTCCTGGCGGTGTGGTCGATCGGGTTCCACGCATCCGGCTCGGTCGCCGGCGTCACCGGATGTTGGAACCTCTATCCCGACGACATCGACTCGGACCCCTCCCGGGTGTGGTCGGTCACCGACAGCCAGGTGCTGGAGCCGCTGCACAGGGTTCTCGATGCCGATCGCCGCGCCGCCCAGGACGAGGCCTGCATCCGGACCCGGTAGCGGGTCAGGACGTCGAGGACGGACGCCCCTGGACCACGGCGTCGGCCACGAGCCCGGGATGGGTGATCGGAGCCAGGTGACCGGTGTCGAGCTCGACCACCTGCGCCGCCAGCGGCAGTCGACCGGCCATCTCGCGTTGGAGATCGACCGGGATGGGACGGTCCCGCAGCGTGGCGACGTAGGTGACCTCCACGTCGCCCGGTGCATCGACGACCTGTGACCACCGCACGGGCTGGAAGTAGTGCTCGACGGTGTCGGGCACCAGGCGGACGGGGTCGACCACGAAGCGCAGGGTGTCGTCGTCGAGGGCCTCGCCGCCGGTGGCGGTCCGGAACGGCTCCGGGTCATCAGGGGGTCCGGGCAGGGTGATCGGTGGATCGTCGGGACCGAGGGCGTCGTGGAACGCACGGAGGCCTTCGGCGTGACGGGGCTGCATGCAGTCCAGGCCGTTGCCACCTTCAGGAGGGACAAGCGCCGCGACCAGGACGATGCGCTCCACCCGTCCACCGAGTCCGGAGACGACGCCCGGGACGACGAGGCCGCCCGAGGAGTGGGCGACGAGCACGACCGGTCCGTCGGGGCACGTCGCGTCGATGTCACCGAGGACCGATGCGACCTCGTCGTCGACGGTGATCGAACCCAGATCGGCGGGGTGGGCGCCCCGACCCGGGAGGTCGACGGCGAGCACTGCGGCACCGACCGGCCGGTCGAGCAGCGGGACCAGACGATCCCAGAAGCGGGCGGTCGACCCGCCGCCGTGAACCAGGACGTAGGTCCATGGTGGGTTCAGGTCACTCACCAGTCGAGCTCGTCGCAGCCGGTGTGGTTGTCGGGCTCCACCTGGAGCGTGGCGTGGTGGATCCCGTGGTCCTCGGCGAGCAGCACCCGGGCCTGATCGAGGACCGCGTGGTGATCCGCGTCGGTGGTGACCATGACGTGGGCGGTCAGGACGTCCATGTCGGATGTGAGCGTCCACACGTGCAGGTCGTGCACGCCGACGACATCGGGAAGCGCCTCGAGATCGCGGGACACGGCGTCGAGGTCCATCCCCGACGGGGCCGCCTGCACCAGGACGCGCAGCGCGCTGGCGGCCAGGCGGATCGACCGAGGCACGATCCACAGCGCGATCGCGAGGCCGACCCAGGCATCGATCACCGTCGCGCCGGTGGCGATGATGATCGCCCCGCCGGCGACGACTCCGACCGACCCGACCGTGTCGGCCAGGACCTCGAGCCGTGCGCCCTCGGCGGCGAGCGACCCGCCTCCCGACAGCAGCTTGAGCGCCAGCAGGTTGGTGAGGAGGCCGACGACACCGACGATCAGGACGGGCCATCCGGGCACCTCGGGAGGGTCCTGGATGCGCTGGACCGCCTCGAACAGGGCCCAGACCGCGACCGCCAGCAGCAGCACCGCGTTGGCCAGGGCGGAGAGGACCTCCAACCGGTAGAGGCCGTATGTGCGCTCGGGTCGGCGGGACCTCGTGGCGAGGACGACCGCAGCGAGAGCCAGAGCGATGCCGAGCCCGTCGGTCAGCACGTGGGCCGAGTCGGTCAAGAGCGCCAGGGACCCGGTCGTGAGACCGACGACGAGCTGCACGACGAAGGTGAACAGGCTGAGCCCGAGCGCCATCGTCAGCGGGCGCTTGGCGGCCTCGCCGCTACGGGCCAGGGCGGAGCCGTGGTTGTGTCCTGAGGTGTGGTTGTGTCCTGAGGTGTGGTTGTGGGAGTGGCCGTGCTCGGGAGTCGAGTCCGTTCCCATCGGTTCCCATTATGCCAACTCCCGGTCTCGACGTGTACGGGGCTACCGTCGCCCCGATGAAGGACCGAACCCAGGGGGGCTCCTCGATCGCCGTGCTGCCGGTGCGCGACGGCGTGCTGCCCGCAGGATCCTTCGACGCCGTCCGAGCAGCTCATGGAGAGGTGCTCGTGATCGGTGCGCAGGCCCGGGACGCGGCGGCGCAGCTCGCAGGATCCACCCGGTCGGTGAAGGTGCTCGAGGCCTCCGCGTTCGCTCCCGGAGCGTGGGCCGAGCTGCTGGCCCCGGCTGTGGCCGACGTCGAGATCGTGGTGCTGCCGACCTCGCCGGACGGACGTGACCTCGCGCCACGTCTGGCAGCCCTGCTCGGTCGACCGGTGCTGGCAGGTGCCGTGTCCATCGGCGACGCCGTCGTGTCGACAGCGTGCCTCGGTGGTGCGGTCCTGGCCGATCACGTGGTGGGCGAGCCGGTCGTCGTCACGTTCCAGCCCGGCGTCGGACACCACGGTGCGGGCGGTGACGACCTCCCGTCTCCAGAGCCCGAGGAGGTCGACGCCGGTGACCGGCCGCCCGGCGTCGCGGACGCCACGGTGGTCGAGGTCCTCGCACCGGACGTCGCCACCATGGACCTGGCCGAGGCCGGTCGCATCGTCGGCGGTGGAGCGGGCCTCGACTCGGCGGAGCGCTTCGACGAGCTGACCGGGCTGGCGACGGCCATCGGGGCGTCGATGGGTGCGACCCGGGTTGTCACGGACCGGGCCTGGGTGCCCCACAGCCGTCAGATCGGCACGACCGGAGTCGTCGTCGCACCCGCGCTGTACCTGGCCTTCGGCATCTCGGGTGCCGTGCAGCACACCGCCGGTCTGGGCGACCCCGACCACGTGATCAGCGTCAACACCGATCCGCACTGCCCGATGATGGCGATGGCCGACCTCGCCGTGGTCGCCGACGCCAACGCCACGCTCGACGAGCTGCGAGCACGGCTCGGCGTTGGAGCGGACCCGCACCCGGCGACGGAGCACGCCGATGCCTGACTTCGACGCCATCGTCGTCGGTGCGGGCCCGGCCGGCTCGGCCGCAGCCATCGAGCTCGCGCGGGACGGTCGCTCGGTCTGCCTGATCGAACGTGGACCGTTCCCCGGCTCGAAGAACATGTACGGCGGGGTGATCTACGGACGGATCCTCGACACGATCATCCCGGAGTGGTGGACCGAGGTGCCGATCCAGCGGTGGGTCACCCGCCGGGCGACCATGATCCTCACCGCTCACCAGGCGCTCACCATCGACTACCGGACGCAAGCCTGGGGCGAGCCGCCCTACAACGGGGCCACAGCGTTCCGCCCCGACTTCGATGCCTGGCTGGCCGGGCATGCGACCGACGCCGGCGCCACGCTCGTCACGTCCACCACGGTCACAGGGTTGCTCCGCGACGGAGGCCGCCCCGACGGCCGGATCGTCGGCGTCCGCACCGACCGACCCGACGGCGACCTGACGGCCGAGGTGGTCGTCGCCTGCGACGGGGTGAACTCGTTCCTGGCCAAGGAGGCCGGGCTCCACGGCCCCACCGACGCGGCCAACTACACCGTCGGCGTGAAGGAGACGATCGCCCTCCCGCGCGAGGTGATCGACCAGCGCTTCGGGGTGCGGGGCGACCACGGCGTCGACTTCGAGATCATGGGATGCACCGGCGACGTCCCCGGCGGCGGGTTCATCTACACGAACGCCGACACGATCGCCGTCGGAATGGTGCTGTCGCTGCCCGCACTGGCAGCCGGGGGCACGCGGCCCGAGGAGCTGTTGCGCCGGATGAAGTCCCACTCGGCGATCTCGCCGCTGGTCGAGGGCGGCGAGGTCAAGGAGTACTCGGCGCACGTGATCCCGGAAGCCGGCTACGACATGATGCCGGAGCTGATCGCCGACGGGATGGTCGTGGCTGGCGACGCCGCCGCCATGTGCCTGGCCGCCGGGATCTGGCTGGAGGGCGTGAACTTCGCAATCGGCTCGGGTTCGGCCGCCGGCAAGGCCGCGGCCCGGGCGATCGAGCGCGGAGACACCTCCGCAGCGGGGCTGGACAGCTACCGGACGCGCCTCGAGGCGACCTTCGTGATGAAGGACCACCGCAAGCTGCGCGAGGCCCCGCACCTGGTGATGGGCGACCTGGCCCAGCAGAAGCTCCCGGCGTTGGCGTGCGGGGTCGCCGAGCGGATGTTCCGAGTCGACAACCCCGACCCGAAGCCCGGGATGCGCCGCATCCTGCGCTCGGAGATGAAGGCGAACGGCGTGAAGCTGCGCGAGGCCGTGTCGCAGGGCATCAAAGCGTTGAGGACCTTCGGATGATGGAGACCTTCGGATGATGGAGACCTTCGGATGAGCGACTATCCGGAGATCAGCTTCGAGCACCGCATGTCGACGGTGGAGTTCCGCATCGACTCGGACCGCGCCCACATCGTCGTCGACGACACCTTGTGCCGGGACTGCTCGGTGCGCGGCTGCATCGTCGCCTGTCCGGCGAACCTGTTCGTGCCCACCGCCGACGGCGGCATCCTCTTCAACTACGAGCAGTGCTTCGAGTGCGGCACCTGCTACCTCGTGTGCAACGAGGAAGGCGCAATCACCTGGACCTACCCCGAGGGCGGCCACGGCGTCGTCTTCCACCGCTCATGAGCCGACCGATGATCCCGGTCCGCTGCCGGAGGGGAACGTCGTGCTGATCGCTGCGTGCGTCAAGTGGGTGAGGCTCCGCTCCGAGGTCGACCCGGTCCACGGCACCGTGACCGCTGTGGCCCACGCCGGCGGGTTCTCCGACGCCGACCTGTCGGCCGTCGAGGTGGCGCTCCGGCTGGCCGACGCGTGGGGTGCAGAGACGGCGGTCGTGTGCGCCGGTCCCGCGGATGCGGAGGACGCGTTGCGCGACCTCGTGGCATCGGGGGTGTCGCGGGCGATCCGGATCGATGCGGTCGGAGGTGGCCACGGGTCACTCGGGCTCGGGGCCGGGGTGGGCGAGGCGGCGGCGGCGCAGCTGGCTGCTGTCCTGTCGACTGATGGCCTGTCGGCCGACGGTCTGGGCGCAGATGTCGTCGTGTGCGGCGACGTGAGCGTCGACATCGGATCGGGAACCGTGCCCGGGTATCTGGCGCACCACCTCGGCACGGCGCAGGCGCTCGGTCTCATCGAGGTGGCTCCCGGCCCGGCTGGTTCGATCCGGGCTCTGCGACGTCTGGACGGTGGCCGACGCGAGGTGCTCGAGGTGTCCTGCCCCGCCGTCATCTCGGTCGAGGGTGGTGTGGCTGAGCTGAGACGGGCCGGTCTCGCCGCGACGCTCGCTGCGCGCGATGCCGTCGTGGAGCTCCGTGGTGGGGTCCGAACGGGGTCAGCGGTCACGGCGGATCGGACGGAGCCACCCCGGTTGCGACCGTGGCGGCCGCCGGGACGGGCGATCCCGGCGCCGGACGGCGCGCACGCGCTCGACCGGATCGTGGCGCTGACCGGGGCGCTGGTCGACCGGACCCCACCCCGCACCGTCGAGGCCGACCCGGCCGAGGCTGCCGAGGTGATCCTCGAGCAGCTGCGGGCCTGGGGCTACCTCCCCGGGGCCTGAGCCGATGCGGCTCCCCGAGTCGACGTGGACCGAGGTCCCCGATCGGTCGATCCTCGTCATCCCGCTGGGCAGCTGCGAGCAGCACGGGCCGCACCTGCCGCTCGACACCGACACCCGGATCGCCGAGGCCCTCGCAGCGGCACTCGTCGGGAGGTCCGGCCCCGGACCGGACGTCCTGACGGGCCCGACGATCGGCATCGGGGCGTCGGGCGAGCACGAGGGCTTCCCGGGGACCCTCTCCATCGGGACCCTGGCGTTGGAGGCGCTGCTGGTCGAGCTGGTCCGATCGGCTCTGCCCCCACCGGGATCCGCCCGGCCGTCACCCTTCCGCGGGGTTGCAGTCGTGAACGGACACGGCGGCAACGTCGAGGCCACGGGTCGAGCGGCAGCGCTGCTCGCCTCGGAGGGTCGTCATATCCTCGTCTGGCACCCGAGGGTCGGGGACGGCGACTCCCACGCCGGCCGCACCGAGACGTCGTTGCTGCTCCACCTCGACCCGACGTGCGTGCGCCTCGATCGTGCGGAGCGAGGGTCCACGTCACGTTGGCGTGAGATCTCGAGCGAGGTCCGCTCCGGCCGACTCCGCGAGGTGACGCCGAACGGGGTGCTCGGCGACCCCACGGCGGCCACCGCAGCCGAGGGCGCCGACGTGTTCGGTCGGCTCGTCGACGACCTGTGCGCGTCGTTCGACTCCTGGCGGGACACACTGGGGCCGTGAACCCCGAGTCGACCCCGTTGGGGACAGCTCTCGTCGTCGGTGCGGCGAGGGGCATCGGAGCCGCGACCGCGTCGCGGCTGGCGGCCGACGGGTTCGACCTGGTGTGCGCCGACATGTGCGCCGGGGACGGCGACCCGTCGCTCGACTACCCGCTCGCCACGACCGACGAGCTCGACGTGACGGTCGCGTCGCTGGCCGATGCAGGAGTAGCGGCTCGGGGCGTGCAACTCGACGTCCGGGACCGTGACGCGGTGCACGACGTCGTGGCGGGGATCGACGACCTGACCGTGGTGATCGCCGCTGCCGGGGTGGTCTGGGGTGGGACCCCGCTCTGGGAGATGCCCGAGGACTCGTGGCGGACCGTGTTCGACACCAACGTGACCGGCGCCTACCACGTCGTGTCGGCGGCGGGCCCGCGGCTGATCGCCGCCGCGGCACCCGACCGGGGCCGGATCGTCCTCGTGGCCTCCGCCGCGTCGGACCGTGGCCTGCCGCTCATGGCTGCTTACTCGGCGTCGAAGCACGCGGTGGTCGGCCTTGTCCGGTCGGTTGCGGCGGAGCTCGCCGACACCGGGGTGACGATCAACGCCGTCGCTCCCGGATCGACCCGCAGCCGGATCCTCGAGGCGTCCGCGGCGGTCTACGGGCTTGACGACGTGGAGCAGTTCGCCGCACACCACACGACCGGTCGCCTGGTGGAGCCGTCCGAGGTGGCCGACGCCGTCGGCTGGTTGTGCTCGTCGGAGGCGTCGTCCGTCACCGGATCGGTGCTCGCCGTCGACGGCGGCATGGGCGCACGCTGACCGGACAGCAGGTGCTGGTGCGCTTCGACGTCGACCCCACGGTCCATGAGGTCGCCGGACGTCGGGCTGGTGGGCTCGACGGGCGTCGGCGGATCATCGGCGGATCGCCGCTGAGGTTGTGGACCCTGACCGCAGCCGGAGCCGCTTTGCTCGACCGCGTGCAGGCCGGCGGGGACGTGGACCCCGGCCCCGTGGGCGGTCCGATCGCGATGCTGCTCGACCGCTTGGTCGACGCAGGAGTCCTCCACCCGTCGCCCGACCCGGCGTCCACCGCCGGAGCCCCGCAACCCGAGGACGTGACGGTCGTGGTGCCCGTGCGCGACAGGCCCGACGAGCTCGACCGGTTGCTGTCGGCCCTGACGCGCACCGCGCCCGCCGCCAGAGTCGTCGTGGTGGACGATGCCAGCTCAGACGCTGTTGCCCACCGGGATGTCGCCACTCGCCACGGTGCCCGACTCGTGCGGCGTGAGGTCTCGGGTGGACCGGCAGCGGCCCGCTCCGACGGGATCGCGGTGGTCGACTCGGAGCTGGTCGCCGTCGTGGACAGCGACTGCACCCCGGAGCCCGGGTGGCTCGAACCGCTGCTCGCCCACCTCGCGGATGACCGCGTCGCCGCGGTCGCCCCCAGGATCCGCACCGGGCGCGGGTCAGGGGCCCTCGCCATCTACGAGCGGTTCCGCTCACCGCTCGATCTCGGTGCGGTTCCCGCGGGAGTCCGACCCGGCTCCCGGGTGTCTTACGTTCCGAGCGCGGCGTTGGTTCTGCGCGTCGCCGCGTTGGCGTCTGTCGGTGGGTTCGACCGGGAGCTCCTGGTGGGGGAGGACGTGGATCTGGTGTGGCGGCTGGTCAGGGCCGGTTGGGGGGTCCGCTACGAGCCGGTGGCCGTGGTCAGGCACCCGGCCCGGCCGGGCTGGGCGGCGTGGTGTCGCCAGCGTGTGGGCTACGGGAGATCCGCCGCACCTCTCGACATCCGACATCCAGGTCAGGTCGCGCCGCTTCGGTGCTCGCCGTGGAGTGCAGCGGGGTGGGCCGCGGTGGCGGCAGGTCATCCTGTGGCGGGACTCGCCGTCATGGGGTCGAGCGCGGCCCTGCTCCCTCGACGGCTGCCGTCGGTGGCTGCCGGAGAGGCGGTTCGGCTGGCGGTGACCGGTCATCTCGGAGCCGGGCGTCAGACGGCGAGCGCGATCGTCCGGGCCTGGTGGCCGGCGGCGCTCATCGGATCCGTCGTCTCGAGGGGGGTCCGTCGTGCGTCTGTCGTGTCGGTGGCCACCGTCGCGTTGGACGCCGCGTTGGACGCTCGTCGAGTCGAACGGGGTCTACCGGTCAGGACCGCCGCGATGATCGGGGCGTTGGCCGTGCTCGACGATGTCGCCTATGGCGCCGGGGTCTGGCTCGGTTGCAGCAGGGCCGGGTCCTGGCGTGCCCTGCTCCCCAGCTTCTCCTCCAGGTAGGAGCTCCGTCGCCGAGCACGAAGGCGGCGGCCACCTCGAAACTGCGGCCTGGCCATGCACCAGACCGGCGCCACGACCGACCCGGCGGAGCCGATCAGCGTCCCGGGTCGCTCGGTGCCGAGGGCGGCGGCACTAGGGCCTGCAGATCGATCGCCTCGCCGTACTTCATCTGGAAGTACCCGAACGCAGGGGCGATCTCCACGAGCAGGTTCGCGTCGGGCGCAACCGACGCGGCGAACCCGTTGAGGTAGAGGAGGTTCTTGAAGAACAACACGAGGTCCTTCGGCATGTGCACGCCGTGTCGTGCGACGACCTGGATGAGCTTGCCGATCCGATCTGCGAGCTCGGCGACATCCGCGTCCTCGGCCAGGTCGTGGGGTCGTACCTCCCGCTCGATCTCCTCCTCGAGCAGGTCGAGATCCATCGTTGCGGGAATGGCCCCGAACGTGACCATCGCCTCCAGCTGGACCCTCACGTCCATGTGGGCGAACCCGACGAGGAACTGACCGAGCGCGAGGCGCTGCTCGGGAGTGAGGCGGCCGACGATGCCGAAGTCGACGAGGGAGAGCCTGCCGGTGGTGCCGTCGATCAGCACGTTCCCCGCGTGGAGGTCGCCGTGGAACACGCCGTAGATGAGGGTGTGCTCGAGCACCGTCTGGATCGCGAACCGCAGGAGGTGCTCGCCGGTGGCCTTGTCGACGTCGACGGAGGTGTAGGAGGCGCCCGGGAGGCGCTCCATCACGAGGACCCGGTCGGTCACCATCCCGGGCACAGGGCGTGGGAAGCGCACGTCCTCGGCACCAGCGTGCTCCGCGACCACCCCGAGCTCGACCATGTTGAGCGCCTCGATGCGGAAGTCCAGCTCTTCGAGCACGAGCTGGGCGAAGAGCTCGACCATGCCGGTCGGGTTCCCGGCGCGGGCCACGGGGTGCAGCTTCTCCGCAGCCCACGCCGCGACCGACATCGCCCGGATGTCGGCTGCGAAGCGTCGACCGAGACGAGGTCTGCGTACCTTCACGACGACCTCGCGCCCGTCGCGGAGCACTGCCCTGTGGACCTGCGCAATCGACGCTGCTCCGATCGGTTCGTCGTCGAACTCGCTGAAGAGCTCTCCCACCGGTGAGCCGAACGCACGGCGGATGATGCGACGCGGCACCCGCGGCGGCAGGTGTGGAACCTCGTCACGGCACCACGAGAACGTCTGGACCCATTCCTCGGGGACGAGTCCGCCGGCTGTCGCCACGAACTGCCCGAGCTTGACCCACGCAGGCCCACCGGCACGCACGAGCCGCTCGACTCGGTCGACGGAACGACCGGACTCAGCGCCCCCAGCGCGGCGCGCTCCGAACATCGTGACCACGAGGTCCCCGATCGCGATCAGCGCGAGGTTGCCGGCGACGCGGCCGACTCCGGCCACCATCGTCGCGTCGACCCCCGGCCGCGAGAGCTTCTGTGCCTCTCGGGTCAGACGAGGCTGACGAGCGGGGACCTCTGCCAGCCAGGTGCGCGCCTGGGCGGCGAGGCCGGGCATCTCGCGAACCCAGGACGAATCTGCGATGAGCTCCGCGCGTCCAGGCATCTCGAGGCGCTTCGGATCGAACAGCGATCTCGATTCAGAGTCCACCACGGCCCCCCCCGGGAACGTCGGTTCCGGCACACGGCCGCGAGGTGAGGCATGCCCGCCGGTGCAAGCAGTTGCGATCGTACCGCCACTCTCGGGGACGGTCGTCGCCGCAGTCAATGGTGCTGGTCGTGACAACCGCCACGGCGTGCTGGTTCCAGCAAGCCTGGCCCCGATCGCGAGGCTCCGCTCGGGTGTAATGGGTGCCGTGAGGGTCCTGTTCGTCCACCACGACGCCAACTCCACCGACGGCCACGTCGGCCGGGCCTTCGCGGATCTGGGCGTCGAGGTGGTCACCCATCGGGTCTGCGCCGCTCCGGGTCCGATCGGGTCGGCGGTGTTCCCCGAACCTGACGACCTCGACCGGATCGTGGTGTTCGGGTCGCGGTGGTCGGTGGACGATGTGCAGGTGGCCCACTGGGTGGAACCCGAGATCCGGTTCCTCCAAGAGGCCGACGCTGCCGGAATCGGTGTGTTGGGCGTCTGCTTCGGAGGCCAGATCCTGGCTGCAGCCTTGGGCGGGACCGTCGCCCGCACCGAGCACCCGGAGATCGGCTGGATGGGAATCGACCTGACCCCGGCCGGGGTCGCCGCCGGTGTCGAGTCGGGACCGTGGCTCCAATGGCACTTCGATCGCTTCGACGTCCCGCCCGGTGCGGTCGAGCTGGCTGCCACGGCGTCGGGCCCGCAGGCGTTCGCCATCGGCCCGCACCTGGGTCTTCAGTTCCATCCCGAGGCCGACCGCGAGGTGCTGGAGGGCTGGATGACCGACGACCTGGACCAGCTCGCTGCCGCGGGGCTCGACGCTACCGAGCTCCTCGACGGCGCCGATCGCCATCACGCCGACGCCGCGGCCCGAGCCCGACGCCTGGTGGACCGGTTCCTCTCGCCCGATCCCGACCCCGGTCCCTGATGGGATGGAGCCCGTCGCCGGGTCGGCTCGCCCGTGGACTGGAACGTGTCCTAGCGTGCCCGGCGCCGCTTCCGACCGGAACCGGCGTCATCGTCCGTCAGGGGGATCAGTCGTGAACGATGCCCACGGGGGGAGCGACCTGCTCCACGCCCCGCTCGTCATCGAGTACGGGTTCATGCGCACCACCGGGCCGGTCATCGGTGCGTTCCTCACCGCTCTGCGCGACCACAAGGTGCTGGGGATCAAGGCCGCCGACGGCCGGGTCGTGTGCCCGCCCGTCGAGTACGACCCCGAGTCCGGCACCCCGTTGACCGAGTTGGTCGAGGTCGGAACCGAGGGAACGGTCACGTCCTGGAGCTGGGTGGCCGAGGTCCGCGACGGCCAGCCGCTCTCCACGCCCCACGCCCTCGCGATGATCCGCCTCGACGGGGCGGACACCTCGATGCTGCACGTCATCGACGCCGCCGGACCCGACGCGGTCACCATCGGGTCAAGGGTCCGGGTCCGCTGGGCGGACGAGCCCGAGGGCCTCATCACCGACATCGCCTGCTTCGAGCTGACGGGAGACTGACGTGAGCGCGAGCGACACCGACCGCACCGTCTCGACCCTGCCCGATGGGCTCTGGACCCAGCCGCAGCCGACGGGTCCGGGCACAGAGGTCGACGAGTCCGTCAGGCGGGTCCGGATGCCCGCTGCGATGGTCTACGACTACTCGCCGGGCATGGCCCGGACCCGGTTCCTGCGGGGGCTCCAGGAGAAGAAGATCATGGGCGAGCGATGCCCGTCGACCGGCGAGGTGTACGTCCCGCCGACCGGCGTCGCCCCCGTGTCGGGGCTGCTGACGACCGAGCAGGTCGAGGTCGGCCCCAAGGCCACCATCACCTCGTTCTGCGTGGTCCACATCGGCTTCGGGGTGAACGCACCGCCCACGCCGTTCGTCTCGGCGCTGTTCCTCCCCGACGGCGCGGCGGTGTCGCTGTACGGAACCGTCGGCGGCATCGAGTACGACAAGGTCCGCATCGGCATGCGCGTCGAGCCGGTCTGGGTCGACGACGACCAGCTGACGACCTCCAGCGAGAACATCCGGTACTGGCAGCCGATCGACGAGCCCGACGTCCCGGCGGAGCAGCTGAAGGGACACATGTGATGGCCCCCACCAGAGACGTCGCCGTCGTCGCCACGGCTCAGACGGTTCACCGCCGTGCGGTGCCCGAGCTCAGCGAGGTCGAGATGATCCAGCCGGTCATCCACGAGGTCCTCGACGCGGTCGGCGGCATCGGGCAGATCGACTTCACCTGCTCCGGCAGCACCGACTACCTGGCCGGCCAGGCGTTCAGCTTCGTGATGACCCTCGACGCGGTCGGCGCTTACCCGCCGATCGTCGAGAGCCACGTCGAGATGGACGGGGCCTGGGCGCTCTACGAGGCGTGGCTCAAGATCCAGGCCGGCCACGCGGACACGGCGCTGGTGTACGGCTACTCCAAGGCCTCGCCGGGTGACCTGCCCAAGGTGATGAGCCGGGGCCTCGACCCCTACTACTACGGCCCGCTGTGGCCGGACTCGGTCGCCTTCGCCGGGCTCCAGGCACGGGCCATGCTCGACGCCGGGGCGATCACAGCCGAGGAGATGGCCCAGATCGCCCACCGCAACCGGACGGCGGCAGAGGCCAACCCCAAGGCCCAGGTCACCGGCTCGCCGTCGGTAGAGGACCTGCTCGCCGCTCCCATGCTGAGCGACCCGCTGCGCCGCCACGACTGCCCGCCGATCACCGACGGCGGGGTTGCCGTGGTGCTGGCCGCCGGCGACAAGGCCCGGGAGTGGAACGACCGGCCGGCGTGGATCCGCGGGCTCGACCACCGCATCGACAGCCACGCCTTCGGCGCCCGCGACCTGACTCGGGCGCCCTCGATCGCCATCGCCGCCGAGAAGGCCGGTGTGTCGTCCGGCCCGGTCGACGTCGCCGAGCTGCACGCCCCGTTCTCGCACCAGGAGAAGATCGTGCGCACCGAGCTGGGCCTCGGTGACGACGTCGACGTCAACCCGTCGGGCGGGGCGCTCGCCGCCAACCCGATGCTGGCCGCGGGACTGATCCGCATCGCCGAGGTCGCCGACCGCATCTCGGCCGGGTCCGCCGGTCGTGGCGTGGCCCATGCCACAGGCGGCCAACTCCTGCAGCAGAACCTCGTGTGCGTCCTGGAGGGCGAGTGATGGGTGCCAACCGAGTTGCCGTCATCGGCGTCGGCCAGACCAAGTACGCCTCGGTCAGGGGTGACGTTTCGCTGCCCGGCCTGTTGCGTGAGGCTGCCTACCGGGCTCTCGCGGATGCTCACCTGACGATGGACGACATCGACGCCGTCGTCGTCGGCAAAGCACCCGACTTCTTCGAGGGCATCATGATGCCCGAGCCGTACCTGGCCGAGGCGCTGGGCGCGGTCGGCAAGCCGCTGTTCCGGGTCCACACCGCCGGCTCGGTCGGGGGATCCACGGCGATCGTCGCTGCGTCGCACGTCGAGTCCGGCGTGCACGAGCGGGTGCTCACCATCGGCTGGCAGCAGCAGTCGGTGTCCGAGGCCATGTGGGCGCTGTCGTTCCCGATCCCGTTCCAGCAGCAGCTCGTCGCCGGAGCCGGCGGCTACTTCGCCCCGTTCATCCGGGAGTACATGCGTCGCTCGGGTGCGCCTGACGACATCGGCATCCTGGTGGCGCTCAAGGACCGGCTCAACGCCCTCAAGAACCCCTACGCCCACCTGCACGAGCCCGAGATCACCTACGACTCCATCAAGGAGTCGTTCATGCTCTGGGAGCCGATCCGCTACGCAGAGACCTGTCCGTCGTCCGACGGAGCGTTCGCCATGGTGCTCGGCGGCGAACAGGCGGCGGCTGCTGCCGAGGCTGCGACCGGCGTTCCTCCGGCCTGGATCCACGGCATGGCCATGCGCTCCGAGCCCGCAACGGCGTCGGGTCGGGACCAGGTGCGCCCGCAGGCCAGCCTCGATTGCGCGGCCGACCTCTACCGACAGGCCGGCATCACCGACCCGAGGGCCCAGATCGACGTCGCGGAGATCTACGTCCCGTTCTCCTGGTACGAACCGATGTGGATGGAGGGCCTTCTCTTCGCCGAGGAGGGCGAGGGCTGGAAGATGACCGAATCGGGGGCGACGGCCATGACCGGTGATCTGCCCGTCAACTGCTCAGGCGGCGTGCTGTCGACCAACCCGATCGGGGCGTCGGGCATGATCCGCTTCGGTGAGGCGGCGATGCAGGTACGTGGCCAGGGCGGTGACCACCAGGTCGACGGAGCCAGGGTCGCGCTCGGCCACGCCTACGGCGGTGCAGCGCAGTTCTACGCCATGTGGATCGTCAGCTCGGAAAAGCCCTGACTCCGCACCTCTCGCGTCCGTGTGGACCACTTTGTTCCCGTTTCGTGGCCGAAATCGGCCACGAAACGGGAACAAAGCTGGGCATTGAATAGCGTGATGGCGTGAGCATCGTGGTCCAGAACGAGCGACCGCCGGGTCGACCCGGCCGGGGAGCCATCATCACCGGTGCGGTGCTGGTGGTCGTATCGGTCCTCGGCGGGATCGCCGGGATGTCGCTCCTGGGCACGCGGATCGACCTCAACGACCTGACCCGTGACGTGGTCATCACCGGTGACCCGACGAGCCCGGTCCCGGGAACCATCTCGTTCCGCGTCGATCAGCCGCTGTCCTCGAGAGGCGGTGACTCGATGGCGGTCGGGATCGCCGTGTCCGACCTGACAGCGTCCGTGCCGGACTGCACGTTGTCGACCGTCGGCGGGGAGCAGGTCCCTGCGACCCGCCCCTTCGAGTCAACTCTGCTCAACGACGATGGCTCCTACTCCGTCGTCGCAGCCGCGCGCCTGGAACCGGGGGAGTACACCGCTGCGTGCGAGTGGGCCGGAGAGCCGTCGCTGGCACCGGCCGACACCCGCTTCACCGTCGGTCGGACCCTCGACACCGACGACGTCAGCGAACTGCTGGGCCCGATGCTGGGGATCCTCGCTGTCCTCGGCGTTGCTGGCCTGCTGTTCGTGGTCGGAGTGATCGTGCTGATCGTCGGCATGGTGCGGCGCTCGCGGTCGACCCGGACGGGAGGCCCGCCGGGCCCCGGCCAGTGGAACCAACCCGGCCAATGGAACCAACCCGGCCAGTGGAACCAACCAGGGCCGACGCAGGGGTGGGGTCCTCCGACGGGTCAGCCGCCGACGGAGACGCCGCATGGTGAGAACCTGCCGCAGTGGCCCACGCCCCCGGGAGCTGGATGATCAGAACCCGCTCGGGTCAGTCCGCCATCGGGTCGGAGCCGAACTTCCGCGACGCCGTCTCCACCGGGTCGTACGCCTGGGTCGACTCCGGGTAGTAGACGAGCTGCGAGTCGTCGACGCCCTCGGCGTAGAACTGCGAGGCCCACTTGCGGAACTTGGTGAACGGGCCGTCGGTGTCGGCGAGCGCCGGGCGGGCGATGTAGGCCTTGTTGCGCCAGATCGGGCGGTCCTCCTGGACCTGCTTGTCGATCTCGGCGACGAACGCCTTGCCGACCGTCGAGTCCAGCCCTTCGTCACCCATCTTCTTCACGGTGAACGTGAACCGCATGTAGCAGCTGTTGCGTGTGATCGGCGTGTTGCAGCCCATGAGGATCGTGTCGACGATGCCGCCGAAGCGGATCACGCTGAACCCGGGGCCGAAGGAGTCGGCGTCGATGCGCCCGGTCACGACGCCCCGGGGGGTCGGGAACTTCTGGGTGGAGCGCATGCGGGCGACTGGTCCGTCGGTCTCGTAGGAGTCGAGCTCGGGGACCTCTTCGGTGTGGTGGACGTAGCGGAAGTGGGCGGCGTCGACGCCGTTCTCGGCCAGGTCCTGCCACGGGGCTCCGAGGGCGTACGCACGGGTCTCGACAGCGGTGAAGTTCTCGGGGTCGTTGAACTCGGGGACCTCGGGGATGGTCCAGGTCGGCTCGGCGTGCTCGGGGTGGTACCAGGCCATGACCAGGCCGTTGACCTCGTGCACCGGGAAGGTCTCGATGCACGCCTTCTTGTTGGTCCGATTGGAGTACGGGATGTGGGTGTTGCACCCCTCGCCGTCGAAGCGCCAGCCGTGGAACGGGCACACGATGTCGTTGCCGTTGACGTGGCCGCCGTAGCCGAAGTGGGCGCCGAGGTGCGGGCAGAACGCATCGGTCACGTGGGCGACGCCGTCCTCGCTGCGCCAGGCGACGAGCTTGCGGCCGAAGACCTCGATCGGTTCGACGTCACCCGGGGCGAGGTCGGTCGACCACGCGACCTGGAACCATCCGAACGGGATCGGGAACGGCGATCGAACGACCATCTGATCTCCTGAGCTCACCATGTGGGACTGGCCTCCATACGACTGCTGCCGTGACGATCGGGCTGGGCGCGGCGGATGCCGACTCCCAAAAACTAGAACGCGTTCTACCTTAGCCGAGGGTCCGTCGGGGCGACAGCGGAACGCCGCTGTGTCGCGCAGGAGGGATCACACCGAAGATGGCGGGCTCTGGGTGGACCCCGGGTTGCACGATCCATCCGGCAGACTGATCCGATGCTGCTCTCTCGGATCCACCCGTGGCGACGCCGGCTGCCGCTCCCGGGTGTCGTCGCGGGCTCGTTTCTCGTCGCCGCCGTGCTCAGCTCCTGCGGAGGCGGCGAGGTGGTGTTGCCGAAGCCACTCGAATCGGCCGAGCGCGGGGCGGCCGCTGCTCCTGGAGGGGACGGACAGGCCGGGGACTTCTGCGGGGTGCTTCGGAACCTGGCCACCATGCAGTCCGACAACGCTGACGAGGTCGAGGTCCTCGAGTCGCTGGCAGCGGCCGGCGACTCGGCGCCGGAGGAGCTGCGCCCCGCGTTCGCCACCCTTGCCGACGTCGTCGAGAAGATGCAGAGCATCGATCCGGAGGCCGACGACTACTTCGAGAAGATGTTCGAGATCGCGATGGATCCCGATGTCCAGGAAGCGGCGGACAGGATCGACGACTATGCCGTGGAGGAGTGCGGCGTCGAGCTCGACGACAGCGACACCGACGCCGACCACGCGAGCGGCGACACGACGCCGGTGGACACGGCCCCGACCGGCACGACCCCCGGAGCCAAGGGTGACATCAACCTGGAGTACGTCGACGCCATCCTCGAGAAGCACAAGCCCGCCGCATGGGCCGAGGCCCTGAACTTCACGACGATCATGATGGACACCGACGTGATGGTGGCCACGGGCTCGGAGTCCGGCACCGGCATGTCGGTCGCCGACGCGATGGAGGCGTGCGAAGCTCTTCGCTCCGGGCTCGTCTCGATCAACCCCGACGTCACCGTCGAGGTCCGCGACGGCGAGACCCCGCTCGCCAAGTCGCCCGCCGGCGGGGGGTGCGCGCCGGCATGAGCTCTTCGACCCCGCCTGCATCCCGTCCCCAGTTCCCGGTCGGATCCGCATCGGGCATGGACGCCGGCGACGAGGAAGGGATCCGCCAGTACAGGTTCACACCACCGGCCGGCTCCACCACGGTCCTGCTCGTGCGCCACGGCGAATCGGCCCCCGAGCACCCGGACCGGCCGTTCCCGCTCCGGGACGGGCACGGCGATCCACCCCTGGCGCCGACGGGTGAGGAGCAGGCGCGTTGGGTCGGCGAGCGCCTAGCGTCCGAGCACGCCGCCGGTCAACGGATCGATGCGGTCTACGTCACCACCCTCCAGAGGACCCATCAGACCGCCGCTCCGCTCGTGTCGCTGATCGGAGCGGACCTCGACGGTGACGTCCCGCTCGAGGTGGCGGATCTGCGCGAGGTCCACCTCGGCGAGTGGGAACAGCAGTTCCGGGCGAAGGTCGCAGCAGCGGATCCGATCGCGGTCGAGATGTTCACCCGGGAGCGCTGGGACGTGATCCCCGGTGCCGAGCGCCTCGAGATGTTCAGCGAACGGCTCCGACGGGGGATCACCTCGATCGCGTCGGCCCACCCGGACGGTCGAGTCGTGAGCGTGGTGCACGGTGGGGTGATCGGTCAGCTCCTCGCCATGGCCACCGGCAGCTCGTCGTTCTCGTTCGTCGGCGCAGACAACGGGTCGATCAGCGAGCTGATCGTCCTGGCCGACGGCCGCTGGAGGGTCCGTCGCTTCAACGACGTGGCGCATCTGGCCTGACACGAGCGGCCACCTGCCCGTACCCGGCACGTTTGACGTCGATAGTCGACGTCAAACGTGCCGGGAACGGTCGGTCGCGGGGTCGGAGGGGGTGGATCGAGTGTCAACGGGGGTCGCGCCACATCCGCCACATCGGCGGGGCGCCCGGAGCCACGACGACCTCCTCGAGCACCTCGAAGCCGTGGCGACGGTAGAACGGGACGTTGTCGAACTTCGAGCTCTCGAGGTAGGCCGGGAGCCCGTCGGCATCCGCGCGCTCCAGACCGGGACCGATGAGGGTCGAGCCGATCCCCCTGCCTCGCAGGTGTGAGTCGGTTGCCAGGAACTCCAGGTACCAGTGAGGTTCCCTGGGGTGGGCCTTCTCCAGCCGGCCGAGTAGTTGGAGCGACCGCCTCAGCCCGCCGACCCCGAACCCCGAGAGCATCGCCGGCGCAGATCGGAGCGCGGCCGAGGTCGGGAACTTCCAGAGCCCCGGCGGGGACCACGCCGCCACCCCTTCGGCAGCGGTTGTGGTCCACGCGGCGTCGTGACCGACGGACGGGGCGACCAGGTGCCGGAACACGGGCGCCATCCGCTCCGGCCAACGGCGGTCGGCGGGCGTCATGTACCTCCACACGGGGTCATCGGCGAAGGCGCGTGCCAGGACCAGGGAGATCCCGCCCAGGTCCGTCCTCCTCAGCGAGGTCGTTGTCCGGTCGGTCACGTCCGAGGACGGTACCGTGCGACGGTCGGGTTACCGGCACGGATCGTGGAGTCGGACGCGGGGTGTGAGGGTTGACGGATCTGAGCGGACGGGTGGCGGTCGTCACCGGCGGCAACGGTGGGATCGGACTCGGCATGGCCAGGGGTCTCGCAGCGGCGGGCGCTGCCGTCGCGGTTTGGGGTCGCAACGCCGACAAGAACGCGGCCGCCGTGGAGGGGCTTCATGCGATCGGTGTGGCAGCGACGTCGGCGGTCGTCGATGTCGCGGACGAGGAGCAGGTCGACAAGGCGATGGCGTCCACGCTCGTCGAGCACGGCAGGGTCGACTGCATGGTGGCCAACGCCGGCATCGGCGGAGCGGCACCGTTCGTGGACCAGACGCTCGAGGGCTGGCGACGGGTCATGGCGGTCAACCTGGACGGGGCGTTCCTGTGCTTCAGGGCGGCGGTGCGTCACATGCTCGAGCGTGGCGGCGGTGGGTCACTCATCGGGATCTCGTCCACCTCGGCCATCCACGGCGCGCCGGCCAACCAGGCGTACTCGTGCTCCAAGACGGCGATGGTGGCGCTGATCCGGGGCCTGGCCGTCGAGTTGGCACGCGACGGCATCCGGGCCAACGCGATCATGCCCGGATGGGTCGAGACGGACCTGACCGCGCCGCTGTTCGGTTGGGAGAAGTTCATGGCCAACACGACGGCGCGGACCCCGGTGAGGCGTTGGGGCGGCCCGTCCGACTTCGGCGAGGCAGCGGCGTTCCTGGCTGATCCGACCCTCACGTTCCACACCGGCGACACACTCGTTATCGACGGCGGCTACACGGTCTTCTGAACGAGGCCGGGCGGTGGGTAGAGTGCGGCCAGGGCCCGGATTCCCGGGCGGAGTGCGTGAGAGGTGAGGGTCATGAAGGTTGTCGTGAACTACGACCTGTGCGAGTCGAACGCCGTGTGCATGGGGATCGCGCCAGAGGTGTTCGAGGTCCGTGACGACGACCTCCTCTACGTGCTCCAGGAGGAGCCGTCCGAGGAGCTCCGGGCGAAGGTCGAGGAAGCGGCACGTCGCTGCCCGAAGCAGGCCATCACCGTCGAAGGCTGACGGTCCCCGACGAGGCCGAGCACCCTGACGCGCCCGTGCCAGGCCCCGGAGGTGGACCGACGTGACGAGAGCAGCCGCTTCGACGATCGCGGTCGTCGGAGCGTCCATCGCCGGCCTCAGCGCGGCTGACACGCTGCGCGCCCGAGGCCATGACGGCCCGCTCGTCCTGGTGGATCCGTCGCCTGAGCTGCCCTCGGACCGTCCGCCGTTGTCGAAGCAGGTGCTATCGGGGGAGTGGAGCGCGGATCAGGCACGCCAACCCCTCGCGAGCCGCGTCGACGCGCTCGACCTCGACCTGCGGCTCGGGATCGCCGCGACGTCCTTGGACGTTGACTCCCTCACCCTGGGCCTGTCGGACGGCTCGGCGCTGGCGACCGGCGGAGTCGTCATCGCGTCTGGGTCCTCGCCCCGCACCCTCGGCGGGCCGAGCCTGAGGGGCGTCCACGTCCTGCGGAACCTCTCCGACGCGCTCGCCCTGCGGGAAGATCTGGACGGCGGAGCGGCCAGGGTTGCCGTCATCGGAGCCGGCTTCATCGGCGCCGAGGTGGCCGCCACCTGCCGCGGTCTCGGAGCGACCGTCACGATGATCGAGGCTGCCCCGGCCCCGCTCGGACGGGTCCTGCCGAGCGCGGTCGGTGCGTTCCTCGCCGACCTCCACCGCGACAACGGCGTCGACGTCCGTCTCGGGCTGCCGGTCGACGGACTCGTCGACGACGGGTCAGAGAACGTCAGCGGAGTCCGCATGGCCGACGGTTCGGTCGTCGACGCCGACGTCGTCGTCGTCGGCATCGGCGTGACCCCCAACGTCGGATGGCTCGAGGGGTCGGGTCTCGACCTCGCCGACGGCGTCGTGTGCGACGCGACCTGCCTCGCGGCCCCCGGCATCACCGCAGCGGGCGATGTGGCGAGCTGGGTCAACGAGCACTTCGGCGAGCGGATGCGCGTCGAGCACTGGGAGCACGCCATGGAGCACGGCGAGGCGGCCGCACTCCGGCTGCTGGGCGGCGACCCTGGCGCGGTGCCGTTCCTGTCGGTCCCTTGGTTCTGGTCGGACCAGTACGGTCACAAGATCCAGATGGCCGGTCGGCCGGGTGGTGACGACGAGGTGCACGTCCTCGAGGGCTCGTTCGCCGAGCGGCGCGTCGTGGCCGCGTTCAGGCGTGGCGACCGTTGCACCGGGGTTCTCGCCGTCGACCGGCCCCGGCACGCGATCCAGGCACGCATGCAGCTGCGTCGGTCGCTCGACTGGACGCCGATCGTGGACCTCTTCGCGTGAACGCGTTCCAGGTGCTGATCGGGGCGACGCTGGTGGTCGCGGCGGCGGACTGGGTGGCGGTCTGGGCCGACCGGCGCCGGATCGAGTACGTCTTCAAGCCGCTGACGATGGTGGTGCTGATCGTGGCGACCCTGGCTCTCCCCGAGCCGGTGTCGGGCCCGGCGCGTGGGTGGATGGTGGCCGGCCTGGCGTGCTCGCTCGCCGGCGACGTGTTCCTCATGCTCGAGGACCACTTCGTGGAGGGGCTCGCCTCGTTCCTGGTCGGCCACGTCGCCTACGTCGTCGCCCTCTGGAACCTGGGTGTCGACGTGGCCCGCTTCGCCGGGGGGATCGCGATCGTCGTGGTGCTCATGGCGCTGATCGGACGTCCGATCGTCGCCGGTGCCAGACGCCGGGACAACCGTCTCGCAGTGCCCGTCACGCTTTACATCACGGTGATCTCCGTCATGGTGGCGAGCGCCATCGGCACCGGAGTCGCGATCGCCGTCGTCGGCGCGGTCCTCTTCTACGTCTCCGACGCCGTCATCGGGCTGACGAGGTTCGTGAAGGACTTCCCCCAGTCACGGCTGGTCGTCATGACGACGTACCATCTCGGCCAGATCGGGTTGGTGCTGGCGCTCGTCTCACCGTGAGGAACTGAGCGGCGGCCCGACGACCGTCCGACAGGGGGATGACATGACCATGACCGAACCCGCCGTCGAGGCGCTCCGCGATGCGGCGAAGGGGCTGCTCCCCGACGTCGTCGCTCTACGTCGCTCGCTGCACCTCCATCCGGAGCTGGGCAACGACATCCCGCGCACCCAGGCCGCCGTCGTCGAGGCGTTGGACGGGCTCGGCCTCGAGGTCCGCACCGGCGACGCGCTCACATCGGTCGTCGCCGATCTCCGGGGCGGCGCGGGTGACGGGCCGACGATCCTGCTGCGCGGCGACATGGACGCCCTTCCCATGCCCGAGGACACGGGGCTCGAGTTCGCGAGCACCGTGGACGGGGTCATGCACGCGTGTGGACACGACGCCCACACCGCCATGCTCGTCGGTGCTGCTCGACTGCTCGCAGAACGCCGCGACCAGCTGGCCGGCGGGGTGCGCTTCATGTTCCAGCCGGGCGAGGAGGGGAGCGGAGGAGCAGCGTTCATGATCGACGAGGGCGTGCTCGACGGTGTCGACGCGGCGTTCGCCCTGCACATCGCTCCTAACCTCTGGTCCGACTTCGTGGTCCACCGGTCAGGTCCCGCCCTGGCCAGCGCGGATGTGGTCCGCATCGAGGTGACGGGACGCGGCGGTCACGCGTCGAGCCCGCACTGGGCGACGGACCCCGTGCCGGTCGCGTGCGAGATCGTGCTCGCTCTCCAGTCGATGATCACCCGGACCGTCGACGCGTTCGACCCCGCCGTGCTGACGATCGCCAGGATCAGCACGGGGACGACCAACAACGTCATCCCCGAGACCGCCGAGCTCGAGGGCACGCTCCGTACGGTGAACGAGGTCGTCCGTCACGCGGTCTGGGACCGGATACGCCAGGTCGTCGATGGCATCGCCGCGGCGCACGGCTGCACCGCCGAGGTCGTGGTGGAGGAGGGCTACCCGGTCACGGTGAACGATCCACGGTTCACTTCGTGGGCATCGGATGTGGTGGCGGACGTCGTGGGAGCCGACCACGTGGCTGAGATGCCGTCACCGGTCATGGGCGCGGAGGACTTCTCCTACGTGCTCCGGAAGGTCCCGGGCGCCATGTTCTTCCTCGGCGTCTGTCCGCCCGACGAGCCCAACCCGTTCGTCGCTCCGGCGTGCCACTCCAACCGCATGGTCCTCAACGAGGACGCCATGGCGACGGGGATCGCCGTGCACGCGGCTGTCGCCACGGCCTTCCTCGACGCTGGCGTCACGGCGAGCGGTCCCACGCGCGGGTGAAGCACCGGTCCTGGATCGAGCCGGTGGACCACAGCGCCCACACGCCCCTCAGCCACGAGCGCCCGTGCTCGCTCCACGCCAGCGCCTCCGGAGCAGCGGTCCGTCTCACGACCTGCATCAACCCCCCGGCGAACACGCGGTAGCCGGCCCAGACCGCCGGGAAGTGGTTCGTGGCAGCGACCTCGCTCCACGTCACGCCACCGATGCCACGGAGGCGACACCTGTGGGTGTGTCCCGAGCTGATCATGGCGGCCGGGTCCGCCGCGTGCAGTGCACGTGCGAAGCGCTTCGCGTCGGGCGCCGGGATCCCGTGCGGCCAGTGGTAAGGGACCCGGAACCGCTGAGCCTGGTGGTGGGTGGCAACGAACGTGGCACGACCGTCACCCCGACCGTCGGCAGCCAGCGCCGCCACCTGGTCCGCGTGTCGCGCCACGTGCCCCCAGCCGTTGCCGGGCACGCCCGACTCCATCATCACGACGCGGAGCCCGGGTATGTCGAGGTGCTCGACGTCGCGGATCATCCGCAGACCCCGGGCGGCAGCAGCGACCTCGGGTTCGACGCGACGCAGCGATCCGGTGTCGTGGTTCCCCGGCAGCATCACCACGTCGACGGGAACCGGCCGCAGCAGCTCGGCGGCCTGGTCCCAGAAGCGCTCGTAGGACTCGTCGCACACGTCTCCCTTGAGGACCACGAGCTCCGCTCCCCATGCCAGCGCGTCGGCGAGTGCGTCGTCGGCCATGTCGAAGGGTCGACGACGATGGGGGTGGCCGGCCATGGAGCGGTGCTCCTCGCGTCCCAGGTGGAGGTCGTTGAGGGTGGCGAAGCGGAACAGCTCCTCTCCCGGAGGTGTCGCGAGGGTGCGGAGGTCCCGACGGGCGTGGTGTCCGTCGCTGCTGTGCAGCTCGACCTCGTGGCGGCTCTCGGGGAGCAGCTCCGTGAGCTCGACGGCGCCGGGTCCGCCGAGGTGGTCGAGCGTCCTCTGCCAGACGACCCTGTCGTCGCGTCGGCAGGTGACGGTCACGCGGCACGCGGGCAGGTCCGACCACAGCACCTGGGCGGATCGGTCCTCCACGGCGAAGACGTCGAGTCCGATGCCCCGTGTTCCCGGTCGGGCGAGGTGCTCGACGGTGCTCCGGGAGTGGGCGACGGTCATCCTCGCGTGGGTTGAGCCGTGCTGTCGCTCCCTGCGTCACGACGGCATCTCGTCCTCTCGGCCGCGGCGACGGTGATCCACATGCGCTCCAGGTGCTGCGCCAGCACGAGCTCGCCGGACGGCAACGGGTGCGAGGCCGAGAACTCCACGACGGACCGGGCCAGTTGCGGGTCGGTGAAGGTCCGAACCCCTTCGAGCATCCGTACGAGAGAGGAGGCGGGGACCTTGGTGACGACGTCGTCCCAGCGTCCGGTCACGAACGCCCAGGCGCGATCGGCGTGCAGTCGATGGCCGAGCGCCCGCCTCAGCACGTACGCGCTGTCCTGGGCCCTGACCTCGCTGAGGGTCAGCTCCAGCACGTGGTCGAACCGGTCGGGGATGGGGGTGTCGGCCAGTGCGTGGAGGTGTCGGATCGTCTCCTGCGGTGTCGTCGCGGTGCGCCAACGGCGCTCGATCATGGCGTGCTCCTCGGAGTCGCCCGTCGCCGCGACGACGTCGAGCGCGGCCGTCGCCAGGGAGGCGTCGACCTCGGCCTCGCCGTGGAAGACCTCCGACGCAAGCTCACGTGCGTCGGCGTCGGCGCCGACGACTCCGAGCAGCGACACGAGCGTCCCCCGGACGTCCTGCCACCTGGAGCGGTCGTGTGCTCCGGCGAGGGAGAGCATCTCCTGGACCCGTTCCAGGGGAGTCGCTGCGAGGTCGTGTGCGAGTCGGACGCTGAGCGGGTCGCCGTGCATCCCCCGGAGACGACGGAGGTCGCAGACCGCCTGTGCGATCCGGCGCCACACCGAAGGGTCGGTCTCCCGCCAGCCGCCCAGTCGGAGCGCCGATGCTACCTCCTCGTCGTCGATCTCCGCCCGGAGCAGCGCGGCGTAGAGGTCGTCGATCACGACGACGCGCTCCAGGGGTGTGGTTTGGGCACCGGCCAACTCCGTCGCCCAGAGCGACGACGGGAGCGAACAACGGAAGAAGCCGTTCCCGCCCGTGTTGACGCGCACGGCCGTCGGGGTTCCGCCCAGATCGAGGTTGCAGGCGTCCTCCAGCAGCACCGGGCTGCGTCGCTCGAGCCCGTCGACGGTCGTCGTCACCACCATCGGGACCGACCACGTCCTTCGGGCGTACGGCCCCGCCGGTCGTTGCGACAGCTCGAGACCCGTGTCGGTGGGCTCGACCACCACGACGGGATGTCCACCCTGGTGGATCCACGCGTCCATGATGCGGCGCACGGGCTCGCCTGATGCCTGCTCGATGGCGTCCCACAGGTCACCGGTCCGGGTGTTGCCGCACGAGTGGGTCGCGAGGTAGTCACGGATGCCGTCGCGGAACGTCTCCGCGCCGAGGTACTGCTCGAGCATCCGGACGATCGACGCCCCCTTCTCGTAGGTGAGGACGTCGAACATCGCCTCGGCCTCTGCGGGGCTGGTCACGGGGAACTCGATCGGTCGAGTGCTGCGGAGGGAGTCGGTGTCGAAGGCGGCGGCACCGGTGAGGCCGAACCCGGTCCAGGCGTCCCAGTCCGGCCGGTAGGAATCGGTCGCCATCACCTCCATGAACGTGGCGAACGCCTCGTTGAGCCAGATCCCCTCCCACCAGCTCATCGTGACCAGGTCGCCGAACCACATGTGCGCGAGCTCGTGGTTGACCACGTCGGCGACCCGTTGCAGCTCGGGCTGCGTGGCATCGTCGGGGTCGACGAGCAGCGCCACCTCGCGGAACGTGATGCAGCCGAGGTTCTCCATCGCGCCGAACGCGAAGTCGGGTACGGCGACGAGGTCCACCTTGTCGCCCGGGTAGGCCAGTCCGTAGTAGTCCTCGAAGAACCGCAGGCCGGCGTCGGCGACGTCGAGGGCGAACTCGCCGAGATGCTCCGAGCCTGGCGGGCAGACGACGCGCAGCGGGATGGCCCGCTCGACGCCGGTGACCAGGCGCGTCGCCGTGGACGTGAGCGGTCCGACCACCATGGCGACGAGGTAGGTCGACATGACGATGGTGTCGGAGAAGGTCACGCGGTCGGTCCCGTCGCCGAGAGGCTCGCGTGCCGTCTCGGCTCCGTTGGACACGGCGACGAGATCGCCGGGCACGACCAGTCGGACGCCGAAGGTGGCCTTCATGTCGGGCTCGTCGAAGCACGGGAACGCCCTGCGGGCGTGCGTCGACTCGAACTGCGTCACGGCGAGGTGGGCCTCTGCGCCTTCGACCGTGAACGCGGAGCGGTACAGCCCGACGAGCGACTCGCAGAAGCGGCCGGCGAAGTCGATGTCGATGCGTGCATGTCCGACCGGCAGCTCTCGGTCGAGGTGCAGCGTCGCCCGCTCCCGGTCGACGTCGAGGCTGCTCGTCGGTGTCCACGTCTCGTCGGTGCAGGTCGTGACGGCGACTGAGCGCAGGTCGAGGTCGAGCGAGTTCAGGACAACGCGACGGACCGGTTCGCGGACCTCGACGTGGATGCGCACGCTGCCCGTGAAGTCGCTCCGCTCGGGATCGACGACCAGCTCGAGCTCGTAGTGGGACGGGATCACCGAGCGCGGCAGCCGGTACGGGTCGGCCCGATCGTCGGTCCTCTCCACGCCGCGTCTCCCTCCTGCGCCGGTCGTCCGTCCCGACGAGCGCCGCCGGCCGCCGGTCCGTTGGCGGGAATGCTACAGATGGTCACGGGTCCGGCAGGATCGGTCGTCCACGTGTACCGTCGATCACGTGTACGAGTGCTTCGAAGTCTCCACGTCCGATGATGTCGCCCACATCCAGCTGTCGCGGCCCGATGCGTACAACTCGATGGTCCCGAGCTTCTGGTCCGACCTGCCCGCGATCGTGGGTGAGATCGACGCCTCGGGCTCCGCCCGGGTCATCGTCGTGTCCTCGACAGGCAAGCACTTCTGCGCCGGCATGGACCTGTCGGTGTTCACCGGTGGGGGAGGGCTGGGCGGAGCGTCCGGCGCGACGGAGGCAGGCCGCCAGCGGGCGCACCTCTGGATGCTGGTACAGCACCTCCAGAACTCGTTCACAGCGCTGGAGCAGGCGCGCATGCCGGTGCTGTGCGCGATCCAGGGCGGTTGCATCGGTGGAGCGGTCGACATGGTGTCGGCGGCGGACATGCGCTACTGCACTGCTGACGCCTTCTTCTGCGTGCAGGAGATCAACATCGGCATGACCGCGGACGTGGGCACCTTGCAGCGTCTTCCGAAGATCATCCCTGACGGCGTCGCCCGTGAGCTCGCCTACACCGGCGAGAGGATGCCGGCCCAGCGCGCCTATGAGTGCGGCCTCGTGAACCAGGTCTTCGACGACCACGAGTCGCTCGTGGACGGGACGCTCGAGATTGCGGCCCGCATCGCGTCGAAGTCGCCGCTGGCGATCTGGGGCACCAAGGAGATGATCAACTTCGCCCGCGACCACACCGTCGCCGACAGCCTGAAGTACATGGCGGGGTGGCAGGCCGGCATGTTCCAGCCGGGAGACATGCTCGAGGAGTTCGGAGCCAAGGCCGACAAGCGAGACGCGGAGTTCGAGCCGATCCCGCCCCGCCCGGGCAGCGTGTAGGGCCCGACGGGTCGGGTCAGATCTGGCTCCTGCCGCGTTGCGTGACCGCTCGGCGACGGGCATCGAGGTCCGGTGTGGACCGGGCCAGCCACTCGCGACTGACACGCTGCTCCAGGTCCAGTGCCTCGGCAGCGGTCGTCAGTGAACCCTCGGCGTAGGTCGCGAGGATCCTCCGCACCCCGTCGGCGTCGTTGCCGGCGATGTCGGCCGCCAACGTCCGCGCCGTGGGCAGCAGATCGACGTGGTCGACGACGTGGTTGACGAGCCCCCAGTCGTAGGCCGTGCGGGCGTCGACGAAGTTGCCGGTCGCCGACATCTCCCGGGCCCGGCGGATCCCGACCGCCTGCGGCAGCAGGACCGTGAGTCCCCACCCGGGCATGATGCCGACACGGGCGTGGGTGTCGGCGAAACGGGCGTGCTCCGACGCGATGAGGAAGTCGCACGCCAGCGCAAGCTCGAGTCCGCCGGTTATCGCCACGCCGTTGATCGCCCCGATGACCGGCGTCGACATCCTCGGGAGGGGAAGGCGGAGGTCGCTCGACCCCTCCAACCCGCCGCCGAGCTGTCCCGGAGATGCCGAGAGCTCCTTGAGGTCGAGGCCGGCGCAGAACGCAGGATCGGCACCGGTGAGGACGACCGCACCGACATCGGGATCGGCATCGAGCTCGCTCATGGTCCGGTGCAGAGCGGTCCTCGAAGCGGCGCTGAGGGCGTTTCTGACCTGTGGGCGCTGGAGCGTGACGACGGCGTGGCCGTCGGAGCGCTCAACAGCGATCAACTCATCCATCCTCGTCCTTCTCGAGCGGCGGCAGGAACTCGAAGTTCAGGTCCCCGAGTCGCACGAGGGTGGAGCTGATCCAACCGCCCATCGCCCCGAAGTGGTCATCGAGCGTGGTTCCGTCCGCGAGCGTGGCCTCGTCGAGCTCGTAGCTGCCCTCGTAGGAGATCTCGATGGCGTGCTCGGTCTCGGTGAGGTCCTCGTTCGAGACGGCCTCCACGGTGGGGCCCGAACGGTGCAGGCGCTCGCCGCCGATGGCCGGGCTCTCGGGAGGGAGGGCGTCGAGCACCGTGCGCGGGTCGGGCGATGACACGAGGCGCTGGATGCGCAGAACCACCTCGATGTCGATGCGGGGGAGCTCTGGAAGCTCCTCCTCGATGTACCAGGAGCGGTACGCGGCCTGCGACCAGGTCGGCCACTCGAGGGTCAGGTCGGCCCTGACCCGGGGTGGCAGCCCCTCGCCGGGCAGCCCGTAGGAGGTCTCCCAGGTGAGGTCGCCGAGAAGCACGTCGGACTGGAACCGCTCCTCGAACGCCTGGCGCTCGAGCAGCGCCTTCTCGAGCGCGTCGCGCAGGGCGCCGATGGCGTCGGTGAAGACGTGGTCGAGCATCAGACCGAGGCGAGTTGCTCGGGATCGATGTCGTACAGCACCGACGCACCGCCCTGGACGGCTCCGACGAGCCCGGCCACCTGCGGGAGGTGCTGCTCGGCGTAGTAGCGGGCGGTGACGACCTTGGCCTCCAGGTACGCAGTGTCCGACGATCCGGCCTCGAGCTCGCGGCGGGCGGCCAGCGCCTGGCGGGCCAGCAGCCAGCCGCCGGTGACTGTCCCGAAGATGCGAAGGTACGGCGTGGCGCCGGCGAGAGCGTCCTTGGGGTCGGCCAGACCGTTGGTCATGATCCAACCGGTCGTCCCGGTGAGCACCCCGATCGCGTCACGGAGGGCGTCACGGATCGATGCGAGCTCGTCTCCGGCCGCGTCGAGCTCGGCCACGGTGTCGGTCATGCGGGCGATGAGGTCGTTGACGACGCCGCCCATGCGGAGACCGAGCTTGCGTCCGACGAGGTCCATCGCCTGGATGCCGTTCGTCCCCTCGTAGATGGGGGCGATGCGCATGTCACGGAAGTGCTGGGAGACGCCGGACTCCTCGATGTAGCCCATGCCGCCGAAGACCTGGAGGGCGGTCGAGGTGACCTCGACGCCGACGTCGGTGCACCACGCCTTGGTGACGGGCGTGAGCAGCTCGGCGATCTCGGCCCACCGCTCCGCGTCCTCTCCGTCGAGGGCGCGGGACAGGTCGAGGGCGGCGGCGTTGTAGACGATCAGCGACCGCATGGCCTCGATGTGGCTGCGCATGAACAGCAGCATGCGCCGCACGTCGGGGTGGGCGACGATGAACGCCGGTTCCTTGGAGTCGCCTCCGACCTCGCGGCCCTGTCGACGTTCCTGCGAGTAGGCGAGCGCCTTCTGGTAGGCGGCGTCGCCGATCGCCACGCCCTGGATGCCGACAGCGATGCGTGCCGAGTTCATCATCGTGAACATGGCCCTCATACCCTGGTTCTCCTCGCCGACCAGGTAGCCGATCGCGCCGCCGTCGTCGCCGTAGCTCATGACGCAGGTGGGAGAGGAGTGGATGCCCATCTTGTGCTCGATCGAGACGCAACGGACGTCGTTGCGCTCTCCGGGGGCGCCGTCGTCTCCGACGAGGAACTTGGGGACGATGAACAGCGAGATGCCCTTGGTCCCGGCCGGGGCCTCGGGCAGGCGGGCGAGCACCAGGTGGATGATGTTCTCGGCCATGTCGTGCTCGCCGAAGGAGATGAAGA